>DASQPV010000002.1 GCA_035643775.1 Candidatus Angelobacter sp.
GCGGGATTTGGCGAATTTTCCCGGAGACTTCCAAAACGAGATGTCTGGCTGTAAGTCCGACTATTTTCGCTTGTTGTCCGCGCATGCAGTTGCGGAAATTGCGATTGAAAACAACGATGCTGCGTGCCGGATAATGTCGCAGGTCGAGCTTTTGCGCGGCGGTCAGATCGACTTGTTCGAGGGCGGTTACTTGTGATTCATCCTGACTCAGAAATCCACGATCCCGGAGCTGCTTCCGAATGGCCTCATTAACTGCGCGAACTTCCGCGCGTGTTTGCGAGACGACGATGGCCGATTCGCCACTCGCCACGATCTGCAAATAAGCATCCGCTAGCTTGCCACTTTGTGCGACAGCATCGCATTCGATGATGGCGTCGAGTGCTTCCAGCTTGCGAAAGGAACCGGACAAGTCGCCGGCCGCTGCTGCTTCGACGGCTTCGCGGTAACGCTTGATGCGTTTGCGCTCCGCCATCGTTCTCCCTCGCTGCGAATCCTGCCGTCGAATCTCGGAGACTTCCGCGGCGCGCAAACCGGAGTAGCGCTCGATTGCCCGGAGCGCGTCGGATGCTTCCACCGGCCCGTGCTGTCGAGTATCTCCGGAAAGAATTAGTCGGCCGCGGCGTTCCTGAACCAAATGAATGAGATCAAGCAGCTGCCGTCCGTCCAGCTGGCCGGCTTCATCGACAATTACAACTGCGCGATCCTGCAAATCCTGGCGCTGCAAACATTCTGCCACGGTCTGCGTCGCAGTTAGACCGTCGCGATGTAGATCGATCACTTGCTGTCGCTGTGGCGCGAGGACGAGGGAGGTGCGCCCGGCTTTATCGAGCGCTTGTTGAACTCGCTTCAAGACGAAACTCTTGCCCGTGCCCGCGCCTCCACGAAAAAGAGTGATGAAATTCGTGGACCAGAGAATTGCATCCAGAGCGCGCGATTGTTCCGACGTGAGCTGATTGCCATCAGCTGTAACGCGCGGCGCTAAAGGCGTGTGGACGCCGACACCATCCCGCGCAGCCTGCACAATCTCCCACTCCCGCGCGAGGACCTCGGGATGCGCGACCTTGTCGTTTTCCGAGCGGAGATAATCGCGTGACGCTGTTTCTTGTTTGATCTTTGCCAGGGAAGTCGCGCTTCCGCGTACGGCTTCGAGCGCGTGTCGCCAAAGTTCATGTTCGCGAACCACAGAGCGCCGTTCAAATAAATGTCGCTCGGCCCATGTCACCGCTTCGCTCGCGGAAAGCTCGCGTGGATCTTCACGCACTCGGC
>DASQPV010000004.1 GCA_035643775.1 Candidatus Angelobacter sp.
AAAAATTCCCCCAATTTTCCCTAATTTGATGGTCTACGATAAGTTGAAGATCTTGTTTTCAAAGTGACCTAACTGCAAAATTATGATTTTTGAGTTAGTGCTGCCATCTGGTGGTCGATCCCACTCCTTATCGAAATTGACCGGTTTCAACCACCAGACCACCAGACGCGTTTTTTCCGCGCGGGAGCGCTGTTTTACGCGCGTAAAAAATCATATATTTTTTCCAAAGTGACCCTATGAATTGTTACCTTGCATGAATGTTGCAATGATGCAATCTCGTGGCTAGATACGGCGACTTCGTTAATTTTGTCAATTATTATTACTAAATGTGAATTATTATTACTAATTTGGACAAAAAACGGTTAAAAAGCTCTTTTCCAAAGTGACCTAACTACAAAATTATGATTTTTCGAGTTAGTGCTGCCATCTGGTAGTCGACCCCACTCCCCATCGATACTGACCAGTTGCAACCACCAGGCGCGTTTTTTCCGCGCGGGAGCGCTGTTTTCCGCTCGTAAAAAAATCATATATAATTCCAAAGTGGACTAACTGCGTCGTTTTTTACTCTTTATCACGCTCTGTAGCCCAGGAGGGGGGATATTTGTCACGAACAAAAAATGAATCTTACTCCAAATTTTTCAAGCTACACAACCCACCCATCATAATACATATTTGGTGCCCCCCCTCGAGTGGAGACAGTTTTTTTTTATTTACTCGAAACGAGAATTTTGCAGTTAGTCCACTTTGGAATAGAACTCTTCAATTCTAGAATTGACTGAAAAATGCCAATTTTTGGAATTGACAGAAAAATTACAATGTTTGAATTAACAAAAAAAATCCAATTTTTGGAATGAACAAAAAAATGCCAATTTTTGAATTGACAGAAAAATGATAGTGTTTGAATTGACAAAAAAAAATCACAATTTTTGGAATTATTACAAATGTCAAGTTTTAAAATTCACAAACAAATGACAATCCTAGAATTGACAGATAAGTTAAACGTCAATGTCTGAATTCACAAAAAACGTAAATTTTTGGAATTGACAAAAATGTAAATTTTTGGAATTGACAAAAATGCCAATTTTTGGAATTGATTGATAACAATTGTCAATTTTTAAAAATGACAATCCTAGAATTGACAGAAAAATTACAATGTTTGAATTGACAAAAAAATACCAATTTTTGGAATCACCAAAAAAATGACAATTTTTGAATTGACAGAAAAATGACAGTGTTTGAATTGACAAAAAATCTCAATTTTTGGAATTATGATAAATATCAATTTTTAAAATTGACAAAAAAATGACAATCCTAGAATCGACAGAAAAATGACAAATGTTTGAATTGACAAAAAATGCCAATTTTTGGAATCAACAAAAAAAAAATCAATTTTTGGAATTGACAAAAATTCCAATTTTTGGAATTGACAGAAAAATTACAATGTTTGAATTGGCAAAAAAATACCAATTTTTGGAATTAACAAAAAAATGCCAATTTTTGAATTGACAGAAAAATGACAGTCAATTTTTGAATTGACAGAAAAATGACAGTGTTTGAATTGACAAATAATCTCAATTTTTGGAATTATGACAAATGTCAA
>DASQPV010000005.1 GCA_035643775.1 Candidatus Angelobacter sp.
TGAAGTCGGAGTCGCTAGTAATCGCAGATCAGCAACGCTGCGGTGAATACGTTCCCGGGCCTTGTACACACCGCCCGTCACGTCACGAAAGTCGGCAACACCCGAAGCCGGTGGCCCAACCCTTGTGGGGGGAGCCGTCGAAGGTGGGGCCGGCGATTGGGACGAAGTCGTAACAAGGTAGCCGTACCGGAAGGTGCGGCTGGATCACCTCCTTTCTAAGGAGCATCACTGGCCCCTGCATCGTCTCAGGTTCGTCCTGGGGGTGGGGGGTCCAGATCGGCTCATGCCACAGGCGCGTGTTCTGTGGGTGGGTTTGCTCATTAGTGGAGCACTGGCTATTCGATTCTTCTCGGTTGATCCTCGGTGTGAGTACTGCCCGCGGTTGTTCGTGGGTTCAGGAAAACCATCGGATGGATGGGCTGGGGAGGGTCGGGCACACTGTTGGGTCCTGAGGAAACGGACACCGGATGGTTTTTCTGGTGTTGGTTGTCTTCAGGTCGCCTTTGAGCCTGTCTCGCCTGGTCGGTGGGGTGGGTTTGGGCGTGCGGGCCGGTCTTGCCGTCATACCGCATCCACGATGTTTGCCCCTTGTGTTGGTTTTTGTGGTGTGGTGTTGTGGGTGGTTTGGTGGTGGTGTGGGTTGGTGTCCGTTCGTGTTTTGAGAACTGCATAGTGAACGCGAGCATCTTGTAACTTTTGTGTTCAAGTTTTTAAGGGCACACGGTGGATGCCTTGGCATCAGGAGCCGATGAAGGACGTGGGAGCCTGCGATATGCCCCGGGGAGTTGGCAACCGAGCGTTGATCCGGGGGTTTCCGAATGGGGTAACCCAGCACCCGTCATGGGGTGTTGCCGCCGTCTGAATTGATAGGGCGGTTGGTGGTAACGCGGGGAAGTGAAACATCTCAGTACCCGCAGGAAGAGAAAACAATTGTGATTCCCTGAGTAGTGGTGAGCGAAAGGGGATGAGGCTAAACCATGCGCGTGTGATAGCCGGCGGGCGTTGCGTGTGTGGGGTTGTGGGAGCATCTGTATCTGGTCCGCCTGGCCGGATGTGAAGTTATAAAATGGTTGGGTAGCCGAACGGTCTGGAATGGCCGACCGTAGTTGGTGATAGTCCAGTAGGTTAAACCTTTCCGTCTTCATATGGTGTTTCCCGAGTAGCACGGGGCCCGTGAAATCTCGTGTGAATCTGCCAGGACCACCTGGTAAGCCTAAATACTCCCTGATGACCGATAGCGGACTAGTACCGTGAGGGAAAGGTGAAAAGCACCCCGGTGAGGGGGCGTGAAATAGTACCTGAAACCGTGTGCCTACAAGCCGTCAGAGCGTTGACATCCTTTCGGGGGTGTTGTGATGTGATGGCGTGCCTTTTGAAGAATGAGCCTGCGAGTTACGGTGTGTGGCGAGGTTAACCCGTGTGGGGGAGCCGTAGCGAAAGCGAGTCTGAATAGGGCGCTCTTTAGTCGCATGCTGTAGACCCGAAGCGGAGTGATCTACCCATGGGCAGGTTGAAGCGCGGGTAAGACCGTGTGGAGGACCGAACCCACCAGGGTTGAAAACCTGGGGGATGACCTGTGGGTAGGGGTGAAAGGCCAATCAAACTCCGTGATAGCTGGTTCTCCCCGAAATGCATTTAGGTGCAGCGTCACGTGTTTCTTGCCGGAGGTAGAGCTACTGGATGGCCTAGGGGGCCTACAAGCTTACTGAAGTCAGCCAAACTCCGAATGCCGGTAAGTGAGAGCGTGGCAGTGAGACTGCGGGCGATAAGGTTCGTAGTCGAGAGGGAAACAGCCCAGATCATCGGCTAAGGCCCCTAAGCGTGTGCTAAGTGGTAAAGGATGTGGAGTTGCCGTGACAACCAGGAGGTTGGCTTAGAAGCAGCCACCCTTGAAAGAGTGCGTAATAGCTCACTGGTCAAGTGATTCCGCGCCGACAATGTAGCGGGGCTCAAGCACACCGCCGAAGCCGTGGCACTCCAGCATGTCCCTAGTCGCATCCCTTGTGGGTGTGGTTCAGGGGTTGGGGTGGGTAGGGGAGCGTCGTGTGGGCGGTGAAGCGGCGGCGTGAGCCAGCCGTGGAGGCCACACGAGTGAGAATGCAGGCATGAGTAGCGAATGAGGGGTGAGAAACCCCTCCGCCGGATGACCAAGGGTTCCTGGGGCAGGCTAATCCGCCCAGGGTAAGTCGGGACCTAAGGCGAGGCCGAGAGGCGTAGTCGATGGACAACGGGTTGATATTCCCGTACCCGCTGACACGCGCCCATGCTGAACCCACTGA
>DASQPV010000006.1 GCA_035643775.1 Candidatus Angelobacter sp.
CTCGTCTCCTTGACCGAAACGTCCAGTCCAGCAAAATGGTCCATGCTGCGCTTCTCCTTCTGATGCCTGAGGCCGTACACACGGACCTCGTTTCCACCATCGGTCTGAAGCGCAGCACCCCAAATCTTCAGCTATCCACAAGCTGCCGGCCGATTACCCCATCTTTCGGGGGGTGATCTCAACCGATCGACGCAACACCTTCTAATCTTGCTGGATAAGGAGGTGGCAGATGGTGACGTCACGGATATTGTTCACGGCGAAGCAGAAGGATGAACTTTGGGAGCGCTGGAAGAACGGACAAAGTGTGTTAGCCATCTCCCGGGCGCTGGAAAGGAGGAACAAGACCGGCGTCCAGCGGATCGTGGCTCTCAATGGAGGGATCGCTCCGGCGCCGCGTTGCAGAGCTGTGGCGGCGTTGAAGCTTGAGGAGCGCGAAGAGATTTCCCGTGGGATTGCGGCCGGCCGGTCGGTCCGTCGGATCGCACGAGGTCTCAAACGATCGCCATCGACGATAAGCCGGGAGATTCGACGCAACGGCGGTTCGCAGACTTACCGTGCAAACCGGGCCGAGAGGAGCGCCTGGGAGCGGGCGCTGCGCCCTAAGCCTTGTCGCCTGGCGCTCCATGGGGAGTTACGATGGCGCGTGGCGCAGAAGCTTGCGCTGCAATGGTCGCCAGAGCAGATCTCCGGTTGGCTGAAGCAGCAGTTCCCGACCGACCGAGACATGCGGATATCTCACGAAGCGATCTATCGCAGTCTCTTTGTTCAGACGCGCGGCGTGCTGAAGAAGGAGCTGACGGCACAGTTGCGTACAAGGCGGCAGATGCGTCACGCCAAAGGCGGCAAGGCCAAGAATGGACAGGGGCACATACTCGATATGGTCTCTATCCGCGAGCGACCCGCCGAGGCCGAGGATCGCGCAGTTCCTGGCCATTGGGAAGGAGATCTTCTTACCGGAGCAAGCGACACGCACATCGTGACGCTCGTCGAACGCCACAGCCGCTTTACGATGCTCGTCAAGCTTCCAAGGAAGGACACGACGACCGTGGTTGCCGCGCTCGCTAAGCACATCCGCAAATTGCCCGAGCAGCTACGACGCTCCCTGACGTGGGACCAAGGCAAGGAGATGTCTGGCCACAAACGCTTCACGGTTGCCACCAACGTGCAGGTTTACTTCTGTGATCCGCGCAGTCCATGGCAGCGTGGCAGCAACGAGAACACCAACGGCCTGCTGCGACAGTACTTCCCGAGAGGAACCGATCTCTCGCGCTTCTCCCAGGCCTACCTCAATGGCATTGCTCTGAGGCTCAATCAACGCCCGCGAAAGACCTTGGCCTTCGAAACCCCTGCCAATAGACTGCAACTGGTGTTGCACTGACCGATTGAACTCACCCCCTGAAACCGGACATTGGTCAGTGCGGTCGGGATGTCCCCTTTGTGCCAAAAGGAGACTAAGCCTCTCGATCACCTCGTCGGCACGGTCGAGCAGCGTGATGGGGAAAGTGAGGCCCAGTGTCTTGGCGGAGTTATCAAGCATTTTTCAACCTTGCCTTGGCTTTGACTAGATCCGTGGTGTCAAACCCCTCGCTAAAATATCCGTAAATCTCGCCGAGTTGCGAGCGATGCTTGTCGACGTTTTGTCTTAGCTCGTACAGGTCATAAATACTTACACAAAGTTTAAGTTCAAGTGACTTGGCTTTCTGTTGGCGCGCAACCTCAAGGCCCTTACACAAAAACCGCTCCGCCTGATCCAGATCTCGACGTGATCGCAGATATGTTTCTCCGAGCAAGCGATATATTTCAGCCTCGTAAAAGCGTTCGGAGCTCCCTTCATCGAGTCTTAATTTTGCCTGCTCCAGGAAGCCGAACGCTTGTTCGTATCGTTCATTCTTTATGCATACATCCGCCAGTAATCCCAGAGCATACGAATCGAACAATAAGGCGCCGGTGGTCCGTACTTTATCCAAACCGTCCTGAATCTCGGCAATCCCCTTGTCAAACTCGCCTTGCTGGGCACTTGCCCATCCGCGCAAAATCAGAGCCATGGCCAGATAGTGCACAAACCCATGCTCTTCGCAGAGTGCGATTGCCGCGTTAGCCTCCCGTGCGACAACGGCAGCCTCACCGCGAAACTGATGCACCCGGAGGCTTATCGTTCGTGCCATTGCCTCGCTGAACGCATGTTGAGATGTATCTGCATAATGGCGGGCCTCAGCGCAAATCCGCAACGCTTGATCTGGATAGCCGAGCAACCACATGGCCATGCCGTCGTATAACCTTACATGAACTCGCGGGTCTTGCGCTGACAGGTCAAGATACGCCGCGGCCTTGCTGTCTTCACACATGCTAATGCTGCGTTCTAGCGCCGCGTGGGCAGCGGCAAATTTCCCGCGCGCAAATAAGGTAAACCCTAAAGCTTCGTGGGCAAGAACCCTGAAAACGGAGTCATCTGCATTCTCGGCTGTATTCACCAAATCTTCGGCAAGGGCTTGAGCTTCACCCAGCGCTGCACGAAGGAAATTCCAGGTCCACAGACCAAACACCGCAGGCAAGGTATGCTCATCAAACCCACTCTCTTTGCACAGCTGGAGTGCTCGCGTATACGCCTGCTTCACACTGTCAACGCTCCAGCCCTTAGTCGCCCGGAGGGAGTGGCCAAG
>DASQPV010000007.1 GCA_035643775.1 Candidatus Angelobacter sp.
TAGGCGCTGTCCGCCCAGACCCCCTTGCCGGTATTGGAGAGATCGAGCACATCGTCCAGCTTCCGACTGTCGTGCACGGCCGCGTCCGTCGCATCCCATTTGCGGATCAGCTTGTGCGCCTTGTCCACGCCGAGGTGGTTCTTGTAGCCGAAGAAGCTCGCATCGTTCTTCTTCGTCCAGCGCGCGTCCTTGTCCTTCTGGGCATTCTTGGCGGGCTGCTGCTCCCATCCCTCCGGCGTCTTGCCGACCTTGATCGTCTCGTTCTCCTCCTTCGTGTTGCGCTGCCTGGGCACCGACACAATCGTGGCGTCAATAATCTGGCCGCCGCGCGCAATATAGCCCTCAGCCTCAAGATGCTGGCCGAAGCGCTCAAACAGCTTGTCGATCAGCCCGGCCTGCGCCAACGCCTCGCGAAACAGCCAGATCGTGGTGGCATCCGGCACCGGGTCCTCGAGCTCCAGATCGAGAAAGCGCATGAACGATATGCGGTCGCGGATCAGGTACTCAGTCCGATCGTCAGAGAGATTGTGGAGCGATTGCAGCACCAGGATCTTGAACTTCAGGATCGTGTCATAGGGCTTGCGGCCGGCGTTGCTCTTGCGCTCCTCGGGCTTTGTCTCCGTCACGGCCTCGATGTCAGTACGGAAATCCTCCCATGGCACGATCTTTTTGATCGTTTCCAGCGGATCGCCCTGGGCGCTGATCGCCTCCAGCCTGCGCTCAACATCGAAAAAGCCCTTCTGCCCCATGACCCGCTCGCTCCATCCGCCCATGACCGCGTGCGGTCATCGAGTCAGATTCGTGGCGACTTGGCGAGAGGAATTTTTCGAGGTGCCCAAGTGCGTTTTTCTCATGCGTGTGGCGCCGCCACTGAATGCCTTGCGGGCCTTCGAGGCGGCGGCGCGGCACTTTGAGCCTGACCAAGGCAGCGCAGGAGCTCAACGTCACCCCGGGCGCCATCAGTCATCAGATCCGCAGGCTCGAAACGCTGCTCGGCGTCGAATTGTTCGAACGGCGCACCCGGTCGATTGCGCTCACCCCGGCGGGCAAGCTGCTCCATCCCGGCGTGCAGACCGGCCTCCTCTACATTCGCGAGGCCGTGGCCAACATCCAG
>DASQPV010000008.1 GCA_035643775.1 Candidatus Angelobacter sp.
CCTGAGCACGTGGGCATAATCGATGGCGGTGTGGCGGTCGGTGACCTTGACATGCCGCCAGCCTTCCAGCGGCGCGAACACCATGAACAGATTGGCGACGCCATTGCGTTCGTATTCGTAATCGTGACGCGCTGGTTGTCCAGGTTTGGCGGGGATCGGCGCGCGCGTGTCGATGATCAGCTGCTTCGAGGTTTCGTCGAGGCACACGAGCGGGCGCTGCGGATCGTGCGGTCGCTGATAGACTTCCAGGACGTCTTCCATGGTGGCGACAAACGCCGCGTTGGCGTCGGGCGGAATCACCCATTGCTGCTTGCGATGCGGCTTGAGAATGTTTTTTTTAGCGTCCGCCCGATCGTGTTGTCGCTGGCGCGCTCGACAATGTGCAGTTCGACAACCTTCTCCTCGAGCAGACGCAGGCTCCATCTGGCAAAGCCTTCCGGGACCGGAGAGAGCGTCAGCGCGATCAGTTTTGCTTCCGCCGCGCCGTCGAAAATCCGCCGCCGGGCGGAGTTCGAGTTGTATTTGCGGGCCAACACCGCCTCGAACCCTTCCTCGACCAGCTGGCGCCTGGTCCGCTCGACAGTGGCGATGCTGGTGTCCAGCGCCGCGGCGATCCGGCTGTCGCTCCAGCCTTCGCCCGCATCCGATATGTCCGCCTTCAACAGGATGCGCGCCTTCGTCAGCAGCTGGGCGGAACGCTTGCCTTTGCGAATCAACTCGTTGAGTCGATCGCGTTCCTCCGCGTCGAGCCTGACCACGTATTTCTTGACGGCAATCTCTTTCCCGGCCACGAATCACCTCCATCGCTGCCTTGCCGCGACAGAGATTCAGAAATTCCCGTCATGATCAATGACGGGGGCGACTAGGCTCGAACCCCGTTCGCCCTTCTCCTGTGGCGACGGCGACGGCGGCGCTCCCCAGCGCGCGCCCATCGCTTTGCAGTTGTTTGCCCCGTCCACACCGGAATGCCGAGCCGCACCGCCAGCACGCGGCCGATCAGGCGGCGGCTCACACGCCCGGT
>DASQPV010000009.1 GCA_035643775.1 Candidatus Angelobacter sp.
CAGCCGCCCGGATACCGGATGCCACGAATGGGGGTTCCCATGGGATGGCCCGGGCAAGCGGTTATCGGTATCGCAATGCATGTGGCGCGCATTCAGCTTACAGCTGGGTCGGTGGGAGACCTTCAAGCTGTCAACGGATCCGGTGTTATCGCTCAAGTGCGTGATGTCGTTGGCATTACCTCTAGCCGCGATTTCTCATACGCGGGCGGTGCATCGGGGCTGAGAATCTGAGAAAGTCGTTGTGCAGCAACAGTTTCTCCACGATCCCAGGTGTGCCCCGATGCAGACAGAGTGTACGGCGAAGTTGTTGGAATTTGAAGCGGTTGAACGGCGTTCGGTGGTGGCCGGTTTCGATGGTGGGAACATTACCTCGAATGCAGGGGCGCTGCTGCTGGGCCAGGTTGACCGAGACCTTGGGCTGGTGCGTCGCTTCGCCGACTGCTTCATCGATCGGCGCGACCCACGCTATGTCGAGCATCAGGTCGACACGCTGGTGGGACAGCGCATCTTCGGCCTGGCGTTGGGATATGAGGATCTCAACGATCATGACGAACTGCGCAAGGACCCAACCTTTGCAGTGCTGGCGGGCAAGTTGAGCCCGGTGCTGCGGAGTGACTGTGAGGCGTTGGCTGGCAAGAGTACGCTCAATCGCCTGGAGCACACGCCCCGGCGCCATGCGTCGAAGTATCACAAGATCGATTGCGACGGAGCGCAGGTCGATGCGCTGCTGGTCGATCTGTTCCTCGAAGCGCATGCGCGTGTGCCGCGCGAGATCGTGCTGGATCTCGATAATACCGACATCCCATTGCACGGAGCGCAGGAAGGCCGGTTCTTCCATGGCTATTACGACGAGTACTGCTACCTGCCGCTCTATGTGTTCTGTGGCCGACACCTGCTGCTGGCCCGCCAGCGGCGTGCGAATGTCGCGGGCAGCGATGGCGCGGTCGAGGAGATGGCGCGCATCATTGCGCAGATCCGCCAACGCTGGCCGCGGGTGCATATCATCCTGCGCGCCGACAGCGGCTTCTCCAACGACGAACTGATGGCATGGTGCGAGGCGAACCGCGTCGACTTCGTGTTTGGCCTGGCGCGCAATCGCCGCCTGGAGGGAGCACTGGTCGATCAACTTGCCGAGGCCAAACGCCTATGCATCGCCTCGGGCCAGCCGGCGCGCGTGTTCCGCGACTTCCAGTATCGCACCATCGACAGCTGGAGCGGCACCCGCCGCGTCGTTGCCAAGGCCGAGCATACGCTGGAGGGCGCCAATCCTCGCTTTGTCGTCACCTCCCTCAAGCGCACCCGCCTCGCCTACGATGCGCGCGCCCTCTATGAGGACCTCTATTGCGCCCGCGGCGAAGCCGAGAACCGCATCGGCGAGCAGTTCGAACTGTTCGCCGATCGCGCCTCGTCGGCCACCATGCAGGCCAATCAGCTCCGCATGTGGTTCTCGGCCATGGCATATGTTCTCGTTGACACTCTGCGCCGTGTCGGTCTGCGCTTTACTCAATTCGCCGATGCCGCCGTCGCGACCATTCGTCTCAAGCTGCTCAAGCTCGGAGCGCAGGTGCGCACCAGCGTGCGCCGCATCCACTTCGCCATCACCTCGGCATGTCCAAACAAGGACGAGTTCGAGCTCGCCTACCTCTACCTTCAGCGCGCTTTCAGTTTGCCTTGAGCAACAGGGCGCACTGAAAACTCCAGGCTCTGCTCTCTGATTTGCCGACGCGCGCCCTGAGGGACTCGCATTACGGGAAGCTTGAGGTTACCGCTCGCGCATTCGGCGAACGTCGTAACATAGCCAGCCAACCCGATCGTACACACCACTAAAATGCCCGATAACAGCCATCTTCACAGACCCAACTTACTCGCGTTTGAGATATTGAGGCTAGCCGTTATCGAAAGAGCTCGCAGGTCTACCAGCTTAAGGTTTAGCGCCAGAACCCGCCTACTACTTAGGCGAGTTCTTGGTCTCTGGATCGTGGCAACCAATGCAATGTCTTGTCAGGTGACGTTACGTCGCGCAGAGATTAAGTGGGCAGTGAGTTCGCTCTTGGAGGCAAGCGCATCATCAGAAGGAGTAGCCACGCCGGCAATGTGGTAATGATCAGCAACACATAAATGTCCGCATACGCGACAATCTGCGCCTGCTCGTTGATGAGCCGATCCAGCAATGCCGCGCCGTGCCCTGTGGATGGATGAAGCCATTGACGGATCGGCCCGACCACCTGCAAGGCCCGATTGAACGGAGTGACCGACGCGCCAATTAGCTCATGCATCGCCTGAGTGCTGCGCGCCAGCATCGACGCCGCAACAGACACACCTATCGCCGCACCCAAGTTGCGCAGCAAACTAAATAGCGCCGCGCCCTCCGTTCGCATCGACGGATCCAGTGTGACAAACGCCAGCACCTGGATCGGGGTGAACAAAAGCCCCATCGCAGCGCCCTGTATTACAATGGCGATGATAATTTCTCGTACCGATACGTCGGGCGTCCAGCCAGTCATCAACCAGTAAGTGTAGCTGAG
>DASQPV010000010.1 GCA_035643775.1 Candidatus Angelobacter sp.
TTGTTTACGTTCTGTAACACGAGCATGCGCTCCAGGCGTTCGCGCGGCAATCCTTGGATGTAAGTCCATTCCTTTGGATTAGCCTTGATGTAACTGTCGATCTTGGCGTTGATCTCGACGTTGTCGCGGTACTTAGGCAACTCGCCGGCCGCGTCTGTAGCGCCGTTGCCATTTGTATTCTTATCTGATCTTTTAAGACTCATATGTATTAGTAGGTAGCGGCAGTGGCTTGACGAAGAGCGTGGACGATCTCGCCGCAATAAAGATCAACCAGCTCGGAAGTGTCTTCGTGCTCAACAGCCAGGCTCATAAGGAACTCGGGGCCAGGCGAAGCGCCGAGCAGGTGCTCTACTTCTTCGCTCGCCTCCGAGTATCGGGAGACGGTGGTTTGTGGCACGGTGACGATGATGGATTGGGTGTCAGTGAGCGACTTCATAACATTAAAAGGACTACCAGCTGTCGTTGGGCGAAGGTGTCGGCGAGGCGTGAGGCTTCTCGCCGCGAAGCTGCGCCTCAAGCGCGTCTAGTTGTTCGCGCAATGCTGTAACGTCGCGTTTCAAAGCCAGGTCTTGTTGCGCAATATCTTTGGTTTGAGCGACGGCTTCGCCTAGCTCGTTCAATCGTTGATTGAGCGTCGCCGTTTGCTCGGTGAATGCGCGAGTTGCTGCGCGTTGTTTGTTTACCTCCGCGACGACAGCATCGTTGGCGGAGAGGCTTGGAGTTTGGACAACATCTCGCCGCGGCGAGGCGGATTTATCGTTGGGCCGTAGATCCCAATGGGCACTGTTCTCGACGCGGTAGACGGGATGGCCTTCATGCATCACGAGCGGGTCGCGCATATCAACATAACGACCGAATCGATATTCGTTGAGCTGGTCTGCAACGCGTAATCCATCAGCGCTTACGGAGTGGCCGGCTGGAGAAGCGCGCAAGACGATGGGAGCCTTTGTCGAGTGTGACGCGCATGCTGAAAGGAAAACGATTGGAATTAGAAGCTGGTGTTTCATGGT
>DASQPV010000011.1 GCA_035643775.1 Candidatus Angelobacter sp.
GGCCTGAGCGCCCTCGTGCCAGCGCACATCCAAGGAGCCCGGCACGATTTGAGACGAGGCCCACGTGGCCAGGCAGAGAAAGGCTGCCACGGCCGCCGTGATGGTCATCCGCATCGCCGCGGAACCGCAAACAGATCGAACGGTTCTAGACCGTCGCATTGTTTCGATTCGATGGAATATCATTGCGGCCTTTACAGTATGAGGCCGAAAGACCCGAGTTTGCATTCACGATCTCCAACGTCAACGTCGAATTCAGATGCAAAATTCGTTTCGGAAAGCTGCCGAGACGAACACGCTGGCAGCCTGTGCTCCCCGGACATCACGGATTGACGTTTGGCAAGCCTGTGGTACGGCGAGCCGAACGCGATCAGCAATGCAATCCGGCTACGCAAAGTTTTTCAGCCGCTCACATGATGCCGTAATCCGCGTTTACGATGCAGCGGGCAATGTGATCGAAACGCACGAGCACAAGGGCGATTTCAGAGCGCGGGAAAGCGTTCTTGCTACGCGAACGCTCTAGTGTTTTCATTCGACACAGGGAAGCGCGCACACAATCAATGTCTTTCTTCAAATTCATGGCCGAATGGGGGATATGGGACATCTTTCAAACGGTAGTGACGATTGTTGGGGGCTTGGTCGTCCTATTCTACCTTTTTCCGCGCAGGCTTCTTATCGTGGTGTTCCTTTGCGTGGTCGCGTCAACCGTCTTCGCTCAAACTGAGACGCCGCAGCTCCAACCGAGCGAGGCGAAGGTCGACAGTTCGCCGGCCCAGAGTTACACCCTATCGCCAGACAAGTATGAAAAGGCGGTGGCGTTCTCTCGCGCCAAGTATCAGCTTTACTTTGTCGATACTGCCTACGGCATTCTCATTCTGATCTTGTTACTTAATTTGCGCGTGGCGCCGAAATATCGCGACTGGGCCGAGCGCATTTCGCATCGGCGATTTGTGCAGGCCTGGATTTTCGCGTCCCTGTTCCTGCTCACTGCCGCGGTGCTCGGTTTGCCTACGGAAATCTATCGCCAGTGGCTGTCGCGGAAGTACGAGCAATCAATCCAAGGCTGGGGCTCGTGGAGTTGGGATTGGGCAAAGGCGGAGCTGGTGGCACTAATCTTTGGCGCGATCGTCATTTGGATTCTCTACGCGATCATCCGGCGCAGTCCGCGCCGCTGGTGGCTTTACTTCTGGCTGGTCAGCATTCCGCTCGTTATCCTTCTGGTCTTCATTCAGCCGCTCGTGATCGAGCCATTGTTCTTTAAGTTCGAACCACTTCAGAACAAACACCCCGAGCTAGTCGCTGACATTTCCAAAGTAGTCGCGCGCGGCGGTTTGATGATCCCGCCCGATCGCATGTTTGAAATGAAGGCGAGCGAAAAACTGAAGTCGCTCGACGCCTATGTGACCGGGATCGGCGCTTCCAAGCGGGTCGTGGTCTGGGACAACACGATGAAGCGCCTAACGAACGAACAAACGCTCTTTGTCTTCGGCCACGAGATGGGGCATTACGTCCTCCACCATATCCCGCAACTGATCGCCTGGATCGTGGCGCTCTTGCTGGTCTTTCTTTACATTGGCAATCGCGGGATGCACTGGGCCTTGCAACGGTGGGGCCCGCGCTGGCACATTCGCGGCCTGGAGGATTGGGCATCATTTCCGGTGTTACTGTTATGGCTCAGCATCTTGATTTTTATCGTCACGCCGATTGGCAACACGATTTCGAGGCATTACGAGCACGAGGCCGATATTTACGGGCTGGAAGTTATCCACGGCATTGTACCTCGCCCGGCCGATCCCGCTGTCCCAGCCTTCCAAACTTTAGGCGAAGTGAATCTGTCCGATCCCAAGCCATCGCGGCTCATCGAGCTCTGGCTTTACAATCATCCGCCGTTGAACAAACGGATCGAATTCGCCCAAACCTACGATCCCTGGAGCAAAGGTCATCCGCAGTTCGTCAAGTAGTGGTCTCCGTTCTTTGTAGGGGAAGCCGACAGCTTCCCAGGAACG
>DASQPV010000012.1 GCA_035643775.1 Candidatus Angelobacter sp.
CAGGTGCGATATCATCCGCTCGCCGGATTTCGGATGTAGTGACCTCGAGGCCGACCGTTCGGGCCGCTGCCTGGGCCTCCCCCATGTCCAACACGGAGGCGGGATTGCCCACATTGACCATGATCGCCAACCGGCGAAAACTGGGGACAACCTCGCGCAAGAGTTCGAGTCGCTTGCCGGAAGTATCGGGCCACTGCATCGACAGGCCAGTGATGTTGCCACCGGGTTGCGCTAGACTCGCAACTAGGTCAGCGATTTTGAAATTCGAATCATATCAGGCGGCCTTGTCGAGCTTGTAGGTCCATGTGTGGACGATTGGATCGCAGTTGAAGTAATCGACCGCGGCCATGAGGCGCTCCTTGAGCTCCTGTTTGGAGGAGACACGGATGTGGCGCAGGACGGAGCGGGCCAGCTTGGAGAAGAAGCCTTCGACGAGGTTGAGCCAGGAGCCGTGCGTGGGAGTGAAGGTGAACTCAAACCTGCCGGCGGGCTGCTCGGCGAGCCAAGCTCGGGTCTCTCTGGAGATATGCGCGGAATGATTGTCGAGGATCAAATGGATCGCCGTGTCGGCCGGATAGGCCGTGTCAACGAGCTTGAGGAACTCGATGAACTCCCGGCTACGGTGGCGATCCTTCACCAGGGCGTGAACCTTGCCGGTCAGCAGGTCGATACCGGCCAGCAAGCTGACCGTGCCGTGGCGCTTGTATTCATGATCGCGCGCGAACGTCGCATGCACGCCGGGTTGAGGAGGCAGATCAGGTGCCGTCGTTGCAATCGCCTGGATGCCCGGCTTCTCGTCGTAGGAGATGATCGCCACCGGATCACCCGGCTTCTTGCGCGATGCGACTGCGGCCTTCTTCAGCAGCTTCACCGTGCGATAAACGCACAGCACTTCGGCCATCTTTTCCGCAAACTCGGGATCGCGCTGTTCCAGGTAGTAGCGCACCTTGTGCGGCTTCACTTCCTCTTGATCGAGAATCTTGCATACCGTGCCCTGGGCCAGGTTGGCGAGGCATGCATGCCCCTCCGCCGGTCCATGCTCGCGGGCGTGGCGGGCGAGAAGCCGCGTCGTCCACAATTCATGCGGATAGCCCAGTTCCTTCGCCTTCCGGCAAGCCAGCGACGTCAGCCATGCTTTGGCTTCGATGGTGATCGTCGGCTCCTTGCCAGGGCGCGGGCGATCGTCCAGCGCTGCCATCGGGCCTTCGACCACGGCCCGTTCTACGCAACGCTGAACGGTCTGATGATGGAGGCCGAGCGCTCGGCCTACCGCAAAAAACGACGGGTCTTCCCGATACGCCAACAGAATCCGCGCCCGCTCGACCCGGCTCGCCGGTTCGGTTCGCGACTGCGCTATCGACCTCAACCTCTCCACATCCGCATCTCCGAGCGACAACTCAATCGCCCGCCGCCACGCTGCCATAGCCTTCAGTCCTTCGTCCTCAATGCCCCCCGCGCACATAGGAGCCTGAAACGACAGATGAATCCCTTGCTTATGACAACTTTCACGGAATCGATATTCTAGTTACCTATTCTCGACAAATCGCCTCCCCTCGAGGACCGCTTGATCGTCGTAGGCGCCTTTCATCAAACGCTTGGGGAGTTTCACCTTTTTCCGACGCAGCTTCGTGTAAGGGATCAGGCCGAGCAGGTGACTGATGCAGTTGAGACGTGCGCGCCGCTTGTCATCCGAGGGCACGATGTGCCAAGGCGCAAATTCCGTATCCGTGGCCTCGAGCATGATGTCGCGTGCTCGCGAGTACTCGAACCATTTGCTCCGCGAGCACAGGTCCGTCGGGCTCAGCTTCCACTGGCGTAGCGGATCCGTGATGCGGGCTGCGAAGCGGCGCTTCTGTTCCGTGTCGCTCACCTCCAGCCAGTACTTGACGAGCAGAATA
>DASQPV010000013.1 GCA_035643775.1 Candidatus Angelobacter sp.
GCACAATTTTGGTGTCGCAGACTATTCAATTAAAATTTGTAAAAGTTTCTCAATTTTTCAGAAATATGAAAATTTTATAGTCTATCAAAAAATGTTTTAAAGTTGTATGTAGTTAGGAGGTAAACATGCCTTAGGGGAGAACGTGGGTTTTACCGATAATAGACCACTTGATCACACATGACTGATGCAGTGATGCCGGCAGTGATAAAAAAATGTTTGTTACTATTAATTGACCTAAAAATTGCTGAAATATTCAGTGATTTTTGCGAATTTTAACCAAAGGCTGATTTTGGAATTTTTCCAAAAATTGAATTATTAATGTACAGTATTAATTTGGAAATTTCCAAAAATGCTATTTTGTGCAACCTGAGAAATTTTCAAAACAGTGAATTTTACTTTTTTTTTTGTTTAGCCTATGGATATTTTCTAAAAATCGAAAATCTAAACTTTTTTTTATTATTATTACTTTTTATTTCCCTTCTGGGATTTCTTTTTAAATATGTATTTTTTATTTTAAGGTATCCGGTGTCGTTCAATTTTTAGTGAATTTTTCTTTCCAAAATTCCACATTCAATAAAGTGCTGATGTCAGATTGTAGGCTACTATATCGGCGTATAGTAAAAATTTGACAAAAATCCAAAAATTGGTTTTATGTGGTGAATTGTGAGCCAATAAAATGTATCCGTCAATGTGCACACCAAATTTGAGCGGTTTTGAGAAGAATTCGATTTTTTTTTTTTTTTTTTGCCTAGGCCTATATTTATCTTTTTAACAATCCGTCCAACATAGCCTATATTTTTAAGAAGGGCGCATTTGGGATCTTTTTTTAGGGGCATAGCATACGTTATACTCAAAAACCATAGGAGCATATTCGAGTTCCCCATCTTCATAGACCACTTGACCTCTGATGACTGATGCAGTGATGCCGGTGATAAAAAAGATTTTTGTTACTAATAATTAAACACAAAATTGCTTAGGTAAATTAATAGTAACAAACATTTTTTTTATCACTGCTGGCATCACTGCATCAGTCATGTGTGATCAAGTGGTCTATTATTGATTGTATTGGTAAAGCCCGCGTTCTCCCCTAAGGCATGTTTACTTCCTAACTACATACAACCTTAAAACATTTTTGGATGAACTATAAAATTTTCATATTTCTGAAGAATTGAGAAACTTTTAGAAATTTTAATTGAATAGTCTGCGACACCAAAATTGTGAAAAAATAGCTTTTTGCCAAAATTATTAGAAGAATTTTGAAACAAGCATTGGCGATAGGTAATTTCTGACACTGAAATGTGCTGTTAAGAGTATTATTAGCAAGGAAGAATTTGGGCACAACATAGGTCGATAATATTTCTTAAATGACAAAAACAGCGTACACTAACACCTCTTATAGCTATACCACACGTTTACAAATCTGCGCCAGGAAGTGGCACAAATATGCTGAGTTTGCGTACAAATGTGTTCGTCTTGTACTATAAATTCTATTTCAGGTACAAGAAGAATACATTTGAACGCAAAATGCGCATACTCGTGTTACTTCTGGACAAAATATTTATGGATTTATGTTATAACCTAAATTCTGTTACTAATGTAATTAACCATGTCAAAATCTGAACAACATTTTTGGCATACAAGAATTATCGAGCCTTTTATGTTAATGGACTCGAAACGTGTTAATTTAATTTTTTTGACTGCTCCACTCGCCACAGAAAACCATTATTCTGTGATGTATGGATTTTTGTGAATTCTAACCAGAGACTACAGAACTTAGAATAGGCTATATAGGCTAATCGACAATGATAGAATTGAGAGAAAAAAATCGAATTAGGCCTAAACAAAAATGATATGCAACCAGATCTAGGCCTAAAATCTCACTTTACCAAGATAGACATTTCCCACAAAAGGGTTAAAGCAAGCGTCAAATGGGTGTAGACCTTTAAATTATATTCAATTCTCAAAACTTATACACCCATGCAAGCGCATAAAAATTCAAATCAGCCGTAGACCTTATAAAAATATGAAATCAGCAGGGGAAATTACCGGTAGACT
>DASQPV010000014.1 GCA_035643775.1 Candidatus Angelobacter sp.
GAAGAGGAAGAGACGGCTAACTCTGTGCCAGCAGCCGCGGTAATACAGAGGTCTCAAGCGTTGTTCGGATTCATTGGGCGTAAAGGGTGCGTAGGCGGCGCGGTAAGTCGGGTGTGAAATCTCGGAGCTTAACTCCGAAACTGCATTCGATACTGCCGTGCTTGAGGACTGGAGAGGAGACTGGAATTTACGGTGTAGCGGTGAAATGCGTAGATATCGTAAGGAAGACCAGTGGCGAAGGCGGGTCTCTGGACAGTTCCTGACGCTGAGGCACGAAGGCCAGGGGAGCAAACGGGATTAGATACCCCGGTAGTCCTGGCAGTAAACGGTGCACGTTTGGTGTGGGAGGATTCGACCCCTTCTGCGCCGGAGCTAACGCGTTAAACGTGCCGCCTGGGGAGTACGGTCGCAAGATTAAAACTCAAAGAAATTGACGGGGGCCCGCACAAGCGGTGGAGTATGTGGCTTAATTCGATGCAACGCGAAGAACCTTACCTGGCCTTGACATGCATCTCTAAGTTGGTGAAAGCCAGCGAGTCCCGAAAGGGACAATTTGCACAGGTGCTGCATGGCTGTCGTCAGCTCGTGTCGTGAGATGTTGGGTTAAGTCCCGCAACGAGCGCAACCCCTGTGAACTGTTGCCACGGAACCGAGAGGTTCCAGCACTCTGTTCAGACTGCCCCGCTCAAACGGGGAGGAAGGTGGGGACGACGTCAAGTCAGTATGGCCCTTACGGCCTGGGCTGCACACGTACTACAATGCCCAGCACAGAACGATCCAAGACCGCAAGGTGGAGGAAATCTCTAAAACTGGGCCCAGTTCAGATTGAAGTCTGCAACTCGACTTCATGAAGCCGGAATCGCTAGTAATGGCGCATCAGCTACGGCGCCGTGAATACGTTCCCGGGCCTTGTACACACCGCCCGTCACATCATGGGAGTCGCTTGTAGCCGAAGTCGGCGTGCTAACCGCAAGGAGGCAGCCGCCTACGCTATGAGCGGTAACTGGGATGAAGACGTAACAAGGTAGCCGTAGGGGAACCTGCGGCTGGATCACCTCCTTTCTAAGGAGAAATTCATCGCCTTCGAGTCTCGCGATTCGAAGAGCGGTTGAATAGGTCGACGGCTAAATCCGTGGAGTGAATCAATTGATCACTTCCGGACATGCCGTGAAGACTTTGGAATCGAAAGAAACCAGAGCTTCAAAGGAGATCAGGGTAACGCACAATTCAGTCTTTGCTGCACATCGACTGCAATGCCGGATGACGAATCGTAAGAATCGACATCCGGCATTTTGTTTTCTATGGCCACTTCATTGCGCCAGGTCCGCCAGTGGGCATCACGCAGGTTTTGCAGATGGCCACAGGAACGCACGGAGCCTATCCCTGGGCCTGAAATTTATCGCGTTCTTTGATTTCACGGACGCCGCCACATTGCCCACTCT
>DASQPV010000015.1 GCA_035643775.1 Candidatus Angelobacter sp.
ATGCTTGGCCGGTGAGATCAGCGGTTCAACCAGCGCCCACTCCTCGTCGGTCAGGTCGGACGGATAGCGCAGCCGGTCACGGTTGTAGCGCGGGCGGTTCTCGATCGTCCACATCGGGCACCTCAAACGAAGCAGGTGCCAGGCACAGAATCACACCTGATTCGAGCCGCTCAAGCCCAGTCCCGTAACCGATTCAAATGACTCGCATTCCTTCCGGACCGACACTAAGGGCTCGCCGAGAAATTACTGCATCAGGGAGGTTGTTGGTTAGGCGAGATGGTATAGTTCCACTCGCCGTGGAAATTGTGCCGCGCGATGTTGACCGCCTGCATCTCTCGTTCAGTGACCTTGAGGCCTTTGGGGTAGAGGTTTCTATCGATCTCGCAGCATACTTTGAGGCCTGTTTCGGTGCTCGTCGAGCCGATGAGTTGAACGATGACCTGATGACTGACCAGCGGCTTGCCCCGCCAGTTCATGGTGATGAAGGCGAACAGGCGATGCTCGATCTTGTTCCATTTGCTGGTGCCAGGCGGCAGGTGGGTCACCGTTATTTTCAGGTCGGCCTCATTGGCGAAGCGCTGCAGTTCGCGCTTCCATAGCCTCACCTGCGGCCCGTTGCTGCCGCCGCAGTCCGCCGTGATGGTAAGACACTTGGCGTTCGGGTAGCGTGGCTTGCCGAGCTTCTGCCACCAACGTCGGATGCTTTCAACGGCGAATGCCCCGGTATCGGCATCGATGCCGACGCTGACCCAGCCAAGATTGGCAGCAATGTCGTAGACCCCGTATGGCGCGACTTTGCCCAACTCCGGTATCTTGAAGTCGTGCACCCGCACCGGTTCGGGATTGCCCTTCGGGCGTAGTTCGCGTCCGTTGTTCTTGAAGTCCCCAACGAGTTCCTTCTTCTTGGTGTCCACCGAGATCGCCGGCTCGCCAGCCGAGATTGCCGCCTTCACCATCGCATTGATGTGGGCGAACTGGGCATCGCGGTCGGGGTGGTTGGCCCCTTCTCGCGTCTTGCGATTGGCCTGACAACTGTAGTTCAGTTCCCGCAGCAGGTTCGCTACCACGCGTTGGCTTGCCTTGAAGCCTTGCGCGGCCAATGCCTTGACCAGGTGACGCAGACTGCGGCTCACCCAGCGTAGCGATGAGCACGG
>DASQPV010000016.1 GCA_035643775.1 Candidatus Angelobacter sp.
AGTATCCTCGTTATCCTAATCCTTTTCAAGTAGAACTTAAGAAAGAGATCTCATTTATTAAAAATATTTGTGATAAAAAAATATTTCTTGGTAATGGAAGTGATGAAATTATTGATTTGATCATACGAATCTTTTGTAGACCAGGTTTAGATAAAATTATTATATGTACTCCTTCATATGGAATGTATGAAGTTAGTGCAAAAATAAATGATATAGAAATATTGAAAATACCCCTAAAAAAGGAGTATAAACTTGATGTTAATTCGATCCTTTCTTACACAAACAATCGTAGTAAACTAATTTTTCTTTGTTCCCCTAATAATCCAACTGGAAATGATTTTAGAAGTAAAGACATGGAAAGAATTCTAAAAATATTTCCAGGTATTGTTGTTATCGATGAAGCTTATATAGATTTCTCTAATAAAGAATCATTTCTTACCCTACTTGGAAGATACTCCAAACTTATTGTAATGCAAACCCTATCCAAAGCTTGGGGTTTGGCTGGAATTCGTATTGGAATAGCTTTTTCTGGTGCCAATATGATTAGCATCATGAATAGGGTAAAATCAGCTTATAATATCAGCAAATCTTCTCAAGAAATAGCTATTAAAACCCTTAAACAAAAAACGTTCTTTGAAAAAAGACTTAAAACGATTATTAAAGAACGAGAAAGAATCTCCAAAGAGTTAAAGAAAATTAGCCTTGTAGAAAAGGTCTTTTCTAGCTCAGGTAACTTTTTGCTTACGCAAGTTTCTGTAGTCCAAAAAATTTATCAATGTTTGATTGAAAAAAATCTTATTGTAAGAGATCGTTCAAAAATTAAATTATGCAAGAATTGTCTGAGAATTACAGTAGGGACTTCTGAAGAAAATTATTTTCTTCTAAAAACTTTAAAAAATATCAATTTCGATGAATAAAGTATTATTTCTCGATCGAGAAGGAACCCTAGTTGAAAAAATACCTACTAAAGAAAAGGTTATTTTTTATCCTAAAGCTCTTTCTTTTATGTCTCGGATCTCTAGAAATTTCAACTATGAAATAGTTCTGGTAACTAATCAAGCAGGAGAAAAATTTTTTAAAGCTCAAAGAAAAATAATGAAAACTTTTGAGAACGAGGGTGTTTATTTTTCTGCTGTTTCTATTGATAGAAACTCAAGTGGGGTAGGAATGTTAGAAAGCTATGATATTTCTGGATCATTCGTAATTGTAGATCGGATAACAGATGTTTTATTAGCTAAAAACCTAAAGTGTAAAGCTATTTGGCTAAAAAAAGGGAGAAAGAATGAAACGGCTTTTTCAGCTGAAAAACTTCAAAAGTTTTTAGCCTTAGAAACAAAATATTGGGAAAAAATTTACGAGTTTTTAAAATTTGGAAGTAGAAAAATTCTACATTCTAGAAAAAGTAAAGAAACGGACATTAAAATAATTCTACAGATGGATGGATCTGGAAAATATAATATTTGCACAGGAATTGGTTTTTTAAATCATATGCTTGAACAATTAGCGAAACATGCTTCTATAGATCTTAGTCTTCAAGTACAGGGTGATCTTAATGTAATTGAAGAACATCATACGATAGAAGACATCTCTATAGCATTAGGAGAAGCCTTTTGGAAAGCTTTTGGTAACAAGCTAGGATTAGCTAGATATGGATTTTGTTTACCAATGGATGAGGGATTAGCTAAAGTTGCTTTAGATTTTGGGGGTCGAAGTAACCTGGTCTTTAAGGTAGAATTCAAAAGAGAAAAAATTGGGGATATGCAAACCGAAATGGTCTCTCATTTTTTTAAATCATTTTCAGAATCTGCTAAATGCAACTTGCATATACAAGCTAAAGGGGAAAATGAACATCATCAAATAGAAGCAATTTTCAAAGCTTTTGCTATATCAGTAAAAATGGCCGTTTTTAGAGACGTTCAGCTATATAAATTGCCTTCCACAAAAAATATCATATGAAAACTATCATCATTAAATCACCTTCAGGTAATGTACAATCAATATTTTCTGCACTAAGCAGAATTGGGGTAAATGCTAAGTTAACGGATAATTTTGAGGAAATTCTATCTTCAGATAGAATTATTTTTCCTGGGGTAGGAGAAGCCAAATTAACGATGAGATACTTAAGGGAAAAAAGTCTAGATTTATTAATTCCAAAATTAAAACAGCCTTTTTTAGGAATTTGTCTTGGGTTGCAATTGCTTTGTTTTCATTCAGAAGAAAATAACACAGATTGCTTAGGTATATTCGATCTGGAAATAAAAAAATTTAAGAACATAAATATGAAAATTCCTAAAATTGGATGGAATACGATTTATCAACTTGAAGGATTATTATTTAAGGGAATTCCCGAAGAAAGCTACCAATATTTTGTACATTCTTACTTTGCTCCAATATGCGAGTACACTAGAGCTAAAACAGACTACATATATACATACAGTTCTGCTTTACAGAAAAATAATTTTCATGCTGTGCAATTTCATCCAGAAAAATCTGGGATTTTTGGACATAAAATTTTAGAAAACTTTATTAAATTTTTATAAATGGATATAATCCCAGCTATAGATCTTTTCGGAGGAAAATGCCTGCGTTTAACGCAGGGTAATTACGAAAATAAAAAAATTTATACTGTAGATCCAGTAGAAATGGCGAAAATTTTCGAAGATAATGGATTAAAAAGACTCCATTTAGTGGATCTTGAAGGAGCTCTAAAAAGAAAAGTTCTCCATTCTAAAGTATTAGAAAATATAGCTTTTCAATGTAAGAATCTAATGATAGATTTTGGAGGAGGAATTCAAAGTAATGAGGATATTAGAATTGTTTTTGATAGTGGGGCACATATGGCTAACATTGGGAGTATGGCCTTGAAAAACGATAACGATAAAGTTTTTCAAGAATGGGTGCAATGTTTTGGGGTAAAAAAAATTCTTTTAGGAGCAGATGTAAAAAATGAGAGAATAGCTTTTCAAGGATGGAAGAAAATTAGCCATATACATTTGCATTTTTTTTTTAAAAAAAAAATTTACCTTGGATTAAGGAAGATATTTTGTACTGATATTGATAAAGACGGGCTATTATCTGGTCCTTCTATAGAACTTTATAAGAAAATAATTGAAGATTTTCCCCATCTGGAGCTTATTGCTAGTGGAGGAATAAAAAGTTTGAAAGATCTGGATGATTTACAGAGAATAGGTTGTAAAGGTGCGATTATTGGTAAAATTTTTTTTGAAAGAAAAGATTTTTTAAAATCAGTTTATTCTTGGATAGAAAAAAATTGTTAAAATGTTAGCTAAAAGAATTATTCCTTGTTTGGATATCCAAGATGGAAAAACTATCAAGGGGATCCGTTTCGAGAATCTTCGAGAAGTTGGAGATCCTGTTTCACTAGCAGCTAATTATTCTGAAAATGGGGCGGACGAATTAGTTCTTCTAGATATAAGCGCTACCAATGAAAAACGAGATTTACTACTCTCTCTAGTAAAAGAGATATCCAATGTAATTAATATACCTTTTACTGTTGGAGGTGGTCTTTATAAAATAAAGAATGTAGAAGATCTACTATCTTCTGGTGCAGATAAAGTTGCTATTAATACATCTGCTTTTTTGAATCCAGAACTTATTGAAGAACTTTCTATCAGATTTGGTACACAAAGTATTGTTTTAGCTATAGATACTAAATATACTAAATATGACAAAGAATGGAAAGTTTTTTTGAACGGGGGGAGAGTGAAAACAGAAAGAAATGTTTTAGATTGGGCAAAAGAAGCTGTAAGAAGAGGCGCTGGAGAAATTTTGATAACATCTATGAAAAATGATGGAACAAAAGAAGGATTTGATTTAGAAATTACACAAAAACTATCTGAAAAACTTACTGTTCCCATCATTTCATCTGGAGGAGCTGGAAAAAATAAGCATTTTTTGGAAGTTTTAGATTTAGGAAAAGCGGATGCTGCATTAGCAGCTAGTGTTTTCCATTTTAAAGAAATAGAAATTCTAGAATTAAAAAAATACCTAAAAATACATGGAATCCATGTTAGGATTTAATAATAATAAAGGCCTTTTACCAGTTATTATTCAAGATAATTTCACTGGAAAGGTTTTGATGTTAGGATATATGAACGAAGAGGCTTATAGAAGATCTATAGTTGAAAAAAAAGTTACTTTTTACAGTAGATCTAAAAATAGATTTTGGACAAAAGGGGAAAATAGCGGAAATTATTTATTAATAGAGAAAATTCTTATTGACTGCGATTTTGATACTTTGTTAATCAAAGTAACTCCTTTAGGGTTTATATGTCATATGAAAACTGATACTTGTTGGAAAGAAGAAAACAAATACGATAAAAATGGATTTTTGATTAAACTTGAACAAGTAATTCAGAAAAGAAAAACGAATGAAAATTCATACATTTCTCAATTATTCAATGAAGGGTTCAATAGAATAGTCCAAAAATTTGGAGAAGAATCGATAGAGCTTATCATAGAGGCTAAAGATGAGAAGGAACGTTTTTTTTTAAATGAAGCGGCTGATTTGCTTTTTCATTATTTAATTCTAATTAATGCTAAACACTTCAAGTTTAGAGAGATAATTGAGGTTTTGAAAAATAGGTACAAGAAAAGTAGGAGAGCTGAGGATTTATGAGCAGTTTCCTACTCTACCAAACCAAGAAGACTCAGTACCATTGGCATAAACAGGCTTAACTTCTCTGTTCGGAATGGGAAGAGGTGAGCCCTGTTACTTTTACCACTCTAAAAAAATACCTCAGCTTCCTTTTTAAAAAATTAGGTTAAATATTATAATATTAAAGAAACTTACGGGTAATTAGTACTGCTCGGCTATTACATTACTGTTTTTACACCTACAGCCTATCTACGTTGTCATCTTCAACGACCCTTCTAAAAAAGAAACCTTATCTTGTGGTAAGCTTCGCACTTATATGCTTTCAGTGCTTATCTCTTACAAACATAGCTACTCAGCTATGCACTTGGCAATGCAACTGATACACCAGAGGTTTATCCAACTCGGTCCTCTCGTACTAGAGTTAGCTCCACTCAAGTTTCTATCGCTCGCAATAGATAGAGACCGAACTGTCTTGCGACGTTCTGAACCCAGCTCGCGTGCCACTTTAATAGGCGAACAGCCTAACCCTTGGGACCTTCTTCAGCCCCAGGATGTGACGAGCCGACATCGAGGTGCCGAACCTCCCCGTCGATATGAGCTCTTGGGGGAGACCAGCCTGTTATCCCCGGAGTACCTTTTACCCTTTGAGCGATGGCCTTCCCATACAGAAACCACCGGATCACTATACCCTACTTTCGTATCTGGTCGACTTGTAAGTCTCACAGTCAAGCACCCTTAGCTATTGCACTCTATATCCACGATAACCATCCGTGTTGAGGGTACCTTTGGAAACCTCCGTTACTTTTTAGGAGGTGACCACCCCAGTCAAACTACCCACCACGCACTGTTCTCTTACGAGTTAGGCTTCAAATAAACAAAGGGTGGTATTTCAAGGCTGACTCCACATCCCCTAACGAAGATATTTCAAAGTCTCCCACCTATCCTACACATTGTTTACCCAAAGTCAATACGAAGCTATAGTTAAGGTTCCGGGGTCTTTTCGTCCCATTGCGAGAAACCGGCATCTTCACCGGTACTGCAATTTCACCAAGCTCGCAGCTGAGACAGTATCCAGATCGTTACACCATTCGTGCAGGTCGGAACTTACCCGACAAGGAATTTCGCTACCTTAGGACCGTTATAGTTACGGCCGCCGTTTACTGGGGCTTCAGTCAAACGCTTAGCTAAGCTAACATTCTTCCTTAACCTTCCAGCACTGGGCAGGTGTCAGACCCTATACATCATCTTTCGATTTGAGCAGAGTCCTGTGTTTTTGATAAACAGTCGTCTGGATCCATTTTCTGCGACCATCTCTAACTAAGAGATGGTGACCTTTATCCCTAAGTTACAGGTCCATTTTGCCTAGTTCCTTAGCCGCAAATCACTCGAGCACTTTAAGATTCTATCCAGGATAACCTGTGTCGGTTTTGGTACGGATCGCTTTTATTTTATCTGAAGCGTAGAGGATTTTCTTGAAAGTCAATTATCCGCCCTATCCGCTAAAACAGCTCGGCGCGGTACTATAATGTTTCAGCGAGATATACGGATTTTCCTATATATCCCCTACCTAAAAACACTTCAACGTGTATTTCCATTAGCACGCGACAGGATCCCTACTTCTTCCCCCCCTAGCAATAAAAGCGAGTTGCGGAATATTAACCGCATATCCATCGATTTCTCCTTTAGGATTACTCTTAGGACCGACTAACCCTAAGTTGATTAACATAGCTTAGGAACCCTTAATCTTTCAGTGTGCGGTTTTCTCTCCCGCATTATCGTTACTCATGCCTACATTTTCTCTTGTAATTACTCCACCACTTTTCACAAAGCAACTTCTACGTCATTACAATGCTCCCCTACCGATTTTTAAAAATCCCAAAGCTTCGGCGATATACTTAATGCCCGATTATTATCCGCGCCCAATCACTTGGCGAGTGAGCTTTTACGCACTCTTTAAATGAATAGCTGCTTCCAAGCTTACATCCTAGCTGTCTAAGTGATCAGACCTCGTTTATTCAACTTAGCATATACTTAGGGGCCTTAGCTGTTGGTCTGGGTTGTTCCCCTTTCGGACATGGACCTTAGCACCCATACCCTCACTGCCGAGAAACATATCGCAGCATTCGGAGTTTATCAGGAATCAGTAGAGTTTTACCTCCCTTCATCCAATCAGTAGCTCTACCTCTGCAATACTTTAACACAACGCTGCACCTAAATGCATTTCGGGGAGTACGAGCTATCTCCGAGTTTGATTGGCCTTTCACCCCTACCCACAGATCATCCGAAAACTTTTCAACGTTAACCAGTTCGATCCTCCACTGTGTATTACCATAGCTTCAATCTTTCCATAGGTAGATCACTCGGTTTCGCGTCTAATCTTATAGACTTAACGCCCTATTCAGACTCGCTTTCGCTTCGGCTTCATAGCTAAACTATTTAACCTTGCCAATAAGATTAACTCGTAGGCTCATTATGCAAAAGGCACGACGTCACCTTAAAAATAAGGCTTCGACTGCATGTAGGCACATGGTTTCAGGATCTCTTTCACCCTTCTTTTCGAAGAACTTTTCACCTTTCCCTCACGGTACTTGTTCACTATCGGTCTCTGAGTAGTATTTAGCCTTACCAGATGGTACCGGTAAATTCAGACAGAATTCAACGTGTTCCATCTTACTCAGGATTCTGCTAGGTAATGATTGTATTTCGTATACGGGATTTTCACCTTCTATGATTGATCTTTCCAAATCATTCTACTATACCCCCAGAATCCATAATCGCAGTCCTATTACCCCAATACGGTAAAAACCGCAAATGGTTTGGGCTGTTCCAAGTTCGCTCGCCACTACTTATGGAATCACTTTCGTTTTATTTTCCTCCAGGTACTTAGATGTTTCAGTTCCCCGGGTTCGCCTAACAATAATCCCATCTAACTAATGGGAGGTTTCCCAATTCGGAAATCTGCGTATCTCTGAACCGCAACTTATCGTAGCTTATAACGTCCTTCCTCACCTCTCAGAGCCTAGGCATTCACCATGTGCCCTTTTCGTTTCTTCAAAAATCACTTCAAAAATAAAGTGATGATTATACTACACTTCTATTTAACCTAGAACTTATCGTGGAGAATATCGGAATCGAACCGATTACCTCCTGATTGCAAAACAGGCGCTCTAACCAGCTGAGCTAATTCCCCTATAACGTAGTCTCGCGCGGAGTTGAACCGCGGACCACTACATTATCAGTGTAGTGCTCTACCTCTGAGCTACGAGACTCCTATCATATCATAGTCATAGAGGAACCAAATGGAAAACAAAGAACTGAAAATTCCTTTGATTAGGAAAATTTTCTCCAATAAAGAGATATTCCAGCCACACTTTCCAGTACGGCTACCTTGTTACGACTTAGCCCCAGTTACCGATTTTACCCTAGGCAGCTCCTTTTACAGATACCGACTTTAAGTACCCCCGATTTCCATGGCTTGACGGGCGGTGTGTACAAGGCCCGAGAACATATTCACCGCGTCATGCTGATCCACGATTACTAGCGATTCCAACTTCATAGAGTCGAGTTGCAGACTCCAATCCGAACTGAGATCGGCTTTTAGAGATTCGCTCCTGATTACTCAGTGGCTGCTCATTGTACCGATCATTGTAGTACGTGTGTAGCCCAAAACATAAGAGTCGTAATGATTTGACGTAATCCCCACCTTCCTCACAACTTACATCGGCAGTCTCGTTAGAGTCCCCAGCATTACCTGAACCTGATAGTAACTAACGACAGGGGTTGCGCTCGTTAAAGGACTTAACCTAACACTTCACAGCACGAGCTGACGACAACCATGCAACACCTTGCGTTCCGTTCTTCTGTTCTAATCTAAAGAAAAAAGAAAGCAAACTATTTCTAGTTTATTTCGTAACGCATTTAAGCTTTGGTAAGGTTCCTCGCGTACCATCGAATTAAACCACATACTCCACCGCTTGTGCGGGCCCCCGTCAATTCCTTTGAGTTTCAATCTTGCGATCGTACTTCCCAGGTGGATCACTTAACACTTTCGCTTTACCACTGAATACACTAAAGATCCAATAGTTAGTGATCATCGTTTACAGCGTGGACTACCAGGGTATCTAATCCTGTTTGCTCCCCACGCTTTCGTGCCTCAGCGTCAATATAGACCTAGTAGCTTGCCTTCGCGATTGATGTTCTATGTGATATCTATGCATTTCACCGCTACACCACATATTCCAGCTACTCCGATATAATTCCAGTACATCAGTATCAATAGCAATTTTAACAGTTAAGCTGCAAGATTTCACTACTGACTTAATGAACAGCCTACGCACCCTTTAAACCCAATAAATCCGGATAACGCTCGTATCCTCCGTATCACCGCGGCTGCTGGCACGGAGTTAGCCAATACTTATTCGTAGAGTACATTCAAAATTCTCAATGTAGAATACTTTATTCCCCTACAAAAGTAGTTTACAACCTATAAGGCCTTCTTCCTACACGCGGTGTAGCTGGTTCAGAGTTTCCTCCATTGACCAATATTCCTCACTGCTGCCTCCCATAGGAGTCTGGCCCGTATCTCAGTGCCAGTGTGGGGGTTTCCCCTCTCAAGGCCCCTACCGAATCGTAGCCTTGGTAAGCTTTTATCCTACCAACTAGCATAAATCAGACGCACGCTCCTCTATTGCCGACAAAACTTTGATGTTTATTTCATGCAATATAAACATATTATGGAGTATTAATCAGAGTTTCCTCAGGCTATACTCCTGCAAAAGGTAGATTACGTACGCGTTACTCACCAGTTCGCCGGTATCTACGTTTTCGTAGATCCCTAGACTTGCATGTGTTAAGCCCACCGCTAGCGTTCATCCTGAGCCAGGATCAAACTCTCCTTTGTTGTAAAATTATTTAATTAGATAAATAATCCTAAATTCAAAAGAATTTTCAGCTTTGTTTATTAAAAGTAACAAAAAGTTTTATATTTAAATTAAAAAAAAAGCAATTTTGAAAATTTAAAATTAAATTTACTTTTTTTTTTTTAATTTAAATAGAAAAATTATAAACTTGTGAATAAAAAAAATTTTTTAGAAAAAATTCAAACTCCAATAATTGAAGAAATGCAAATTTTGGAGAAAAAACTCTATAAGTTTTTACACAAAACCCAAGTTCCTCTTTTAGATAAAATAAACAAATATGTTTTTAGAAATAAAGGAAAAAAAATCCGTCCAATGCTAATTTTTTTAACAGCTAAAATGCTTGGTAATGTAGTTGAAAAAACTCAACACATTGCTTTATTTTACGAGATTATTCATACAGCAATGCTTATTCATGATGATTTAGTGGATGAGAGTCTTCTTCGACGTGGAGATTTTTCTGTTCATTTACTTTGGAAGAACAAAATTGCAGTTTTAGTGGGAGATTATTTATTTTCAAAAAGCTTATTTTTAATTACTGAAAATAACTATTATGATTTATTGAAGATTTTTAATAGGGTTATATGTAAAATAAGCAAAGGGGAATTACTGCAAATAGAAAAATCTAGAATGCTAGATATTAGCGAGAAACTATACGAGGAAATTATTTATTATAAAACGGCAAGTATGATTTCAGTTTGTTGCGAAGTTGGAGCTATATCAACCAATGCGGATGAAAATTCTGTATTTAAAATGAGAGAATTTGGAAAATATATTGGTATGGCTTTTCAAATTAGAGATGATTTATTTGATTATGAATGTCAATATAATAATTTACTAGGAAAACCTAGAGGAATTGACATAAAGGGAGGTAAAATGACTTTACCATTGATACATGTTTTTGAAAAATCGTCTTTAAATAGACGTAAATGGATTATAAATACCATTAAAAATTATAACAAAGACGAAAAAAGAGTAAAAGAACTTATTCATTATGTTAAATATTCTGGGGGAATAGATTATGCTATAGAAAAAATGATAAAATTTTGTAAAAAAGCTTTTTCTATACTCGATAAATACCCTGAAAATAAGGCAAAAAAATCTCTAAAAATGACTATTAATTATTTTGTTAACAGAAACAGATAAAAATAGATCATTTAATATAAAAAGGCTTATTTAGCATGATAAAAAATTTAGTTATTGTTGAATCTCCAGCTAAAGCGAAAACTATTCAAAGTTATTTAGGAAAAGATTTTTTTGTAGTTTCTAGTTTAGGTCATATTTATGACAGTAAATGGGAATTAATATAAAAAATAATTTCCAAACGGATTATGTTGTATTCCCAGAAAAAAAAAATAAATGGGAAAAAATACAAACTCTATCAAGAAAATCAGAAACCATTTGGTTAGCTTCTGATGGAGATAGAGAAGGAGAAGCTATTTCATGTAATATCTATAAGGAATTATATAAAAAATTAAAAATTTCTGAAGTAAAATTTAAACGAATTTATTTTAATGAAATTACTAAAAAGGCAGTCATTCACGCTATTGAAAATCCACGATCAATTAATTATGATTTAGTTAATGCTCAAAATGCCCTAAGAATATTGGATCGAATTGTAGGATTCGAATTATCTACTTTACTTTGGCGTAAAATTAAAAGAAATCTATCAGCAGGACGTGTTCAATCAGTCGCTGTTCGTTTAATTACTGAAAGAGAACAAGAAATAGAAAAATTTTTACCAACTATAGAAAAAAAAAAGAATAAAGCAAAGCTAGAAAAAACTTTTGAAAAAGAAAAAGAAGTAAAGGATTTCTTAAAAAAATGCATGGAACATCATTTTGTGGTCTCCCATATTGGGAGAAAGAAAAGAGAAAACCCCCCCCCTATACGTCAAGTATGCAGCAAGAAGCTGCATTAAAATTAGGATATTCCGGAGCTAAAACAATGTATTTGGCTCAGAAACTTTATGAAGAAGGATATATAACCTATACAGATTGTTTAAATTTATCAGAAGAAGCTATTTTTGAAGCACAAAAACAGATTATCTCAATGTTTGGAAAGGAATATTCTTTTCCAAGAAGATATGCAACTAATAAAAAATTAGCTCAAGCTATCCGTCCCACTAACTTTAAGATAATATGTCCCCCAAATAAAATTGGCCAAAAACTTTATAAGTTAATCTGGAAAAGAACTTTAGCTGGACAAATGACTAATGCTATTCTGGAAAAAACAAATATAGGACTTTTACCCAGTATAATTTTTTATCTAAAGTAAATGTGATCATTTTCGATGGATTTTTGAAAATTTACGAAAAAAAACAGGAAAAATCAGAAAAAAAGGAAATTAGTTTGCCAAAATTAGGTGAATAACTTAAAAATATAAAAATTACAGCTACTCAAAAATTTAGCAGACATACTCCACAATATGGAGAAGCTTCTTTAGTTAAAACTCTCGAAGATAGGAAGACCTTCCACCTATGTTACAATTATTAAAACTATTCAAAAAAGAGGATATGTCGAAATAAAGAATTTTAATGGGGTGGAAATTTTTTCCAAAAAAATTGAACTAAAAAATATCCGTATCTAAAAAGAAAGAAATTAGTGGATCGGAAAAAGTAAAATTTTTACCAACATATATCGGAGTAATTGTTAATAAGTTTTTAATTAAAAACTTTCAGAAAATACTTGATTTCCAATTCACTGCAAAGATGGAAGCAGGTTTTGACGATATTGCGCTAGGAAAAGCCGTTTGGATAAACGTTATTAAAAATTTTTATCATTCTAAAATTAAAAAAAATTATGAATATTTTCCAAAGCCAAGATTTCTTTGATCCCAATTCAGGGAAAAAAGTTTTAGCAAAAATTGGGAGATTTGGACCCGTATAGGACTTTATGAAGATAAAGAAAAACCAAAATTCGTTTCTTTACCTAAACATCAATACATCGATAAAATTTATTTAGAAGAGGCATTAAAACTTTTTGAATTTACTAAGAAATTAGGATTTTTTGAAGGTAAAGAAGTTATACTCAATAATGGAAGATTTGTAAAATACGGGGAGACAATTAAAAAAAATATGTAATTTAGTTACTTAAAATCAATAATATTAAAAAGTTACTTTATTTTTTGAAAATAAATAAGCAGAAATAGCAATTATAAAAATAAAAAAAATTGCATAATAAATCCATGAAGTTACTTGAATGGGATATCCTTTAGCGTAAGAGTGCATTCCAGAAAGATAGTAGTTTACTCCAAAATATGTCATTATAATAGAACTTATTGATAATAATGAAGCAAGATTAAAGTAAAAAACTCCTGTTATTTCTGGAATAAGACGCATATGCAATACAAAAGAATAAACTATTATACTAATAATAGACCAAGTTTCTTTTGGATCCCAACTCCAATAATTTCCCCAACTTTCATTTGCCCATACTCCACCTAGAAAGGTTCCTACTGTTAGAAAAAAAATACCTAGTGTGAGAGCCATTTCGTTTATCAGAGTCAATTCTTGGATCTGTTTTTCTATTTTTTTACTATAAAAATCTCCTACTATACCTTTAAAAATCAAAAAGATTAAAACAATTCCTCCTAAAAAAGCTCCAGTACTAAAAAAACCATAACTTGAGATTATAACAGCAACGTGAATAACTAGCCAAAATGACTTAAGAACTGGGACTAAATGAGTCAACTCAGGATTCATTAAATTTCCCTGTGCAATCATTAAAAATACAGCAGCAAAAAGGCTGGACACTGAAGGAATAAATATGTTACCATTTCTAAAGAAAAAAAAACCTGAAAGGAACATCGAACAGGAAATAGAAACAGCGGATTCATAGGAATTACTCCAAGGTGCATGATCAGAAATATACCATCGTAAAATCAATCCAAATGTATGATAAATAAAAATTGTAAACAAAAACCAAGAAAAATAAATACTTAAGACATAAAGGCCCCTAAATGGAAAAAAAATTTTAGTAAAAGCTAGAAAAAGTAATCCTACTCCGAAAATAAAATAAAAATAAATTATTCTATTGAATATATTCAATCGATTATAAAGTATTTCCGCTCTAATTTTTAGATCTGAAATAAAAACTTTTTTTCCATATATTCTTTGATAAAAATGAAGCTCATCAAGGAATTTATCAGCTAAATACCAATAATTATTTTTTTGTGCATAAAAAACAGACATTAAATAACTATTTAATAGTTTAAATTTTTTCCTAAAATTGTACTTTTCCCAAGAAATCCAAGTATAATTGGTATCATTTATAATGGGGAGAATTCTAAAATATTCACCATGAAATATCATAGATACGATATTCATTCTTTCAGTAAAATAAAGAATTTTCTGCTCCATCTCAGATCTCTGATATGGAGATTTTAAAAATGCTTTTTCGAAATCTTTTCTAAAAATAAATTCAACATTTAATGTATTCGTATTAAGAGAATAAAGATCTAACAAAGAAACATACTCTCTTTTTACTATTTTTCTAGTTTTTAGATTTTTAATAAAGGGAGCTTTGGCCCATACTATCTTTTCAAGGGGAATATAATTCAAACATCCCTCTTTATTTAGAGAGATCATCCATATATTAGCGTCAATATGACCTATACGGTCTTTTTTATATATTTTCCTTAATAACTCTAAAGCCAGAGTATTAATGGGTTTCATTCTCCCCTTAAAGTCTTGAACTAACAAAAAACCAAATTTTTCAGAATGATCTTTTTCAGAAGGAGCTTTGTTAAGCTCAACACTGAATAGATTTTTAGTAAAAAAAATATAAAAAAATGGGGCAATAAATATAACTCTCATGTACTCAATTTTCTAAAACTAGATACCCTATAAAATAAGGAAATAAACATACCAAATACAAGTAAAAAATAACTAAAATAAGAAATTCTTCGACCCCAAATATCATTATTTACTGATAGAACAACCCTTTTTTTATAAAGATTATAAGTTGATTGAAAAAAACGATATTTTCGATAATCCAATACATTATTCATAAATATTTTGTGGTCTTCTTTTCTATCTTTATCAAAAATTCTAATTTTACTAGAAAAAGAAGAGGGACTTTCTGACCCAGGATATTTTTCTAATTCAAAGGTTCTTAATTTTATACCAAAAGGTAGTTTAAAAATTATACACCCATATCCAATAGATATTTTTTCAAAATGAAAGTATGTTCTTCCTCCCATTTTTGTTTGACCTCTTCCTCCTAAAAATTCTATAATTTTTGAATGGCCTTTAGTAGATATTTCCACTTTTAGTAAATCAGGAATATTTTCATTTTTTCTAATTGTTTCATATTTAAGGATCCCTTTTCGAACATTTTCAGAAATTACGATATTCAATTTATAGAAATTATATAAAGCATTCATCTGCAATTCAGATAGCATTTTTTGTGTTATGTATTTTTGGGTATATCTAATATTATTTTTGTAAAAAATAAATAATTTTCCACTATGTACGAAAATTTCGATAGCTCCTTTAAAAGATTTCTCAAAACTTATTTGAGTGAGATTATTCAATCTTTTTATTTTACCTGCTCGAATAAAACGCTCTATTTCTTTCCCTTTTTTTATTTCTAAAATTTTCAAAATTTTAGATCCTTTTGGATTTTCATAAAAAACTGCTTTAGCGTTAGGGATATAATTAATTAATCTCAGTCTAAAAATTTCCCCTTTTAAAAAAAAATTAACAAAATATTTTTTATGCAAAGGAGCTAAAATGTAGGGGTATTGAAAAATTCTAATTTTCTTACCTTGAAAGATACACAATTTTATATAAGTTTTATTTGAAAAAATATTTCTGGATATAAATCCTTTTTGGAGAGTAAAAACTCCTTCGAATCCAATATATCTAGAAATAGCTCCTCCAATGAAAATTAGTATAAAAGCTGAATGAAAAACAAGCAAAGGCAATTTTTCTTTTTTCCATAAACAATACTTTTTTATGTTACCTATAAAACAAAAAATTAATAAAATCATTAAAAATTCTAAACAACTGGATTCATAAATCAAAGCTCTCGCAGTTTCTGCGGAGTAAACTTTTTCTATAAAAGTTCCCCATGCTATAAAAACTGCGAATACTATAAAAATAGAAGACATAAGCTTTGTAGAGAAAAAAAAATTTAAGATCTTTTGCATAGATAATTTTTTATATGATTTTGTTAAAATGGATCAGAATAATACTCCCAATGCTACTCTAGCATTTTCACTAATCATTTCCATACTCCATTTTGGATCAAAGGTAAGATCCAGTTTTACTGATCTAATTTTTTCAATAGTTTTAATTTTTTTTTCAATTTCAAGAGGTAAAGTTTCAATCATAGGACAATTATATGTAGTAAGAGTTATCAAAATTTTTACTTCAAGATTTTTACTTACCTGAATATCATAAACAAGACCTAAATCATAAATATTTACCTGAATTTCAGGATCCAGAATCTCTTTTAAGTAAAAAATAACAAGTTTTTCTAAATTCTCTTTAATCATATAGAGTTACCTAATTCATCCAATAAAAATATTGGATAACCTAGTTGTCCAACTTCTGGAAGAATTTTATTAACATCTCCAACTATTAAAATCCAAAAGTTTTCAGTAGGAATGTATTTATTCGCTGCATTCTTAACATCTAAAGATGTTATTTCCTGAAGTGATTTTAAATAATTTTTATGTAATCCAAAAGGGAGCTCATACCTAAGCTCATCTAGAGTAAATTTAGCTCTAACAGAGAGATCTTCTAAACCTAGAAGAAAACTCCCAATTTTTTCTTTTTTATAGTTTTGAAGTTCTTCAGAAGTAACGGTAATAGAGGTAATTTTATTAAATTCTTTAATAATTTCCTTTACTGCTTCTGCCGTTACTTCTGACCTTACTTGAGTGTAAACATAAAATGAACTAATATGTTTGTTCGGAATAAGACTAGAGTATACATTATAAGTATATCCTTTATCTTCCCTTAGATTTAAAAATAATCTAGATTGCCCTCCACCTCCTAAAATACTGTTAACTAGAACAGCTGATAAATAATCAAAAGTATTTTTTCTAAAATCTACTTTATTCCCAACCAAAATGGTTGATTGGTTAACAGAAGGAATATCTACAAGTCCAATTGTAGTTTTCGAAAGCAATGGAGGCGTTTCATACTTTTTATCAAAAGTAGGAGAAAAAGTAAATGAGTAAAAATACTTTTCACTTATTTTTTTAGCCTTTTCTATATCAATATCTCCTATTAAAATTAAATAAGCTACATTAGGTTCAATATAGGAACGATAAAAACCATCGAAATCTTTAATTTTAATATTATTCAAACTCTCAATAGTTTGAATTTCTCCAAAAGGATGATTTTTTCCAAAATACAAAACTCTCTTAACACGTTTTGCTATTGTATGGGGATTTTTTTCATTTATTTTTAAATATACAATTTTTTGTCCAATTATCTTTTCAAACTCTTTAGTATTATTAAAAATAGGATTAAATAGTACATCTCTCATTATAGATAAGGACTCATCTAGATACCTAGTTAACGAAGAAATGGACATTTCATCAAATGATGCGTAAAATTTAGTTCCAAGAAATTCAATATTTTGATCAATCTCCTCTTTAGTCCTATTTTTGGTCCCAGATCGAAGCATGGGTCCGAATATACTTTTCCAACCAGATTTATTTCCTTCGGAAAATAATACTCTATCAAACAGTAAATTAACATAAACTATAGGAAATTGATGATTTTCTAAAATAATAATTTTTAATCCATTATCTAATGAGAATTGTTTTACTTCTTCGAATTTTGGTTTAAAAATATTTAACATAATAAATTATTTAGTACCTAAAATTTTAAGATGAAGACGTTGAGACTTATTAAAATATTTATTAGCAACTATTTTTACATCTTCCACTTTTATTTGTTTATATTCTTGTAAATAAGTATTTATTCTTTCTGCATTTTTATAATGTATATGGGAAAAAGATAGACTTTCAGCTATTCTAAACATGGAAGAATTTCTTAAAATAAATTCTCTTTCTAAATTGTTAACTACTTTTTCTAGTTCTCTTATGCTAATTCCTTCATTTTTAAAACGTTCTATTTCTTCATCTAATGCTCTAGCCAAAACATCTAAGTCTACTCCAGTATTTTTTATTGCATGAACAATAAATTCCCCATAATCTTCCATTGACTTAAAAAATGAAACTGCATTAGCAGCTAATTTTTTTTTAACAACATTTTTTAAACGAGAACTTTCTCCTATTGAAAGCAATTTATGTATTATCTCAATAACTTTAGTGTCTTTGTTTATTCGTGCAGGAGTTCGATAAGCAAATACTATCGATGGAACAACTACGTTTTTTTCAGAGCAAATGGAAAAGATTTCTTCGTAAATCAATTCTTCTTTAATTGCTAAAACGGGAATTGGATAAGCACTCTGTGGTATAGCTGAAAAATAATAGTCTATCATTTTTTCTGTTTCTTTCAAATCAATATCACCAGAAACAACTAAAACAGCATTATTAGGAACATAAAAAGTTTTATAAAAATTTATATAATCCATTTCTGATGATTGGTTAAGATCTTTTTCTAAACCTATTACAGGTATCCTATATGGATGTTTTTTGAAAAGATGTTTAGGTACTACTTCAAGTATAGAAGAGGTATAAGGAAGGTTATCTATACTTAATTTTTTTTCCTCTTTTACCACTTGACGTTGTATATCTATACTTTTTTTATCAATTTTAGCATTCATCATCCGTTCCGATTCTAACCATAAACCTAAAGCAATCTCATTAGATGGTAAAATATCATAGTAAAAAGTTTCATCTGGAGTAGTATAAGCATTCGTAAGGCCACCATTACTCATTACAAGTCTAAAAAATTCTCCTCTATTAATATTTTTAGTACTTTCAAACATCAAATGTTCGAAAAAATGTGCAAACCCTCTCTGACCTTCCAATTCATTTTTAGATCCAACATGGTATAACAATGATATTACAACCAAGGGATTCCTTCTATCCTTATGCAAAATTACCTTCAATCCATTGGAGAGAGTTTTTTCTTCAAAATAAATTTTTTTATATGGCATATCTTAAAACTATCTGAAAAATGAATTTTATTGCTGTAATAGTTGGTCGTCCAAATGTAGGAAAATCAAGTTTATTCAATAGAATAATTGGCCATAATAAATCTATTGTAAATGAAAAAAGTGGTGTTACTAGAGATAGAGATTATGGATTTTCTGAATGGAACGGTATAAGTTTTATCCTTGTGGATACAGGAGGATATTCTCTAATCGAAGAAATTATAGAAAAAAAAATAAAAAAACAAGTGGATCTGGCGATTGATGAGGCCGATATAATTTTATTTGTTGTAGATATTATGGATGGACTAACAAATCTAGATTTAGAAATAGCTAAATTACTTAGAAAATCTAAAAAACAAGTTTTTTTAATAATCAATAAAGTAGATTATAAAAAATATATTTACCATTCACTTGAATTTCATAAATTAGGATTCAGTAATTATTTTTGTATATCATCATCAAACGGATGGGGTACAGGAGATCTTCTCGATCAGCTAACAAAAATATTTTCAAAAATTTCTAAAAAAGAATTTTTTCCAAAATATTTTAAAAAATTTGCTATAATTGGACGTCCAAATGTAGGAAAATCTACAATTATTAACACTTTTTTAGGGGAAGAACGAAATATAGTTACTAATATTTCTGGAACAACTAGAAATAGTATTGATACATTTTATAATAAATTTGGAATTGAATGTGTTTTAATTGATACGGCAGGAATTAGAAAAAATTCAAAAATAAACGAAGATTTAGAATTTTATTCTATTCTTCGAACGATAAGGGCGATCGAACGATCCACTGTTTGTTTATTGGTAATTGATGCTGTTAGGGGATGGGAAAAACAAGATATGAATATTCTTAGAATTCTTAAAAAGAACGGAAAAGGATTTATTGTTGTTATTAATAAATGGGATTTGATTGAAAAAAAAGAAAAAAAAAATTATGAAAAAAAAATTAAAGAAAAAATCTCCTATTTTGAGGATATTCCTATCTTTTTTTTTTCAGCTTTATCTAAAAAAAAGAAGGATATATTAAAAATAATGGAAGAATTAATGAGAATTTCTGAAAATTGTAAAAGAAAGATAAAAACAAAAGTTTTAAATGATTTGTTTTTACCTATTATTGAAAATAATCCTCCTCCAAAAGTTAATGGAAAACAAATTAAAGTAAAATATTGTACTCAATTCTCCAAAATGAGATTTGTTTTTTTTTCTAATTATCCAAAATCTGTTAAAGATAACTATAAGAGATTCTTAGAAAGTAAATTACGGGGGTATTTCAGTTTTTTAAAAGGAGTTCCTATTAATTTAATATTTTTTTACGCGTGAATGCCTGTTTTCATTGTGGTGGTAAAATTAAATCAGAAAAAAAATTAAAAAAAAAACTTTTTTGTTGTTCTGGGTGCAAAGAAATTTATAAAATTTTGCAGTTTCATAAACTTAATAAATTTTATGACCTGAATGCTCATCCAGGTATGATTCCTAATAAAAAAAATAATAGATTTGATTTCCTTGACCAAAAAAAAATTAGAGAAAAACTGGTTGATTTTGAAAACGATAAAATTACTTTGATTAGATTATCTGTTCCATCAATACATTGTAGTTCCTGTATATGGATTCTTGAAAGTTTACCCAAAATCCATACTGGAATTATACAATCAACGGTAAATTTTCCGACCAAAAAGGTCTGTGTTCTTTTCAATAATAAAAAACTGCAATTAAGCAAATTAGCTTATTTTCTGAGTAAACTTGGTTATACTCCAAATTTTAATGAAAAATCAAGATATAATTCTATAAAAAATAAAAAACTGATCTATAAAATAGTTATTTCTTTTTTTTGCTTTGTAAATATTATGCTCTTAGCTATCCCTGAATATATAGGATCTGGAGATAAATGGCTAATCGAAAACAAATATTTTTTTAGAATATTAATGTTAATCCTATCTTTTCCAGTTCTATTTTTTTCTTCTGCAAATTATTTCCAATCTGCATACTTTACTTTGAAAAATAAATGTCTCAATATTGATTTTCCAATTTGTTTAGGAATATTAACAATTTTCTGGCGAAGTATATACGAGATTACCTATAATTTAGGTCCGGGCTATTTAGATAGTTTGACCGGATTAGTTTTTTTTTTACTATTAGGAGAATTTTTTCAAAAAAAAACTAATCAATATTTATCTTTTGATAAAGAGAACAAATTTTTTTATCCAATATCTATTATTAGGCTTAGAGAAGGTATTGAAGAAAATATTTTTATTTCTTCTCTAAGACAGGGAGATAGAATCTTAATTAGAAATGAGGAAATAATTCCAACTGATAGCATATTAATTAGAGGAACTGCTCTAATAGATAATAGTTTTATTACTGGAGAATCTAAACTTGTTGTTAAAAAAAATGGAGATCGTATTTTTGCTGGAGGCAAGCAGAAAGGAGAATCTATTGAATTAGAAGTTCTTGAAAAAGTGGATCAAAGTTATCTTTTCCAACTATGGAATAATGAAGTTTTTAAAAAAAAAACAGAAATCCATGAATTGGTAAATAAATGGAGTAAATACTTTACTATAATTACACTAGCAATAACTCTACTTACAGGTTTATATTGGAGTATAGTGAATCCATGCAAATTATTTAAAACGGTAAGTTCTGTTCTAATAGTAGCCTGTCCCTGTGCTTTAGCTATTTCTATGCCTTTTATTTTGGGTAATATAATGAGAATTTTAGCTAAAAAAAATTTTTATTTGAGAGATGTCTATATTATAGAAAGAATATCTCAAATAAAAACATTAGTTTTTGATAAAACTGGAACAATTACCGAATCTAATAAATCAAAAATTTCTTTTGTTGGAAAATGTTTAACAAAAAAACAAATAATCCTAATTGCATCTTTAGTAAAAAATTCTAAACACCCTTTTAGCAGAAAACTTTATAAATTTCTTTATACTGGAAAAATTTTTCCAGTTAGAGATTTTAAAGAAATTCCAGGAAAAGGTTTGGAGGCAAACATCAATGGAATGAAAATTAAAGTTGGATCAGCTAAATATATAATACATGAACCCCAAAAAGAGAACATCAAACAATCTAGAGTTTTTGTTTACATTGAAAGAAAAGTTATAGGATACTTTATTTTTCTTAATTTTTATAGAAAAAAATTAAAGAAAATTTTTGAAAAACTAGCTTATTATAAAATAATAATAATTTCTGGAGATAATGATTCTGAAAAATCCCGTTTATATACTATTCTTCCGAAGAAGAGCATATTTTTTTTCGAACAAAGTCCTAAAGAAAAACTTTATCGCATAAAGTATTTGCAAAAAATAGGAGAAAAAATAATGATGTTTGGAGATGGATTAAACGACACAGGAGCTCTTAAACAAAGTGATGTTGGAGTAGCCTTATCTGAAGATGTTAATAATTTTTCTCCTAATTGCGATGTTTTAATGAAAGCGGATTCTTTTGATAAAATTTTCGAAATTCTTCAATTATCTAAAATTGGAATTTTATTAGTAAGAATTAGTTTTATAATAAGTATATACTATAATATAATTGGATTGAGTCTTGCTATAATGGGATATTTGAGACCTATAATAGCTGCAATATTGATGCCTTTAAGTTCCATTTCTATCATAGTATTTTCCCTAATTTCAACTAAACTAAGTGATTATTGGATAAATAAAATTAAGAACTAATAACTTATGGGCATATTACTTTTAATGATATTAGCTAGTGTTTCGTTAGGAGTTGTTTTTCTTATCATATTTATAATATGTGTAAGAAAAGGGCAATTTGATGATTACGAAACACCCTCAGTTCGTATCTTAATTGAGGATTAAGATGGATATTAAAAAAATATATTGGGATAACCGTATAGTTAAAGCATTTTTATACGCAACGGTTATTTGGGCCATTTTAGGTTTTTTATCTGGTTTATCCATCGCCTTTCTCCTATTCTACCCAGAATTTCCAGAGTTAATATTAGGTAATATTTTGAAAAATTCCGAAGGAATATTTGGGTTTGGAAGATGGAGAATGATACATACAACAACCGTTATTTTTGCTTTTGTAGGAAATATTATTTTTGCAGGCTCTTATTATTCTATACAAAGGTTGTTAAAATCAAGAATGTACAGCGATATTTTAAGCTGGATGCATTTTTTTGGTTGGCAATTACTTATAATCCTTTCTTGGATAACTTTTCTAAAAGGAATTAATTCTAGTAAAGAATACGCAGAACACGAGTGGCCATTAGACCTTTTAATTTCTGCTGTTTGGATTATTTATGGAATAAACATGATTGGTACTCTTTTTCAAAGACGAATTAAACACCTTTATGTTTCCATATGGTTTTTTTTAGGAACTTGGGTTGCTGTTGCTATGTTACATATTTTCAATAACCTTGAATTACCTATCTCTTTTTCTTCCTTTAAAAGTTATTCTCTTTATGCTGGAGTCCAAGATGCTCTAGTTCAATGGTGGTATGGTCATAATGCTGTTGCATTTATTTTAACCACTCCTATTCTTGGTTTAATGTATTATTTTGTTCCAATGGCATCTGGAACGCCAGTTTTTTCTTATAAACTTTCTATTGTACATTTTTGGTCTCTCATTTTTATATATATATGGGCAGGTCCACACCATTTAATGTATACAGCCTTACCATCTTGGGCCCAAATGTTGGGAACTATATTTTCTATAATGCTAATAGCTCCATCTTGGGGTGGAATGCTTAATGGTCTTTTAACATTAAAAAGTTCTTGGGTAAGAATGAAAAAAGATCCCATCTTAAAGTTTTTTCTAGTATCGATTACAGCTTATGGTATGGCTACCGTAGAGGGCCCAATGCTAGCTACAAAGAAATTAAACTCTATTTGTCATTTCACAGATTGGGTAATAGCTCATGTACATTTGGGAACATTAGGATGGAATGGATTTATGGCATTTGGTATTATTTACTGGTTAACTAAAAAATTGTGGAATTCAACATACTCAATTTTTCTAGCTAACACTCATTTTTGGTTAGGTTTTTTTGGTATAATACTTTATATTTTTCCCATGTATTGGTGTGCAATAATGCAGTCCAATGCATGGAAATCTTTTTACCCAGATGGGTCACTGGTAAATAAAAATTTTCTTGAAACCGTTATAATGATAAAGCCCTTCTATGTTCTTAGGTTCATTGGAGGAGTAATTTACTTTTTTGGAACTATATTAATGATTTATAATATATACAAAACAATCAAAAAAGGAAAATTCATCATAAATGAAAAAATTGAATTTACGGTTATCCCGAACAAAATATGTGAAGAAAAATTTCATGGATGGCTTGAACGAAAACCGGTTCCATTCATAATCCTATCTTTAGTTGTACTTGCAATAGGTGGTGCATCTGAAATTATTCCCACTCTAATAATTAAGTCTAATGTTCCAAATATATCAAGCGTTACACCTTATACTCCTCTTGAACTAGAAGGAAGAGATATTTACATATCAGAAGGATGCAATGCTTGTCATTCTCAAATAGTACGTCCTTTTCGAGATGAAGTAGTCCGTTATGGAGAATATTCGAAGGCAGGGGAATTCGTATATGATCATCCTTTTTTATGGGGTTCAAAAAGAACTGGCCCAGATTTAGCTAGAGTTGGTGGAAAAGTTCCTAGTTTATGGCATTTTAAACATCTATCTAATCCTAGATACACTTCTCCTGGATCTATTATGCCTAGTTATCCTTGGTTATTCAACGAATTAGATAGATCTTTTACAAAATCTAAAATAAAAACTATGATTAATCTAGGAGTTCCTTATCGAAAGAAAGATCTAGAAAATGCTTTTACGAAAATGGAAGAACAAGCAAGGAAAATTGTTGCACATATCTGTAGAGAATCTCCGTATATGAGAGAAAAAATGGAATTTCAAAGAAAATTTATTACTTTAGAAAATTTAGAAAAAAGTAAAATTATTGCTTTGATTTCTTATTTGCAACGGATAGGTACTGATATTAAAAAGGTGAACCAGTTTTAATGATGTTTTTTTTTAAAAAATGTTTAGCAAAAAATAAATATACCAGTTTTTTTCAATCTGGATTTTTAGTATTATCTTTTTTTATTTTTTGTATCGTAATTTTTTTGAAAAATTTAGGAAGCTAAGTAAGAAAATGATATGAATTTTAGTTTTCTTAGAACTGTCTATTTAACATTTTCCATTATTATTTTAGGATTTTATGCATTCTATTTCTATGGAGGGGAAATTTACTCTCTAAATCTAAAAGAGCCAGAAACATGGATTTCATTGTTTACTATTTTTATCCTTTTATGGATTATTGAATTAATTAATGAAATTATTAACAAAAAAATTAAAAAAGAAAAAATAAAAAATGTTGAAGTAAAAAAGATCTATAATGGATCGGGTATTTTAGAACTAGATAATCATCCTCCGGATTGGTGGATAAAACTATTTTATATAACCGTTATTTTTTCTACAATATATCTTTTAGCTTATTTTTTTACAGATTTTGCTCATACTAAAAAAGAATACGAACTAGCTTACAAAAAACAAATGAAAAAAGTTATTTTTTTTGAGAAAACTCGTACTCAGGTAACATTGGAAACAGCTAAATTCAAGAAAGAATTTGTAGAAGAGGGGAAAGCTTTATTTCAGGCAACTTGTGCAAGCTGCCATAATCCAGATGGTGGAGGAAATATTTGTCCAAATTTAACGGATGATTACTGGATTAATAAAATAGAAAAAAATCTTTTTAAAAATATTTTCTATATAATTTGGAACGGGAGTAAAAATAATCCAACGATGAGAGCTTTTGGAGTTTCAGGTGAAATAAAAGGAAACGATATAGAAAAAATATCCAGCTATGTTTATTTTATAAATAAAAATTCTATTAAACCTTCGAGGGCAAAAACTCCAGAAGGAGAAAAAACCCTTTGGGTAGATTAATTTATGAAATACGTAATTTTTATAGTATTTATAAGTTTTATTATTTCCATAATTTTTCTGCAATCCAACGTATCTCCTAAACTAGGATCAGAACATTCCTTTGAGAAAGGAATAAAATTTCAAGAACATATAGAAGAAAAAAAAAATGCATACGAAAAAGTAAAAATCCAAAAATCACCTAAAGGTATAGAAATAAAATTTCCAATAGGATTTCATACAATAAATACATTTGGAAATGTATTTATTATTTTTTTTTCTAAAAAAAAAGATATTCGCCTTTATTTTAAACCTAATTTTAAGGGTCTTTTACTTATCCCTTCAGAAGATCTTAATTCTGGAGTTTTTGAACTCCATTTTAAATGGAAAACTAAAGTAAAAAAATATTTGATAAAAGAAATCCTAAATGAACCAAATAGAAAAATTACAAAAAGAAGCTTTAGAATATCATGAAAAATTCCCATCTGGGAAAATACAGATTTCTCCAACAAAGGAATATGGTAGTCAAAAAGAATTATCTCTTGCTTACTCTCCAGGCGTTGCTATTCCTAGTAAAGCAATAGCAAAAAATCTGAATAATGTTTTTAGATACACAGCTAAGGGCAATCTAGTTGCTGTAATTTCTAATGGAACGGCAGTATTGGGACTAGGAGATATAGGACCTGACGCCTCCAAACCAGTAATGGAAGGAAAGGGTTTATTATTCAAAATCTTCGCTGGTATTGATGTTTTCGATATAGAAATTAATGAGAGAGATCCAGAAAAATTTGTACAAGTAGTAAAAGCTATATCACCTACTTTTGGTGGAATAAATCTTGAAGATATTAAAGCACCAGAAGCATTTAAAATTGAAGAAAAACTAAAGAATGAGATTGATATACCAATTATGCATGACGACCAACATGGAACAGCAATAATCTCTGGGGCAGCGTTAATCAATTCTTTGGAATTGACAAATAGAAACATTAAAAATGTGAAAATGGTCATAAATGGAGCAGGAGCTGCTGCTATCTCTTGTGCTAGAATTTATGAAAAACTTGGGGTACAAAAACAAAACATTATTATGCTAGATAGCAAAGGGGTTATCCAAAGTTACAGAAAAGATTTAACCAAAGAAAAGCAAGAATTCGCAGTTGATTCGTCTATAAAAACCTTAGAAGAAGCAATTAAAGGAGCAGATATTTTTATAGGATTATCTATTGGAGGAGCTCTAACAGCAAAGATGCTTTTGAATATGTCTGAAAATCCTATTGTTTTTGCTTGCGCTAATCCTTCTCCAGAAATAGAATATGAATTAGCTGTTAAAACAAGACCAGATATAATACTAGCAACAGGGCGTAGTGATTATCCTAATCAAGTAAATAACGTATTAGTATTTCCTTATCTATTTAGAGGAGCTTTAGATGTTCATGCTAAGAAAATTAACGAAGCAATGAAACTTGCAGCCATCCAATCTCTCGCTTCTCTAGCTAAAGAATCTGTTCCAGAGAAAGTAAAAATTGCTTATAATAATAAGAATCTTTACTTTGGAAAAGAATATATTATACCCAAACCACTTGACCCCCGCTTGATGATCAATGTTACTACCGCAGTTGCTAAAGCAGCTATAAAATCTAAAGTAGCTAGATCCCCTATTCTAGATTGGAAGGCATACGAAGCTCAGCTTCGGAAAAGAGTGAATTTTCACAAATGAAAAAAATCAAAATTTTTGATACTACTTTACGAGATGGAGAACAGATTCCTGGGTGTAAATTAAATCCCTTCGAAAAAATTCGAATAGCTCAACAACTAGAATTTTTAGGAGTGGATATTATAGAAGCTGGGTTTCCCATTTCTAGTCCAGGTGATTTTAAATCTGTAGAAGAAATTTGTAAAAATGTAACGAAACCAGTAATATGTGCACTTACCCGTGCAAAAAAGAAAGATATAGAAGTTGCTGCTTCTGCTCTAAAAAAGGCTAGAAATCCAAGAATCCATACAGGGATAGGAACATCTAATTGGCACATAAAATACAAATTCAATAGCACCCCAGGCGAGATTCTGGAAAAAGCTATTGGAGCTATTAAGTATGCTAAAAGCTTTGTTGAAGATGTAGAATTTTACGCAGAGGATGCAGGTAGAACAGAAAATGAATTTCTTGCTAAAGTTTGCGAATTAGCTATTAAAGCTGGTTGTACGGTATTAAATATACCAGATACAACAGGATATTGTCTTCCAGAAGAGTATGGAGAAAAAATACGATTTTTAAAAGAAAATGTTAAAGGAATTCATAGAATAACCATTTCCACGCATTGTCATAATGATCTTGGGGTAGCTACTGCAAATTCCTTGTATGGAATAATTAATGGAGCTGATCAAATTGAATGTACAATTAATGGAATAGGAGAGAGAGCGGGAAATACAGATTTAGGAGAAATTGTAATGATAATGAAACAACATAACCATTTAGGTTTTTCCACTAATATTAATACAAAATTTATATATCCAACAAGTAAACTGATCTGTAAATACACGGGAATTTATGTACAAGCTAATAAAGCTATTGTTGGATGTAACGCTTTTTCTCATTCATCTGGGATTCATCAAGATGGTGTACTTAAAAAACGGGAAACTTACGAAATTATAGATCCTAAAGAAGTAGGTGTTGAAAAATCTTCCATAATATTAACAGCTAGAAGTGGCCGGGCTGCATTAGCTTATCGATGTAGAAAACTTGGATATTTTACCCAAAAAAAAGATTTGGATAATCTTTACTCTCTTTTTCTTAAAGAAGCTGATAATAAAAAAGAAATTTCGGATGAAAATCTCATAATGATGATAAAAAAAATACCCTTAATGAAAAAGATTAAAAGTTATGGGTAAAACACTTTTTGACAAAATTTGGGATACTCACACAGTCAAAAATATAGAAGGGGATATCTACGTTTTATATATAGATATACATTATATACATGAGGTAACTAGTCCTCAAGCTTTTAACTCATTAAAAGAAAGGAATCTTACAATCTTTAGACCAAAGAAGATCATTGCCACTACAGACCATAACGTTCCTACCATTAATCAAAATTTACAGATTCAAGATCCCTTAGCAAAAAAACAAGTGAATACTCTGTCAAAAAATTGTAGGAAACATGGAATTCAGTTTTATGGTATAGGTAATCGATATCAAGGGATAGTTCATGTAATAGGTCCGGAATTAGGAATAACTCTACCTGGAATGACTGTCGTATGTGGCGACAGTCATACTTCTACACATGGAGCTTTTGGCAGTATTTCTTTTGGAATAGGTACGAGTCAAATAGCTTTGGTAATGGCTAGTCAATGTATTCTGCAGAATAAACCTAAACAAATGCGTTTACATGCAGAAGGCTTTCTTAGAAAAAGTGGGACCCAAAAAGATGTTATTCTATATATTATTTACAAATTGGGCTCTTTTGGAGGTACAGGTTATTTCGTAGAATATTCTGGACCTATTTTTGAAGAAATGAGTATGGAAGGTAGAATGACTGTATGTAATATGAGTATAGAAATGGGGGCAAAAGGAGGTTTAATATCTCCAGATGAAACTACTTTTAAATATATAAAAAGGAAAAAATTTTCTCCAAAAAGAGTTTTTTTAAAAAAATCTATTTCATATTGGAAAACCCTTTTAACAGATAAATGGGCAATTTTTGATTATGAATACATTTTTGATGCTAAAAATATTAGACCGATGATTACTTACGGAACAAATCCGAGCATGGGGATAAAAATAAATGAAAAAATACCCAAAACGAACTTCTCTAAAGATCAATTGGAAAAATCTCTAAGATATATGGGATTAAAAATAGGGGAATCCCTAATAGGAAAACGTATCAATCACGTATTTATGGGAAGTTGTACTAATTCTCGCATAGAGGACCTACGTCTTTTCGCTAAAGTTGTCAAGGGTAGAAAAAAAGCTAATCATGTTCAAGCAATTATTGTACCAGGCTCTAAAAAAGTTTATTTTCAAGCAAAAAAAGAAGGATTGAATAAGATACTAAAAGAATCTGGATTTGAACTGAGACAAGCAGGATGTTCAGCCTGTATTGGAATGAATGGAGATAAAATACCTTCAGAAGAATATTGTGTTTCCACTTCAAATAGAAATTTTGAAGGAAGACAAGGTCCAGGTTCACGTACATTACTAGCAAGTCCTTTGGTTGTTGCTATTATTGCTATCGAAGGAAAAATTGTTGATATTGATGAATATTTAAAAAATAACAATATTTTACATTAATATGGAAAAATTACGACTACTTAGCAGCACTGCTGTTCCCCTGCCTATAGAAAATATTGATACAGATCAAATTATACCTTCAAGATTTTTAAAAAATACTTCTAAAGTAGGGTTTGGAAAAAATCTTTTTAGGGATTGGCGTTTTAAACCTGACTTTGTATTAAATAATCCTCTTTATGTAGGAAAAATTCTAATTTCATCCAGAAATTTAGGATGTGGCTCAAGCAGGGAACATGCAATTTGGGCTATTCTTGATTATGGATTTAGAGTAGTTATTTCAAGTTTTTTTGCAGACATTTTTAAAGAAAATGCTCTAAATAATGGTCTTCTTCCAATAGAGATTTCTGAAATTTTTTTAACAAATATTTTTGAAACTGTTATTCAATATCCAAAATCTATTATTAACGTTGATTTGGAAAATAAAAATGTTTTTTTCGAAAATCATACAGAAAAATTTAATATAAATTTATACAAGAAAACTTGTTTTCTTCATGGTTATAATGATATAGAATATCTAGCAAATCTTAAAAAAGAAATTGATTTTTTTGAAAAAAAAAATAAATTAATTGATTGAAAAAAAAATAATGGAAAAAAATATTGCGCTTCTTTCAGGCGATGGAATAGGTCCAGAAGTAATCAAACAAGCACGTAAAGTTTTAAATGCTATTGAAAAAAAATTTGGTCATACCTTCAAATATCTTGAAGGTCTAATTGGAGCATCTGCTATAGATAAAACTGGAGATCCCTTACCTCCAGAAACTTTAGATATTTGCTCAAAATCAGATGCTATTATTTTTGGTACGATAGGTCATCCTAAATATGACGAAGATCCCAAAGCAAAGGTAAGGCCTGAAGAAGGATTACTCAGGCTAAGAAAAATAATGGGATTATACTGTAATATAAGACCCATAAAAGTTTATCCCTCTATACTTAAAAAGTCTCCCCTTCATACAAATGGAAACATTGATTTTGTCATATATAGAGAACTGACAAGTGGCATATACTTTGGAAAAAAAGGACGATCCATTGATGGATATGTAGCTTACGATCATTGCGTCTACTATGTAAGAGAAATTGAACGAATAGGACGGGCCGCTTTTGAAGCAGGACTAAAAAGACGTAAAAAACTTACTTTAATTGATAAAGCGAATGTGCTCGAAACCTCTAGGTTATGGAGAGAAACAATAAAAAAAATGAGCAAAAATTATCGTAAAATCCAGTTGGATTTTCTATTTATCGATAATGCAGCTATGCAACTTATTATAAATCCTGAAAGGTTTGATGTAATTTTAACGGAAAATATGTTTGGAGACATCTTATCAGATGAAGCTAGTGTTCTAGGTGGATCTATTGGGCTTTTACCATCTGCATCTATAGGTGAAAAAGTCTCCCTGTTTGAACCTATACACGGATCATATCCTCAAGCTGCTGGTAAAAATATAGCTAATCCTATAGCTAGTATACTTTCTGTAGCAATGATGCTTGATCATTTTGGGCTTTTTAAAGAAGGGAAAGAAATATACAAGTCAGTCAAATATTCTATTGACAAAAAAATGGTAACTCCAGACATGGAAGATTCTTCATCTATAGGAACTGAGGAAGTGGGGGATTTCATTACAGAATGTCTTCTAAAAAATTAAAAAACTTAAAATGCTTAAAAATCCAAAAGGTAAAATTACGAAAATTATTGGCCCGGTAATTGATGTAATCTTTGAAAAGACTTCATTTATTCCTAAAATTTATGAAGCCCTAGATATTTATGGTTCTTACGGTAAAAAACTTACTTTGGAAGTACAAAAGCACATTGGAGAATGTACTGTTAGGTGCATATCTATGCATCATACGGATGGTTTAAATAGAGGGCAAGAAATTATTCCGTGCGTAAATACCATAAGCATGCCTGTAGGTGAAGAAATCAATGGAAGGTTGTTTAATGTTACCGGAGAAAGTATTGATGGATTAGGTAATCTAAGTAACGAGGAAGTCCTTCCGATACATAGAGAATCTCCAAAATTCGAAGAACTTTCCCCCACAAAAAAAGTACTTTATACTGGAATAAAGGTTATAGATCTTATACACCCTTATGCTAAGGGTGGAAAAATTGGTCTTTTTGGTGGAGCTGGAGTAGGAAAAACGGTTTTGATTCAGGAATTGATAAACAATATAGCAAAGTTACATGGAGGATTTTCTGTATTTGCTGGAGTTGGAGAAAGAACTAGAGAAGGAAATGATTTACTACGTGAAATGATTGAATCAGGAATTATCTGTTATGGAGATGAATTCATAAAATCCATGAAAAAAGGTAAATGGGATCTATCCAAAGTAGATAAAGATGCCTTGAAAAAATCTAAAGCAACTTTTGTTTTTGGCCAGATGAATGAACCTTCTGGAGCTCGAGCTCGTGTCGCTTTATCTGGATTAACTCTGGCAGAATATTTTAGAGACAGTGTAAACGAAAAAAATAAAAATAAAGGAAGAGATGTGCTTTTCTTTATAGATAACATTTTTCGTTTTACTCAAGCTGGATCAGAAGTTTCTGCTCTATTAGGTCGGACTCCTTCAGCTGTTGGATATCAACCCACACTAGCATCTGAAATGGGGGTAATGCAGGAAAGGATTACATCCACTAAACACGGATCCATTACATCAGTGCAAGCAATTTACGTTCCAGCTGATGATTTGACTGATCCAGCTCCAGCAACAACATTTTCTCATCTTGATGCAACAACTGTTCTATCAAGAAAGATCTCTTCTTTGGGAATTTATCCTTCAGTAGATCCTCTAGACTCCACTTCAAGAGTTCTCTGTCCAGAGATTGTAGGAATAGAACATTATGAATGTGCGCAACGTGTAAAAGAAGTTTTGCAAAGATATAAAACATTGCAGGATATCATTGCTATCTTAGGTGTAGAAGAACTTAATGATGAAGATAAGCTTCTGGTAGCTCGAGCTAGAAGAGTCCAGAAATTTCTATCTCAACCATTTCACGTTGCTGAGAAATTTACAGGAATTCCTGGAGAATCAGTGAGTATAAAAGAAACGATTAAAGGATTTAATATGATTATAAATGGGGATCTAGATAAATATCCTGAAGCGGCCTTTAACTTAAAAGGAAATATAGATAAAGCTATCGAAAGTGGAGAAAAAATGCTTAATCCATAATTTTTATGAAGGTTCTTATTCTAAGTATAGAAGGAGTAATATATGAAGGAAATTCTAGTTCTGTTAAATTGCCTGGATCAATTGGTCCTTTTCATATTTTAAATGGTCATTCGACTATTTTAGCAACATTAACATTTGGATTGGTCGTATTATATGATACAGATAAATACGCTAAAATTGATAAGGAAAAATTGAAGATTTCCCAAAATTATAGAAAGAAAAAAGTTTCTATTCTCGAAATAAAAGGTGGACTAGTTGAAGCTAATCAAAAGGAAGTAACTGTACTAGTTTACTGTATGTATGTTTAGTGGAGTAGTTGAAAAAATAGGCATTTTAACGGATATTCATTTTGAAGAAAAAAATATTTACTTGACTGTGTCAAATCCGTTTGAAAAATCTATTAAAAGAGGTCAAAGTATTTCCCATAATGGAGTTTGTTTGACTGTTTTAAAAAAAAAAAAGGAAAATTATACAGTAAATGCTGTATTGGACTCTTTATACAAAAGTACCCTAAAAACTTTGAAAGTTTGCGATAAAATAAATTTAGAACGTTCTCTTCAACTAGGGAGTGAAATAGGAGGGCACTTTGTACCTGGTCACGTAAATTATACGGAATCTATTGAGTCCATCGAAACTAAAAAAAGTAGTTGGTTATTTAAATTGAGATATGATAACTTTTTCAGTACTATTATAGAAATGGGATCAGTTACTATAAACGGAATTAGCCTAACTGTATTAGAATCAAAAAATTTTTTTTTTAGTGTAGTTGTTATTCCATATACTTTTGAAAAAAGTAACTTTCATCTTTTAAGAAAAGGTCAAAAAGTTAATTTGGAATTTGATATTCTTGGAAAGTACATCTCTCACTTAATACATACAGTATGTATGACATAGAATCAAGAGTAAAGGATATTTTAGCCAAAAAATTAGGAATTGATGAACTTACCCTCGAAAGTTCTCTAATAAAAGATTTAGGTATAGATTCTTTAGACTATATAGAATTAATTATGGCTATTGAAGAAGAGTTTCATATTAAAATTTCTGACGAATACGCGGAATCCATCTTTAGGATAAAGGATATTGTATTTTATGTGAATAGTCTTCTTAAGAAAGATTTAAAATGCCCCGTTTAAAATTAAAAAGAGTAGTAGTTACTGGACTTGGGATCCTTTCCCCAATTGGGAATAATGTAGAAGATTTCTGGTTCTCTCTTGTTAAAGGAGAAAGCGGAGCTAATTTCATAAAATATTTTGATACTAGTCATTTAAAAACTAGATTTGCATGTTATCTTAAGGAATACTTTCCAGAAAATTTCTTTTCTAAAAAAGAAATTAGAAAATTAGATTACTGTACTCAATATGGAATTGTTGCATCGGAAGAGGCAATTAAAGACAGTGGTTTAGATTTTTCTAAAGAAAATAGAGAACGTATTGGAGTTATTTGGGGATCAGGAATGGGTAGTTTTTCTACGTTAGAATGGGAAATTTCTCACTTCGTTAAAAAGGGATATCCACAATATAGTCCATTTTTCATTACTAAAACAATGATAGATATCACGTCAGGTTTTCTGACCATAAAACATGGCCTTCAAGGGCCTAGTTATGCAACTGTTTCCTCTTGTGCATCTTCAGCAAATGCTCTTGTCCATGCATTTAATATACTCCAATTAGGAAAAACAGATGTTATAATTACTGGAGGATCTGAATCAGCTATCACAGAAGCTGGTATTGGAGGGTTTAATGCTCTAAATGCTCTTTCTACAAAAAATGAAAAACACAAAAGTGCATCACGTCCTTTTGATAAAAAACGTGATGGTTTTGTATTGGGAGAAGGAGCAGGAAGTCTGGTACTTGAGGAATATGAACATGCGAAAAGCAGAAACTCTAAAATTTATGCGGAGATAGCTGGTATTGGAATTTCTTCTGATGCATATCACATTACAGCTCCACATCCTTTGAGTATTGGAATTACGATAGCTATCAAAAATGCTATAAATGATGCAAAAATTAAACCCTCAGAAGTGGAACATATCAATACGCATGGAACATCTACTTACTTAGGAGATCTATCTGAGATAAGAGCTATTAAAGCTGTTTTTGGAAAAAGCGTTTATAATATTAATATTAATTCAACAAAATCTATGACTGGACATTTGCTAGGAGCTTCAGGTGCGATAGAATCCGTAGCTTCTATATTACCCCTTTCAAAAAGCATAATTCCTCCTACTATTAATCTTTCAGAAATTGATGAAGAAATCGATACTAGGTTAAATTTAACGCCTAAAAAAGCTCAAAAAAGAACCCTAAACATTAGCATGTGCAATAATTTTGGATTAGGGGGACATAATGTATGTATAATATTTAAAAAATATGAGAGATTATAATATCCATAGTGTAAAATTTATATCAAGCAGTAAAAAATTCTCAAAAATTCCATTATTTAATTTAGCGGAATATGCTTTCTTCGGCAGATCTAATGTAGGAAAATCGAGTTTAATCAATATGATCCTGAATAGAAAAAATTTAGCTCGAACATCTTCTTATCCAGGTAAAACCAGATTAATTAATCATTATATCGTAGATAAAAAGTGGATCTTGGCTGATCTTCCTGGATATGGTTATTCTAAAGTCTCTAAAAAAGAGAGATTTAATTTTCACCAATCAATTTTTGATTATATCTTAAAAAGAAGAACCCTTTTATGCTTATTCAATTTGATTGATAATAGATTTCCACCTAAAAATATAGATATAAGTTTTATGAGATGGTTAGGTAAAAAACAAATACCTTTTTGTCTTGTTTTTACCAAAACAGATAAAGTAAATAAAGACCTTTGCCAGAAGAATATTGAGCGATATAAAAGAATTCTTATTAATGAATGGAAGATTTCTCCTATTTTGTTTAAAACTTCTTCAAAAACAAAACAAGGAAGAGAAGATATACTAAAGTATATTTATCATACGAACATAAACATTTTAGATTAAAGCCATAATAGCTAACTCGTAAGAGCGCAAACCAAAACCACAAATACTTCCATCACATACGGAAGAGATGAATGATTGCTTTCTGTAGTGTTCTCTTGCATAAATATTTGTCATATGGACTTCTATTACTTTAGAAGGGATGGATCGTATAGCGTCCGCTATGGCAATAGAAGTGTGTGTATATGCTCCTGCATTAAGCACAATACCTACTTCTGTAGAAAATCCAACTTCTTGGAGTAAATCCACAATACTTCCTTCATGGTTACTCTGACGATAAATAATCTCTATTCCAGAAAAATATTTTTTTTTTTTAAGGGTTTCGAAAAAACTTTCAAATCGTACCAGACCATAAAAGTCAGGTTCTCTTTTCCCTAAAAGATTTAAATTTGGTCCATTCACAATAATTACTCTTTTCATTTAGTTTTTTTTTAATAAACCAAGAGGTCGTAAATTATTAAATTTGAGAATAGCCATGTAAAAAAATTAAAAATATTTTGATAGACAAAAATTCAATAGAGGTATGGGAATATTGATGAAACATTCCCTAAATTTATAGATTTCTAGCTAGTTTTAACCAGAAAACATTAGAAATTAAGAAAAAATAATAAAGATTTAAATTTTGCTCTAAACTGTATCAATGATTATTATTGATACATACACTGTTGTGTAGGTCCCATAATTTATCCTTTAATAATTTCTTACATTAATTTATTTTACTCTAGTTAAAAATTAGGGCTTTTTAAAGACCAAAAGGTTCGAAATTTAGAAAATAAAGCGAATGAAATATAATTTTTTTTTATGTTTCTTATTTTTTATATTGCCTACCATAGGATATGGGTATAAATATAAAAAAGAGAGTACTTACATCTTATCTGGGGTTAAGATCAAAGGACTTTATCGAAATTATGTTAAAAAAAAAATTATTAACATAATTTATCCTAAAATAGGGAAGGAAATAAAAGGAAAAAAAAATAATGATTTTATAAAAGATCTGTGGAAGACTAATCTTTTAAAAAATATCTTTGTTTTTGTGGAAAAAATAAAAGGAAAAAAAATTTTTTTTCAAATTATTCTCGAAGAAGTAGATAAGCTCTCTGATTTAAATTTAAAAGGAACTGGACTCTCCAGTCAAAAATTTAATGTTAAAATTGGTAGTAAAATAAATGGAGATTTTCTTAGTTATCTTAAAAAAGACATACGAAAGTATTATATAAAAAAGGGATTTCCCTATGTATATGTAATAGTAAATACTGAAAATAGGAAGAAAGAAGCCTTTTTAAAGATTCATGTACAAAAAGGACCTGGAATAAGGATAAAAAAAATTTTTTTGGAAGGTAATAAAAAGGTATCAAGTGAAGAACTTCTTAGATCAAGAATAAAAAAAGTTAAATTATTAGATATCTTGAATAAAAAGAAATCAACTTATGTAACAGAAGTTGAAAAAGATATTATAGATAAATACCAATCTTTGGGATTTATAGATGCACATATAGTCTCAAAATCTCTTTTGAGATTAGATGAAAAAAATTTTTTGCTAAAAATAAAGCTATATGAAGGTAAAAGATATATCATAGGAGATGTTTCGTTTATTGGAAACACTATCTTAGAAAAAAAAAAATTATTGAATTTTGAAAAGGGAGATACTTATAATCCTATTGGAATAATAGAAAGTACAGAAGACCCAAAAAACGAATCTAGTATTTATTCTCTTTATTTAAATAAAGGGTATTATTTCTCTAAGGTCTTTCCAGTAGAAAAATCTGTTAAAGATCATAAAGTTTATGTAGAAGTTAGGATAGAAGAAGGAAGATTAACTTTTTTTGACAGAATTACTTTTTCTGGAAATTTTGTCACTAAAGATCATGTAATTATCAGAGAACTGAAAACTATTCCTGGTGATGTCTTTTCCGAAAGAAATATAAAACAGACCTTTTTACATTTAATAAGGTTAGGAATTTTTGACCATAATATTTTACCATTTTTTATGGAAAATAAGAATAAAAATACTGTAGATCTTGAATGGAAACTAAAGGAAAAAGTATCTGGTAAATTTAAAATACAAGGTGGATATGTAGGTAATCAGTTAATAGGAAATTTAAATATTTATTTAAATAATCTATCTTTAGAGAATCTTCTTAAAAAAAGATTTTATCATTTACTACCTCAAGGTAATGGACAATGGTTATCCTTATCTGCTCAAGTTTCTAAAAATTTTCAATATTATGGATTTTCTTTCACTGACCCTTGGCTAGGAAAGTATTTTCCAACTTCTTTTACCTTTGAAGGAAACTATTCACAAAACAGTAAAATAGTGAAGTATGATTTTAATCATCTAAATAAAAAAGATTATTTTCAACCAGAAAAAAATAAAAATATTGGATTTTCATCTGGAATATCTAGGAGGTTAAAATGGCCAGACGATTATTTTTCTTGGGCAGCTTTTGTTAATTATAATAATTACCATTATTCGTATGGAGAAGAATGGTCTTTCAAAGATTTATCCAAAGTAAAGGGAATACATGACTTGAGATATTCATTTTCATTGAATAGAACATCTTCCGGACCAGATCCTATTTTTAAGGTAAGCGGGTCCGAATTTGACCTAACAACTGTTTTTACTATTCCATATTCTCTTTTACATAGAAAAAAAAATAAATATCCCCAAAAATGGGTGGAATATTTCAAAATAAAACTTAAAACTTATTGGTATAAGAGTTTTCTACAAAAATTTGTGTTAAAAACTGGAGGAGAGGTAGGATTTTTAATGAATTACAATAAATATAAAGAGATACCCTCATTCCAAAGATTTTTCATTGGAGGATATGAATCCACAAATCTTAAAAGTGGTAAAGATTATATTTCTTTAAGAGGATATCCTAATCCAGGAATATTTGGAGGAATTTCTCCTAAAATAGGGGGATTATTTTATAATAGAATCCTTCTGGAAGTTCGTTACCCTATTATTATGAATGAATCTGGAATAATTTGGTTATTAGGTTTTTTGGAAGGGGGAAATGTTTACTCTCATTATAATTTTTATAAAACATTTCAACTAAAAAAATCTATTGGATTAGGATTCAGAACTTTTTTCCCAATTTTTGGGACTTTAGGCGTTGATTTTGGATATGGTTTAGATCAAAAAACAGAAAACGTCCATAAATGGCAAATACATCTTATCCTTGGGTAATTAATATTTTTTATTTTTTTTTTAGAATTTTAAATATTTTAATATATGAAAAAAAAAATTATTTTTATTTTTTCTCTTTTTTTATTTTCTCTATTTTGCATTTCTTTAGCCAGAAAAGAAACTAAAAAGTGTCTAAATACAGAAGAAGTCTGTCTAAATACAGAAGAAATTATAGAAAGAATTACAGAAATAGATAAGGTAAAAGAAAAATTAGAAAAAATTGGGAAATACCACAAAAATATTTTGGATCAAATAGAAGAAGAAATCCAGAAAACAATGGAAAAATTTAAAGATCAAGATTCTGTAGAATTAAAAGTAGAACTGGAAAATCTCCAAAAAAGAGGAGAAGTTTATCAGAGAATTGCTTTTGATGACTTAAATCAAAAACAAAAAGCTCTTATGGATCCACTCTACAAAAAAATGGAAAATGCGATTAATAGAGTTATGGAAAAAGATAAAAGCATAATTAGAGTGATTGATTGTAGTCCTGGAAAATGCGTTTTAGTGAATAGGGGCTCTGATATAACAAAAAATGTTAAAAAAGAACTTGGTATTTAGGGTGTAATAAATGTGCGGGTGAAGGGACTTGAACCCCCATGCATAAAGCACCAGATCCTAAGTCTAGCGTGTCTACCAATTTCACCACACCCGCAGAGCCATATTTCTTCTTTTATTTCTTCTTTTTATGTCTATTTAGCCTACTCCTTTTTTTTCTTTTATGAGTTGCAATTTTTCTTCTTTTTCTTTTTCTCCCGTTTGGCATAGTTTTTATTTTTTTTTATATGATATATAATTTTTTTGGAACATAATTAAGCTTGTTCCGTTTTTTTTAAAAAAAACTTTTAACAAAAATCTCTAAAGTATTTTTATTCATATGATGAACTAAGTAGTAGATAAGCTATATGAAGAATTTTTATTATCCTTAAAAAAATGGGTAAAAATGATAAAAAAAATGGATGTTTTCATGTAGGTAGGATTTTCATTACCCATTTTGGATATGCCTTTGTAAGTGTATATGGTCTTGAAAAAGATATATTTATTCCTAAAAATAAAACGGAACAAGCTTTAGGAGGAGATAAGGTTATCGTAAAAATTAAAAAAAAAAATAGACTTGAAGGTCAAGTAGTATATCTTCTTGATATTAAAAAAAAATATTATTTAGGTACGTTAAGTTTAGCTAAAACGACATCTTATGGATTTGTCCAGGCAGATAATAATTATATTAACGTAGATATTTTTATTTCAGAAAAAAATTTTAATAAAGCAAAGAATAAAGATAAGGTTATCGTGGAGTGGGAAAAAACCTCGACCCAGCCTAATATTATAGAAATATTAGGGGTATCTGGATTTCAGAAAACAGAAATTTCTGCTATATTAATTGAATATGGATGGCCGTCTCGGAAAGTTGAAATAGAATCAAAAAAAATCCCAGAAAAAATTAGTTTAGAAGAAATAAGACTTAGAAGAGACTTGAGATCAGAAATAACTTTTACCGTAGATCCATTTGATGCAAAAGATTTTGACGACGCTCTATCATTAAAAAAACTTGGAGAAAATACTTGGGAAATAGGAGTACATATTTCTGATGTTTCTTATTATCTTATAGAAGGAAGTTTACTTGACTTGGAAGCTTCCAAACGTGCTACATCAATCTATTTTGTAGATTTTGTAGTTCCAATGTTACCAAAAATTTTATCTAACCATCTTTGTTCTCTACTTCCCAACTCAGAAAGACTTTGTTTTTCTGCCATTTTTGAAATTAACAAAAAAGCTAAACTTTTAAAAAGTTGGTTTGGAAAAACCATTATAAAGTCATACAAAAGATTTACTTATGCAGAAGTGCAAGAAATAATAGAAAAATATTCTGGAACTTTTTTTGAAGAAATTCTTATTCTAGAAAAATTAGCCCAAAAATTAAGAAAAGAACGATTAGATAAAGGATCTATAAACTTTAATAAATCAGAAATTAAATTTATTTTAGATGGACACCATAATCCTAAAAAAATTTGTTTAAAAAAAAACAAAATGGCAAATTTTGTTATTGAAGAATTCATGCTATTAGCAAATAAAAAGGTATCAGAATTTGTAAGTATACATGTAAAAAAAAAGTTAAGCACTTACATTTATAGGGTGCATGATAAACCCAACTCAGAAAAATTGTTAGTATTAAAGAAAATAATAAAAACATTGGGATATACAATAAATCTAAGAAATCGTAAAACTATTTCTTATTCAATGAATTCTTTATTAGAATCCGTTAAAAATAAACCAGAGGAAAATCTTATTATTACTTTTGCTATGCAAGCTATGAGTAAAGCGAAGTATTCGACAAATAATATTGGACATTATGGTCTATTTTTTGATTATTATAGCCATTTTACATCTCCTATTAGAAGATATTCCGATATTATGGCCCATCGTTTATTAGATATCTATTTAAAAAATGGAAAATCTCCATCAAAAGAGATATACGAAAAAAAAGCGGAACATTGCAGTTCTAAAGAAAAAATAGCCTATGAAGTGGAACGAGTTTACATAAAATACATGCAGTTAAAATACATTGAATGTATTCATGGAAATGAATTTGAAGGAATAATATCTGGATTTAACGAATTTGGAATTTCTGTAGAATTAGAAATATCAAAAGCAATATCAAAAGTTGAAGGAATTATACTTCTTCGTAATATGAAGGATGATAATTATGCATTTTATCCTACTAAATACAGAGTAATAGGTGAAAAATACGGACGTAGCTACCATTTAGGACAAAGGGTCCTAGTAAAAGTAGAAGAGGTTAATATAGAAAAAAGAACCATTAACTTCCAGTTGAAAAAAAACTTAAATAATGAATACAATAATAATTCAAGTAGAAAATAGGAAAAATTTAGGTAAAAAAGCCAGAAAAATTTTGCTAAATTCTGGAAAAATTCCCTGTGTCCTTTATGGAGTAAAGGAGAATATTTTATTTTCTGTCCAATCAGAACTCTTTAAAAAGTTAATTTATCCTTCCATTGTTTTCCTTGAATTTATCGAGGATAAGAAAAAAATTAGATCGATTCTAAAGGAGATCCAATTCCATCCAGTGTATGATACTATTTTACATGCGGATTTCTACAAATTATTGGAAGGTCAAAAAATGGAATTGGAAGTACCGATAAAAATTATAGGTCGTTCTATGGGAATAGGTAAGGGAGGAAAAATCAACATTTTTTTAAAAACTCTTAAAATAAGAGCTCTTCCTGAAAAAATGCCTAATTATATAGAATTAGATATTACGGATATTGACATAGGAGCTCGTCTTAGAGTTAAAGATATTTTAACTAAAAAAAAATATAAAATATTAAACGATAATGAATCTGTTATTTTAACAATAAAATAAAATTTAATGATTTTTTCGCCTGATTTTTACTTTATGAAGATAGCTTTGAAAGAAGCTAAATGTGCTTTTGAAAAGGACGAAATACCAATCGGTGCTGTAATTGTTCGAAACGAAAAAATTATCACAAAAGCACATAACCTTGTGGAAAGATTAAGCAATGTGACTGCGCATGCAGAAATGCAGTCAATTATTTTAGCTTCTCAAATAGAAGGTAAATATTTACAAAAATGTACCATATATGTAACTTTAGAACCTTGTTTTATGTGTACAGGGGCTCTGTTTTGGACAAAAATAAAAAGAGTAGTATTTGGAGCAAAAGATAGAAAAATGAGAAATGAAATGCATTTTTTACATCCTAGAACAACAATTACTCAAGGAATAATGGAAAAAGAATGTAAAGACATTTTACAAAAATTCTTTCTTACTAAAAGAAAAAATAATTTAGTCACCTAAATAAGGAACAAGCAAATTTCTAGCTGAAGAATGTCTTAATTTTTTCAATCCACAAGTTTCAATTTGTCTAACACGTTCTCTTGTCAAATCGCATACCTTTCCTACTTCTTCCAAGGTCATTGGAGGTTCACCTCCAAGACCAAAGTGTAAAGTTATAACGAGCCTTTCACGATCATTTAGTGTTGTATTTAACGCTCTTTCAATCTCTTTTCGAAGATATTCTTGATCTAGAGATTTATCGGGTCTAGTATATTCTTCGTGTCTAATTACATCGTATAGATTAGAATCTTCTCTATCTACTAATGGAGCATCCATAGAAATTTGACGTACAGAATTTTTTATAGATTCTTCTACAGATTTTTCAAGAAGATTTAAATTTTCTGCAATTTCTCTTATTGAAGGGGTTCTGTGAAGTTTTTGCTCTAAATGAGTTGCTGTCTTATTAATTTTGTTGCTTAATCCAATTTTATTGGTAGGCTGACGTACGCATCGAGACAGTTCCGCTAAAGCTTGCATAATAGATTGTCTAATCCACCAAACCGCATAAGAGATGAATTTAAACCCTTTTGTATGATCAAAACGAGAAGCAGCTTTTATAAGGCCTAAATTTCCTTCATTAATGAGATCTCCCAAAGAAAGACCTTGATTTTGATATTTCTTAGCAATAGATACCACAAAGCGTAAATTAGCTTCAATAAGTCTTTGAGAAGCAGTTTTAATTACTCGTTTATTAGAATTCTCTTTAATCGCTTTAGCAAATTCTATTTCTTTTTCGTGAGTTAAAAGACGGATTTTACCAATATCTTTTAGATATTTATCTAAAGATTCGGAATCCCTATTAGTTATTTGCTTGGTAATTTTAAGTTGTCTCATATTTAATTTAATTTATAGATCTATCCAACATAGGTGCTCTTGCTCTGAGGTAGAAGAGCCTTTCTAGAAAGTTTCATTTTTTTTCCATCTATTCCTATCAATTTTACTTTTATTTCATCTCCAATTTTTAGAACCTCTTCTACTTTATTCAATCTTTTATTCTCAATTTCAGAAATATGTAGTAATCCTTCCACTCCTTTAGCTAATTCAACAAAAGCCCCAAAATCTTTAATTGATTTTACTTTTGCCTTGTAAATACCCCCTATTTTTGGAAAAAAAGTAATAGACTTTATAAGATCAACTGCTTTCTGAATTTTATTAAAATTTTTTCCAAAAACTTCTACGAATCCAACTCCTCCTTTTTCTTCGATAGAAATAGAAGTATCTGTATACTCCTGGATTTCTTGAATTACCTTCCCGCCTGAACCTATTACAGAACCAATGAAATCTTTTGGAATATCCAAATAAATAATTTTTGGCGCACTATCTTTAATATTTTTTCTTGAAACTGGAAGAGTTTCTATAATTTTTTGCAAAATTTGCAATCTTCCCTCTCTAGCTTGAAAGAGAACTTTTTCTAATATATTATAAGGAACTCCTCTATTCTTAAGATCCATTTGGCATGCGGTTATCCCAAATTTTGTTCCTGCAATCTTAAAATCCATATCCCCAAAATAATCTTCCTCACTTAAAATATCTGAAATTATTACCCCTTCGTTTGTTATTTCATCAGTAACTAATCCCATAGAAATTCCAGCAACTGGATTTTTAATAGAAATCCCAGCATCCATTAAAGCTAAAGTTCCAGCACAAACAGAAGCCATAGAAGAAGACCCATCTGACTCAAGTGTATCCGAAACTAACCTTATAGTATATGGATTTTCATTTGGAATGATACTATTTAAAGCTCTCTGTGCTAATATTCCATGCCCAATCTCTCTTCTAGAAACGCCTAGTATTTGCCTAATATCTCCAGTTGAAAATGGAGGGAAATTATAATGTAGATAAAATTTTTCTCTATTTTCTAAAACGGCGCTATCAATTCTGTTAACATCAATGGAAGAACCTAAAGTTACTGTTACTAGAGATTGAGTATCTCCTCTAGTAAAAAGCGCAGACCCATGCACGCTAGGAAGATAATCGACTAAGCTCCATATTGGACGAATTTGTTTCGGAGTTCTTCCATCAATACGAATATAATTTTTTAGAATAATAAAACGAACAACTTGTCTTTTTATTTCATAAAAATATTTTTTTATACAGATTTCTTTTCTTTCATAAAGTTCTTCAGTTAAAAGCTTTTTAAAAGCTTTTAAAACTTTTTCATATTTCCTAGATCTATGTTTCTTACCTAAAAAACTTTTAGAAATCTTTATAATTTCCTCGTATGAAAACTCATAAAGCCTATTTTTTATTTTTTCTTCAAAAAAATTATTATTGTTTATATAATAAGAATAATATTTTTTTTGAGGTTTTATTTTCTGGAATAATCTGTGTTGGGCTTCTATCTGAATTTTAACATATTCATGTGCTTCTTTAAGGGCTTGCAAAAAATGTTTTTCAGAAATTTCTTTCATTTCTCCATCTATCATTAGAATAGCATCTTTAGATGCTCCTATTACCAAATCCATATCCGATTTTTCAATCTGCTCAATTATAGGATTTATAATAAATTTTCCATTATTTTTAATAATACGTACTTCTGATATAGGTCCATTGAATGGGACCCCAGATATAGTTAGAGCGGCAGAAGCAGCTAAACCTGCTAAACTATAGGGCAAAACCTCCCCATCTCCATAAGATAGAAGAGTTATCATTATCTGAATCGCTCTTGAAAAGTTTTTAGGGAATAATGGGCGAAGTACCCTATCAACTAAACGCATGGTTAGTATTTCTTCGTTAGAAGGTCTCCCTTCTCTTTTAACAAATCCGCTTGGAATTTTTCCACCTGCATAATATTTTTCTCTATATGAAACTTTCAAAGGAAAATAATTTTCTTTATGCTCTTCAATTTTATCACCTATAACAGCTGTTGCTAAAAGCATCGTATTTCCAATACTAACTACAACAGATCCATCTGCTCTTCTAGCTAAGAACCCTGCTTCTATTCTAAGAACCCTTCCGTCTTTCAAAAATACGGTTTCTTTTATTGCTTTATTGGTTACTTTAAACGTCATATAATTTTTTTTATTTAAAAAATAATCTTCTCATCTAAGATTAAATTTTTCTATAATATTCTCGTAATCATCTAATGATCTATTTTTTTTTAGATACTTAAGCAATCGCTTTCTCTTCCCTACCAAATTAACCAAAGCTCTCTCTGAATTGAAATCTTTTTTATTTAGTTCAAGATGCTTATTTAAATGGTTTATCCTAAACGATAATAAAGCTATTTGGGATTGGGTAGATCCTGTATTTTCTTCAAATCCTCCATATTTTTTAAAAATTTTTTTTTTAGAAAAGTGCATATTTAACAACTTTTAAAATAAAAAATTATTCCATTTTATTAGAGACATATATGGAAACTATTCCTAAAGTCAAAGTAATAATTTTTTTTACTAAAAACCCTTTATCAATAAACACTTTCTCTATATGAGATTTATGCGAAAAAGAAAATATTGAACGTTGTAAATAACTGTATGCAAGATTGTCTCCAGATAGTAGAAAACCTATAAATTTTAGGGTATGTAAATAAAAGGTATATAAATATTTTAGAATCTTTCTTTTTGGTTTGGAAAACTCCAAAACTACAAAAACTCCCCCAGGTTTAAGAACTCTATGAATTTCTTTTAAACAAAGATCTAGACATTCAAAATTTCGCAAGCCAAAAGACACTGTAACTGCGTCAAAAAAATTACTTTCAAAAAGCATAGATCTCGAGTTTCCCTTTAACATTTTTATACTATTCTCTAATTTTAGAGTTTTTATTTTTTTTCTTCCTATTTCAAGCATTCCATCAGAAATATCTAGACCTATAACATCTAGTCCCTTTATTGTTTTAACTAGCATTATCGCTAAATCTCCTGTTCCAGATGCCAAATCCAACACTTTTTTTGGATAAAAAGAGTAAATAACAGAGACGACTTTCTTACGCCATGTAAAATCAGCTCCAAAAGAAAGAATATGATTGATAAAATCATATTTTGGAGAAATACGATCAAACATTTTTTCAATTTGACTATTTTTATATAAATTCATAATTTATCCGTATAATGAAAAAAAATATACATCCAGAAAATTATAGATTAGTTGCTTTTAAAGATATAAGTAGTGGAGATTGGTTTTTTAGCAGATCAACTGTTAAAACAAAAGATACGATAAAAATAGAAGATATGGACTATCCTTTGTATAAGCTGGAAATTTCCAGCAAATCTCATCCATTTTTTACAGGTAAAATTAAATTCGTTGATACAGAAGGACGTATAGAAAAATTTCTTAAAAAATATAAAAAATGATTTTTCTCCTATTTTTTAGTACCCATACTAAAATGGTAAAACTTCTTTTTTCTATAACTTAGAAAACCAACTAGCGCTATCATAGCTGCATTATCCAAAGTATATTCTTTGGGTAAAAGATAAATTTCCCACCCTTTTTGTAAAGAAATATGGAAAAATCGTTTACGTAATTCTGAGTTTGCTGAAACTCCTCCAGAAAGAGCTACTTTATGAATTTTTGTTTTAAAAACAGCGTTTTCAATTTTCTCAATTAGAATATCACAAATAACTTTTTGTAATGAAGCGCATAAATCTGGTAAGTTTTTTTTAATAAACATGGAATCTATTTTTAATTGTTTTTTCGTAAAAAGCAAAATATGAGTCTTCAATCCACTGAAACTAAAATTTAATCCATTTATCTTAGGTTTTGAAAAAGAAAAACGATTAGGATTCCCCTCTATCGCATATTTATCAATTAAAGGACCTCCAGGGTAAGGAAACCCCCAGAGTTTGGCTACTTTATCAAAAGTTTCTCCCACTGAAACATCGACCGTTTTTCCTAACAAATTAATTTTGAAAAAATCATTTACAAGTACTATTTTTGTATGTCCTCCACTTATGGTTAAACATAAAAAAGGAAAATCTGGAGGATTATAATGAACCCCTTCAATAAAATGAGCTAAAATATGAGCTCTAACATGATGCACTCCAATTAGGGGTATATTTAGTGTCAAAGCTAAAGATTTAGCAAAAGAAGCACCTACAAATAAAGAGCCAATAAGACCAATACCTATTGTAAAAGAAACTGCATTCAACTGATCTTTAGATATTTTTGCTGAAGAAAGAGCTTTTTGAATGATGTAAACTATGTTTTTTTGGTGAAATCTAGAGGCTAATTCTGGTAGAACTCCACCAAAGTTTTTATGTATTTCTTGGGTGGATACTTCGTTTGAAAGTACACGAAACCCTTTACTCACAGAAGCTGATGTTTCATCGCAAGATGATTCTATACCCAAAATAATAGGTGTTTCTCTCATTTTATAAAAATTTAAAGGATGTTTCTCTCATTTTATAAAAATTTAAAGGAGAGTTGCCGGAGTGGTTAAACGGAATAGTTTGCTAAACTGTCGACATCGCTGTCGCGTGGGTTCAAATCCCACACTCTCCGTCTACGATCTACGGGGTGTGGCGTAGTTTGGGTATCGCACCTGGTTTGGGACCAGGCAAACGAGGGTTCGAATCCTTCCACCCCGACTACCTAAAGGTCACGTAGCTCAGTTGGATAGAGCACTTGCCTTCTAAGTAAGAGGTCACAGGTTCGAAGCCTGTCGTGATTTTTTTTTATTGGTACCTATGGCGGGAATCGAACCCGCATAACCAATGGTTACAGGATTTTAAGTCCTGCGTGTCTGCCAATTCCACCACACAGGCATTAAATAAGCGAAAGGCGGGAATCGAACCCGCTACCTCGACCTTGGCAAGGTCGTACTCTGCCAACTAAGCTACTCTCGCATTTTTATCATTTTTTTAAACTCATTAAGTTTTATTAATGCATCTACAGGAGTTAAAAGATTCAAATCTATCTTAAGAAGATTCTCTCTTATGGATTCAAGAGTTTGATCTTGAAAAAACTTGAATTGAAAATTTAAAATTTCAGTAGCACGTTGAATTATGTGAATGGGAACTCCAGCCATTTTTGCAACGTGAATACCATAACTGTGTTCGCTTTCTCCTTGTATAAGTTTATACAAGAAAACTACTTTTCCATCTATTTCCTTTACGGATACATTAAAATTTTTAATTCTATTAAAAAATCTAGACATTTCACTTAATTCATGGTAATGTGTAGCAAATAAAGTTTTAGGTCTTTTAACATGCTGATGGAGAAATTCCGTAACAGCCCAAGCTATGGATATTCCATCATAAGTACTTGTCCCTCTTCCAATTTCGTCAAAAATTATCAAGCTTCTATCTGAAAAATTGTTCAAAATATTTGCGGTTTCATTCATTTCAACCATGAAAGTTGATTCACCGAGAGAAATATTATCAGAAGCACCCACTCTACTAAAAATTTTGTCTATTCTCCCAATTTTAGCACTTTTAGCCGAAACATAACTTCCAATATGTGACATTAGAACAATCAATGCTGTTTGCCGAAGGATCGCAGATTTTCCAGACATATTAGGCCCCGTAATCATTAAAATCTGTTGATCGCTTCTATTAAGATGAATATCATTAGCTATATAAGTTTTCCCAATAGGTAGATTCTTTTCAATAATAGGATGTCTTCCCTTAAAAATTTCTAAATCAAAAGATTCGTCTAATACTGGCCTAATGTAATTATTTTCAGAAGAGCAAATAGAAAAAGAATGAAAAACATCAATACAAGCTATATTTCTTGCGTTTTCTAGCATAATTTTTATATATCCAGAAAGATGGAGAATCAATTCATTAAAAATTTCCTTTTCTAAATAAAAAATTTTTTTTTCAGCGACCAAAACTTTAGCCTCATACTCTTTTAGCTCTTCGCTAATATATCGTTCAGAATTTGCTAAGGTTTGTTTACGTAACCATCTACTCGGAACTTTATTTTTATATGCATTTCTTATTTCTATATAATACCCAAAGATTCTGTTGAATGAAATTTTCAAACTTCCAATACCTGTACGTTTACGCTCTCTTAAGATAAGTTTTTCAAGATAATCTTTACTTGAAGACATCAAGTCACGTAAATAATCTAGCTCTTTAGAATAACCTTTTGCTATAAAATTTCCCTTATTAATTTTATAAGGAGGATCAGAAGAAAGTGTTTTCATAATTCTGTCGCAGAATCCAATCCAAGAATGGAGTTTTTCAGCTAAAATTTTAAATACAGATGATTTTACTTTTAAAAGAATTTTTTTAATAGTAGAAATTGCGACCAAAGATTTATGCAAAACGATTACTTCTCTAGGTGTAATACGTTTAGAAGAAATTTTAAAGGTGAGTCTTTCAACGTCAGATATTCTTTTAAGTTGATCAAAGATTCTTAATGAAACGTTTTTTTTATCCAAAAATTCAAATACGGCATTATGTCTTTCTTCAATTTTTGAAATATTTTTAAGCGGAAATAAAATCCACCTTTTCAGAAGCCTAGCTCCTATGGTAGATACTGTTTTATCTAGAATATTAATTAGTGCAAGGCCTTTGTCGTTAAGAGATTTTACTATTTCAAGATTTCTCAAAGTAAAATCATCTATCCAGAGATATTTTTCTTCTTCCATTTGGCTAATAGAAGAAATATGTTCAATGCAATTGTGCTCAGTATCAGAAAGATACTGTAAAACAGCACCAGCTGCTGATATAGCTAAAGGGAAATTTTCAATTCCGAATCCTTTAAGAGATATTGTTTGAAACTTACAAGTAAGTTTTTCGTAAGCTGCGTTATATTCAAAAACCCAATCAAACATAGCATAATTACGATACCCTACCCCAAAAACAAGATTAAATATATTTTTAAATTTTTTGGGGTAAATAATTTCATTTGGCTGAAAACGTTTCACTAATTCATTTACATGTTTTGCTGAATTTTCTAAAATAAAAAATTCTCCAGATGAAATATCCAATAATGCAGCTCCTCCCTTCTCTCTTTCCCAGAAAAGAGATATTAAAAAATTGTTAGTACGAGAATCAAAGATTTGATCGTTTAATGCAAGAGACGGGGTAACTAATTCTGTAACATCTCTTTTTAGAATAGAATTAGACTGAGATTCTTCTAACTGATCACAAATAGCAACACGAAAACCAGCTCTAACAAGTTTTGGTAGATAAGAGTCAATGGAATGATATGGAAATCCAGCTAAATCAATGTTCGAACGTTTTGTCAAAGCAATATCAAGTATTTGAGAACATTTAATAGCATCTTCTGCTAAAGTTTCGTAAAAATCCCCCACTCTAAATAGCAATAATGCATCAGTATATCTTGATTTTATCGCATAATACTGATTCATAAGTGGGGTATTTTTATATTCATTTTTTTTCACAATATTTGCTAAATTGTATACGTAACTTACACGCTGCTCCTATTCAAATTTATTTAAGTAACAAAGTGGACGAATCTTTTCTAGGATAAACTCTTTATCAATTAAAATATTTACAGGACCATCTATATCAAACATGATGTCTCTTAAAATATATTCGCAAAAAGAACGCAAACCTCGAGCGCCTAAATTAAATTCCAAAGACTTTTCGGAAATAATATCTAAAGCTTCATCTGTAAAATTTAAAGATCTTTTATCCAAAGAGAAGATCTTTTGATATTGTTTAATCAAGGAGTTATTGGGTTCTAATAAAATCCTTTTCAGAAAACTTGGATCCAAAGGATCTAAATGAACAATAACTGGAAAACGCCCTATTAATTCAGGAATTAAGCCAAATTCCTGAATATCTTGAGCCAGAACAAAATGTAAAAGGTTTTCTCTATTTTTCATTTCTTTTTTTTTGGTTTGATATCCTATTCTGGATAAATTCAATCTATTGGAGATTATTCTTTCTAAACCATCGAAAGACCCTCCTGATATAAACAATATTTTCTTAGTATTAATAGGGATCATTCTTTGATCCGGATGCTTTCTTCCACCTTGAGGTGGAATGTGAACAATAGACCCTTCTAATATTTTCAGCAAAGCTTGTTGTACTCCTTCTCCGGAAACATCCCGGGTAATAGAAGGATTATCTCCTCTCCTAGCTATTTTGTCTATTTCGTCAATAAAAACTATTCCTTGTTCTGCATATTTTATATCGTAATCTGCAGCTTGTAATAATCTGGTTAAGATGCTTTCCACATCTTCCCCCACATATCCTGCTTCTGTAAAGACAGTTGCATCAACTATTGTAAATGGTACCTTTAAAAGTTGGGAAATACTTTGTGCAAGTAAAGTCTTTCCTGTTCCAGTTGCCCCAATCATCAAAATATTAGATTTTTCCAATTCTAATCCATCCTCCAAATAATCATAGTATGCGATGCATTTGTAGTGATTGTAGATAGAAACAGAAAGTGTCTTTTTAGCTTCATCCTGGCCTATGACATGTTTATCTAAATAAAATTTAATATCTTTAGGGGTCATAAAATTTCTTAAATTTTTATTGTTATTCTGAGTATGAGTATTATTATAATGAGGAGTATGAAGTATAGGATTTCCTATCCTTTTGAAAAAGGATCTCTTTTTCATTAAGAGACTAGCTTGAGATATACAATGATCGCAGATATATCCTTCTTCTTCTACTCCACCTATGAGTACAATTACTTCTGCTCTTTTTCGGCCACAAAAAACACATTTTAACTCTCTTTTCATAACTTTTTATTTTTATTCTGCTCCTAATACTTCATCAATAATTCCATATTTCAAAGCTTCTTCAGAAGTCATCCAAAAATCTCTATCAGAATCTTTTTCAACTTTCGAAAAAGATTGTTCACTATGAAGTGCGATAATTTCATATATTTCCCTTTTTATATTATTGATTTCACGCATTGAAATCTCAACATCAGAAGCTGGGCCATATATCCCACCTATAGGTTGATGTAGCATTATCCTGGAATGCTTTAATCCTGCTCTTTTTCCCTTTGTGCCTGCACAAAGTAATACAGCTGCCATTGAAGCCGACATTCCTGTACAAATGGTTGAAATATCCGGTGAAACCATTTGCATCGTATCGTAAATACCAAATCCAGAATAAACGGAACCACCCGGTGAATTAATATATATCCGTATTTCCTTATTATTAACTGATTGCAAAAACAATAACTGGGCTTGAATAATATTAGCTACTTGATCATTTATATAAGTCCCTAGAAATAGAATTCTATCCATCATTAATCTGGAAAAAACATCTATTTGAGCAACATTTAATTTACGTTCTTCAGTAATATAAGGTGTAATAGAAGATTCATAAAAAGATTTTAAAGAATCCTCATAATAATGTAAGGACAAGCTGCTAATGCCCTGATTCTTGATAGCGTATTTTTTAAATTCCACTGAATTTTTAATTTTTAATTAATTAACGAAAAATAAGCATTTATAAAAAAAAAATCAAGAGCTTAAAAATTTTTAAATCATTAACCAATTTATTTTCAATTAATTGAAAACGAAAAAAATGCTCTATTTCTTTATCCTTGTTATCCATATATTCCGTATAATATGAATAAAATCTTTGGTAAAAAAAGTTTTTTCCACAAGTTTCTCTAACATAATATCATTATACAAATAATCATCGACTTTACTGTCATACAAGGATTTCACTAATTTCTTAGAAATTCAGAAATCTCTATGATTATATGAGCGTTTAAAAATTTTTTTTCTATACAATTTTTTTTTACCCTACATTCTCTTATATTCAGAAATTCCAAATAGGAGGATAAAATTTTTTTAATTAGTTAGTTTTTCTATTTCACGTATGTATTCCTAAAGAATCCATACCTGGCAAAAAGGTTCGAAAATTGATAAATTACTGAATTAAATTCGTCAATTTTATGTTTCTACATTTTTTTTTTATTTTTTTATTTTATTTCTACCAAATGTATAAACTCTGTGTATAAAAAGATAATTAAACAAACTATTGTATACGGTATAGGATATATAATCCCAAAGTGTGTTAATTATCTATTTTTAAAATTATTTACCACAAAATTAGCCCCAATTGAATTTTCACTTTACAGTGATATGTACTCATCCTCTTTTTTGCTAATTAATTTTCTTACTTTTGGGCTAGAAAACTCTTATTTACGTTTTCTGTATAAAAACAGAGGAAGAGAAAAAACAATTGTTTTTTCTAACGTAATGATTGTATTCTCTTTTGTATCCGTAGGAGTTTTACTTTCTGGACTTATTTTTATATATCCTATATCTTTTTTAGGAGGATACAAAGGACATGAAGAATATCTCTTAATGTTCTTTATGATAATATTCCTTGATATTCTTTGTGTACTTCCAATGACTTGGCTTAGAGCTAATGAGATGGACGTTAGATATTCGTTTATCAGAGTTTTTGGGGTTTTAATATTTTTTTCTGTTAGCATGTATATGCTTTCATCGGTTAATCATATTGTTTTCTTACCAATTGATCTTATCAAAAAACATACAGATAGAACTGGATATATTTTTTTTTCAAATTTTGTTGCTTCTTTAGCAAGTTTTATCTATTTTCTCCCAATTATTATAAAGACAAATTTTAAAAAAATAAATATTCCCTTAATTATTAAAATGCTTAGATACGGGACTCCTATAATGATTGGAGCTCTTGTTTTTTCTATTAATCAAAACATTGATAAGCTTATTATTAAACGATGTATTTCTGATGAAATGAACGGAAGCTATACGGCATGCTATCGTATAGCAGCTTTCATAAGCTCCTATGTAATGTCTTTTAGGATCTGCATAGAGCCTTTCTTTCTCAAAAAAGCTGAAACGGTAGATGCTAAAATTATTTATAGCAAAATGACTTATTTCTTCACTCTAGTGGGATCCGTTATTTATTTTTTCATTTGTTCTAATGTACAGCAAATAGCAAAACTTATGATAAACAAAAAATATCATAGAACTTTATCTACTGTTCCGTTAATTATGATGGCTGATCTTTTTTTAGGAATTTATATAAATTTTTCTATTTCCTATAAAGTTATTGATAAAACTATTATTGGAGTATATATTTCTTTAATTGGAATACTTGTTACAATTTTATTTAATATTTTAGTTTTATTCTCCAAATTTGGATTTTTAATGAGTTCTTTAGGAATATTAGCTTCGTACGCAGCTATGCTTCAAGTCTCATATATCTGGGGCCTGAAGAATTATCCTGTGAATTATCCTAAATGGAAAATGATATTTTTACTATTTTTAGCATATATAGCTGGATCTATTACTTGTATTACAAATGGAATTATTCTAAATCTTTTAGAACAAGCAGTATATTTAATGATTGTTTACTGCTTTTTTTTCAAAAAAAAACATTAAAATTTAAATCATGGATTTCATATTAGTTACATTGGGTGCTTTTGGCACCACAGAAATTATAGTAATTGTTATTTTATCTCTACTTATTTTTGGGGGTAAGAAAATTCCAGAACTTATGAAAGGATTAGGTCTAGGAATTAGAGAGTTTAAAAAAGCAACTCAAGAAGATCTAGAAAGAGAAGATAAAAACCAAGAAGATGAATCTAAAAAGGATAGATGAATTAAGAGTATGAGTATAGTGGAAAGAGAAATAATAGGAGAATTTTTCCAATTTGAAAATTGGGAAGAACGATATGAACATATTATAAATATTGGTAAATCACTTCCAAAAATGGAAGAACGAAGTGAAGACAAGCTAATAGGAGGCTGCTTATCCAAAGTATGGATTTACGCATATTTAAGAAATGGAAATATAATTTTACGAGCTGATAGTGATGCTATTTTACCTAGTGGAATTTCTGCTCTGATTATCAGAGTTTATTCTGATAGATCTCCCAAAGAAATTGAAATTATACCTGAAAAAATAAATTTTATTTACCATATTGGACTGAATGAGTTTATCTCTCCCATTAGGAGTAATGGAATGTTCTCTATGATTAACAAAATTAAATTTTATGCAAAGATTCTTCAGAAGTTATGGCTATAATACTTAATATAGAAACTTCAACAAAAAATTGTTCTGTTAGTATTTCTAAAGACGGAAACTGCATTAGTCTTTTTGAGTTTAAAACGAAAAACTATTCTCATTCCGAGAATCTACATGTTTTTATAAAAAAATCTTTGAAAGAAGCAAGAATAAAATTCTCCAATTTAAATGCTGTCTGCGTTAGCAGGGGGCCTGGATCATATACTGGTTTAAGAATAGGAGTATCTTCAGCTAAAGGTATTTGTTACGTATTGAATATTCCTCTTCTATCCATAGATACTCTTACTGTAATGAGCAAAGAAATGAATCCAGATGAAGGATTTTTGATCCCTATGATTGATGCTAATCGTAAAGAAGTTTATACAACCGTATTTGATTCTTTTGGTAAAATGCTTTGTCCTATAAAGGCTATTATATTAAATAATAATTACTATCAAAAATATTCCAATAAAAAAATTCATCTAATAGGAGATGGAGCATTCAAAGCTTTGAATGTTCTAAAACTGGACTTTGAATATCATCCTAATATAATACCTTCAGCTAAGAATATGGGAGAAATCTCTGAGATGCTTTTTCAGCTTAAAAAAAATGAAAATATTTTATTATTTGAACCATTTTATTTGAAAAAATAGACCATTAAAATGGATACTCATAATATTTACTCTCAATAAAAAATGGATGACCATTAGCTTCAATATTCGATTTTTTAAATTTTCTAAAAATAAAAAAGAGAAAAAATCCACTCATAAATAAAAAACTCCCAATTTCTGTAAATCCAAATCCATAAAATACTCCTACGCAATCAGGCATTATCATGTTATAAATATCTATGTAATGACCTATAAGAATAATACATCCAATGAAAAAAACTATCCTAGGTTTTCTCTTTACATTGCTTCTAATTAGACCAATAAAAGGAAATAAAAGGGTGGGAAAAAGCATCCAAAAATGGATGTTTTTGTATAGTTCAGATCTTTGAAGAAAATAAGAGACCTCTTCTGGTATATTTCCATACCAGCATAAAAGAAATTGTGAAAACCATAAATAAGTCCATAATAAGCTAGTGGAAAACATATATTTAGCTAGGTCATGCATATGATTACTATTAAAAGTTGATAAATAACCATTTTTTTTAAGAAATATAGAGACCATAGTAATAGTAGTGATTCCACTAACCATATGCGTACAAATAACATACCAACTAAATAAAGTACTGAACCAATGTGCATTTATAGACATAATCCAATCCCATCCCATTCCCATTGAAGAAAAAGCAAAAAAGAGAATAAATCCAATAGATGCTTTACGTAAAGCACGATAATCTTCTTTTTTATACAACTTACTGTAAAATAATTTTATCCTAAAAATAAAAAAAGTACATAAAGTTATGTAAATGAAACTTCTTAGAATAAAAAATGGAATATTCAAAAAAGGGGATTTGTTAGCAATGAGTTCGTTATAATTTAACGAATATGGATTTTGTAATGAAGGAATCATCCAAGTAAATATATGAAAAAAACCTAAAGCATTAAGAATTAATATAATAAACACCCCTATACTTACATAAGGAAGAAAAGAGTAAATACATTCCATAACAGGGAACAATATGGTTGCCCATCCAGCATTAGAAACATGTTGGATAACAATAAAAAATAATACTCCAATAGAAACTCCTGTAAAATAAAAAGCAGAGACATAACATGCTGCCCAAGGTCTATTATAAAAGTAGTGCGTATTTTTAGAAGAAAAGAGTACTGGATTATTTTTTATGAATTCTTCCATTTTATACTCTTCAAAATGAAGACATCTATAAAGTCCTATTATAAATAAAGTTAATCCAAATAGAATTAAAAATATAGATATCTTTTTCCAACTTAACAAAGGAGACTTATCCATTCCATATACATTTTTTTAAGTAAATTACATACATTGCGACTTTCCAACAATCCGACATTTTAAGTTGAGAAGCATAAGATCCCATATTATTTTTTCCGTACATTATTACGTGAAAAACGCTACCTAATGTAATCTCTTCTCTATCTTTATAACTAGGAACTCCGATTATTTTTACATTTTTTACTAAAAGACCTAACCCATCTCCATTGTTACTATGACATATAGAACAATTAATACTATACATTTTCTGACCAAGCTCTATATTCTTTTTTATTTCTTGGTAATTTAAAGGAGAATAAGTTATTTTTTTTGAGGATTCGTATCCATCATTGGAATTGGGAATATCATAAGGCAATATGCCCTCTTCATTTCTAGGAACACTTCCAATTACAGGGAGTAAAGAAATAACCATTTTTCTAAAATAATAATGGTTATTCGATCTATTATTAGAAGGATTGTCTGGGTGAGAATAAGCTTCATATGCCTCAGAATAATACATGTCTGGCATATAAACCAGATTTGGGAATCTTTTATATGAACATGAACGAATAAAAAAACATTCTAAAAGAAGAATCATTAAAAAATAAATAAATATTTTCATAAATCTTTCAGAGTAATCTCTATGGAACCACTTTTTTTAATAAAATTAATTAGTTCATTAGAAATCTTTTGATCTCTAATTTCTAGAAGAAATTTATCATCTGTACTTCTTGGATCTGGATTTTGATCTTTAGATCCAGGAAATAAAGCACATTTAATTAAATATGAAATGCAAAGAAAATGTGCTGTGCAAAAAATCGTAAATTCAAAAATAACTGGGACAAAAGCTGGAACATTCATATGCCAAAAAAAAGAAGGTTTTCCACCAATATTTTGAGGCCAATCATAATTCATTGTATACCAGGTTAATACAAAAGATAAAAACATTCCCAAAAAACCATAAATAAAGGCCATTTTAGAGAGAGACGTTTTTCCTAAATTTAGGATTTTATCTAATCCGTGGATGGGAAATGGTGTATAAACTTCTTGAATTTTTACCCCTTTATCTATCAAGATTTTGATCCCTTTTAATAAAACTTCCTCATCCTTATATAGGACGTAAATGATCCTACACCTGTTTTCTTCTATATTTTTCATTTGATGATTTTAAAATGGTTTTTAATTCTGATTGTGCTATTACTGGAATTGTAATTCCATATAAAAGATAAAGAACAAAAAAGAATCCAAAAGTTCCTATAAATATTCCTATATCAACAAAGGAGGGTAAAAAACCTGTCCAAGTGGACGGTAGATAATCGTGACTAAGATTTAGCACTATTATATCAAAACGCTCAAACCACATACCTATATTAATGAATATCGAAATTACGAAAGACCAAAGAAAACTTTTCCTAATTCTTTTAAACCACAAAGCTTGGGGAATTAATACGTTGCATATAATCAAAATCCAGAAAGCCCACCAATATGACCCTGTTGCTGCTTCTGTAGAAAAATAGGTAAAATCTTCAAATGGGCTGCCTGAATACCAGGCTAAAATAAATTCTGAAATATAAGCTATACCTACTATACCACAGGTTGCCAGAATTACCATATTCATATTTTCAACGTGTTTTTGGGTTATATAATCTTCTAAATGCAATACTTTTCTAGCTATTCCTAGCAATGTTTGAACCATTGCAAATCCTGAAAAAATTGCACCAGCTACAAAATAAGGTGGAAAAATAGTACTATGCCATCCTTTAATTACCGATGTAGCGAAATCAAAAGAAACAATAGTATGTACTGAAAATACTAATGGGGTACAAATACCAGATAGAATTAAAGAAACCTCTTCAAAATTCTTCCATTGTTTAGCCTTTCCTCCCCAACCAAAGCTTAATATACTATATATTTTCTTTTGAAGAGGTTTAACAGAATAATCTCGGAGCATGGCAAAGTCTGGAATCAATCCCAGAAACCAAAAAATAGTTGAAACTGAAAAATAAGTGCTGATAGCAAATACATCCCAAAGAAGCGGAGAATTAAAATTTGGCCAAAATGTTCCGAATTTATTTGGAATGGGAAAAACCCAATATGAATTCCAAGGACGTCCCATATGGATAATTGGGAAAATGCTAGCTTGCATTACAGCAAAAATAGTCATTGCTTCTGCAGAACGATTAATAGATAATCTCCATTTCTGACGAAATAAAAGTAAAACAGCGGATATTAGAGTTCCAGCATGTCCAATTCCTACCCACCAAACAAAATTTGTGATATCCCAAGCCCAATTTATGGTTCTATTTAATCCCCAGGTTCCTATTCCTTTTCCTACTGTATAAAAAATGCATACTCCCCCCCAAATCATTGCAGTTAATGCAATAATGAAAGAAATCCACCAAAGCTTTCCTGCTTTAGTCTCTACCGTACAAGAAACATCTTTAGTAAGATCATTATAGTTTTTTTTACCTAAAATTAAAGGCTTTCGTATAGGATACTCATAAGAGAACATCATTATTTTTATTTCTAATCTTCACTTGATAGAAAACATTTGGTTTTGTTCCTATAAAATCAAGTAATTGATAACTTCTTTTATTCTCTAACTCCTTGAAAACTTCGCTTTCTTTATCGTTTATATCTCCAAAACGGATTGCATTAGTTGGACAGGCTTTGGAACAAGCTGTTTGGAACTCTTCATCTTTAACTTTTCTTCCTTCTTTCTTAGCTTTCAGTATGCTAGTTTGCGTAATTTGAACACACATGGAACATTTTTCCATTACTCCTCTGCTTCTAATAACTACCTCAGGGTTTAAAACCATTCTTCCAAAGTCATTGTTCATATGAAAATCAAACTTTTCATTTTCTGCATAGTTAAACCAATTAAACCTACGTACTTTATATGGGCAATTATTAGCACAATAACGAGTTCCTATACATCTATTGTAAGCCATCATGTTTTGACCTTGTATACCATGTGACGTAGCAGCTACTGGACAAACTGTTTCACACGGAGCATTATTACAATGTTGACACATTACAGGTTGGAATATTACACTGGGATTTTTATCTGGCTTAAGCAAGTTTGAGTACATTCTTGGTTCAGACGATATATTTTTCTCTGAAAATCCTTTTTTGGATAAACTTTCAAAGTTCTCTTTTGTTGAGTAATATCGATCAATTCTAAGCCAATGCATATCTCTAGACTTTCGGATTTCTTCTTTTCCAACAACGGGAACGTTGTTTTCTACATTACAAGAAATGACACAAGCTCCACACCCAATGCAAGAGTTTAAGTCCACTGAAATATTAAAATGATGTCCTTGGCTAGAATCTTGTTCACTCCAAATAGTGACTCCTTCTGGAGTAATATTCCCATTATAAATGTAAATTTTTTCCTTTTTATTCCAATTTTCTTTCGGTTGATTTAAGAAAATTTCTAAGTCTGTTTCAGATGCGATAGAGTTTCTCCCTACACTGGTATTTTGGAGCTGAATACAAGAAAAATCATGGATTCCTTTTGATTTTTCAATCTTAATACCTGCTTGGAGAATATTAAAATTTTTATAAATTCTGTACGCATTTATTCTTCCTCCTTTTTGGGCTATTTTACCTTTTATTTTTCCGTATCCTAAAGCTAACCCTAATGATCCTTTAGCTTGTCCAGGTTGAATGTAAACAGGAACATTTTCTATTTTAACGCTTCCCATATGCAAGTTCACCATATGACCATGCACAGAACCGTCTCCTACATTCCAATTTTTAATACCAAGTTTTTTAGCATCATGCGATGAAATGGTCATATAGTTATCCCAAGTAGTCCTTGTAATAGGATCTGGAAATTCTTGTAGTAAAGGATTATTTCCCTGAGTCCCATCCCCTATCCCTATTTTTGTGTAAAGTTTAATTTCGAATCCTTTTTTTCCTTTTTTTTCCGTTCTAAAATTATTAGAAGTTGTTCTTGTGTTCCAATTGATAGAAATGTATTCTGGAATTTCCACCCATCCTTTAAATAAAGCTCTATTGAAGGAATCTAAAGTAGATTTTGGTAAAATCTTTTTTTCCCAAAATTTTCTTAGGTAGTCGTAATAATTACGAAAGGGAAGAACTTTTTCCTTTATATTTTTCCAAATAAGCAAAGAATCTTGAAATTGTCTTGTATTAAAAATTTTTCTAATAGTTGGCTGAATCAATGTATAAATTCCGTTTACAGGATTTGCATCACCCCAGCTTTCTAACCAATGAGGTATTGGAGCTAAAACTTGTACAGCGTCAGAAGTTTCATCTTCCTTCTCTGAAAAGTAAATACTAAGATCTATTTTTTGTATGGCTTTCCTTAACCATTCACTTTCTGAAAAACTATACAACGGGTTCGTATTAAAAATCATAAGAGCTCCAATAATACCTCTTTTTAGAGAATATAAAAAATTTTTAAACCCTTCGTCATTACTTTCTTTAGAAAGGATAAAACTATTCTTAATTAGAGCATTGCTTTTTATCTTCTGATTAATGAGAAGAGATAATGCATAAGATTCTTTATCTCCATCTGCCAATATCAAAACATTTGGGCCTTTAGATAGAATTTCTTTTGCGAGTCTTTGAGCAAAGATATCTTTAGACCCCTCACTATCACTAATAGCTTTATAAAGCTCAGCCAATATACGCTTAGCTTCCGAAGGTTTAACCGGAATTCTAAGATCCGCATTAGCCCCAGATAGACTCATATTGCTTTCAATTTGAATATGACGAAGCATACCTATTCTAGGGCTCCTACTTCTAGCATAAGAAAATCCTAAATTTTCTGGACTCCAATCTCCCAGAAAATCGGCTTCAAAAGATACAATAAGTTCAATTTTGGAAAGCTCATAACGAGGAAGCGCTCGAATCCCCCAAAAATCTTTTGAAGCATCAAGCGCTTTAGAATAGGATATTGCATCATAGATAACGAGACTTGTATTAGTATATATTTTTGAAAAATCTGTAATGAGATTTTTAGTTGAGGGACTAGGGTAGGAACTACTCAGTATAACAATTTGTTTACCTTTTCTAGAAATATTTTTCAATGCTTCCACCACGTAATTATCAAGTACTTTCCAAGAAGTTCTTTTTCCTCGTATATATGGATTTTTCAAACGTTCTTCATCATAAAGAGATAAAAGAGAAGCCTGTACTCTAGCTGACGTTTTATTAAAGATTTTAGCGGTCTTATTTGGTTCAAGTTTTATGGGTCTTCCCTCCCTTGTTTTTACTAAAACACAACTAAGATCAAAGCCATCCAACATTGTTGAAGCATAATAAGTAGGTTCTCCGATAGTAATAGATTCAGGTTTAAAAATATAAGGAATAGATTTAATTACGGGTCCTTTACATGCTGCTAATGCAACAGCCACTGTACCAAATCCCATACACTTAAGAAAACTTCGCCTAGAAGTTTTATACTCTATTTCAGAAGTAAAGAAATTTTTAAAATCATAACTAATATCCATTTTCTTTTCTAATAGTGACAACTTTTACATTCAATTCCTCCAACAGAAGCTACTGTAATTTTATTATGCTTATTTTTTAGCTTTTTATGCAGTTTCTTGAAATATTTTGTATAATAAAAATTATTCATATCGATTTCTGTGCTTCTATGACAATTAATACACCATCCCATAGTGAAATCATTTGACATTTTAATTTCATCCATGATTTGAACTTGTCCATGACAAGCTTTGCAAATAATATCGACTTTCTTGTATTTTTGGATCGTTTTTCTTCCAGAAACAACATGTTGTGAATGATTAAAATAGACGAAGTCTTGCATATTGTGAACGCGTATCCATTCTATTGACTGCATTTTTCCAGAAAATTCTCTGGTTTTCGGATTCCATCCAACAATTTTATATATTTTTTGTATTTCTTTATCGAAAAAAGCCTTATCTTTTTTTTGGGGTAAATAATTTCCATTATATTCTGTAATACTCAGGTGACAATTCATGCAAACGTTTGCAGCTGGAATTCCTGAAATTTTTCCATATTTCGCATTTGAGTGACAATATTGACAATCAATTTTCTGAATTCCAGAATGAATTTTGTGTGAAAAAAAAATCGGTTGTTTAGGTTGAAAACCTTCATTTACATCAATGTTAATGAAGAATTCCCATAAATTATAAATAACTAAAATTCCTAGAACAGAATAGAAGATGAAACGGTTTTCTTTTTTCCAAAAAAAAAATGATTTTCTTTTTTGTATTATGTACTCTTCAATGGAATTATCGTTTCTGATTCGTAACAGAACAGAAAACCTAATAAGAAGCCAAAACAAAATGATCGTAATAACAGAAAAATTCAATAAGATAATTTTTCTTAATTCCTCTTTTTTTTCAGTATCAGTAAAAGAAATTTTTTCTATTCCCATCTTTTTAATAGGAGGGTTTTTAATAAAATCTAATATATCGTCTATTTCTTGATCAGAAAGATTTGGGAAAAGATTCATTTCTATCTTTCCGTATTTTTGATAAATATAAATTGCATCCTTATCTCCACTATCTCTGAGGTCTTTGTTATTTTTTATCCATTTTTTTAGCCAATTGCGATTTTTTCTATCTGTTATTCCTGATAAAGCTGGGCCAATCAACTCTTTTTTTAAATCCATAGAATGACAAGCTGTACAATTTTTTTTAAAAAGATTTTTACCATTTTCGATGTTTTTATTTTCAGCATTGGCTGTTTTTTGAAAAAATATACAAAAAAACAAAATTAAAGCCATTTTTAAGTATTCAGACATAGATAAATTCATTTGTTTCCTGTTTAATGATGTTATTTAGCATCATAGATATATTAGGTAATCTCCCTATTATTATAAGCCTAAAAACAAATAAAAGCATAATAGATGCTAAAAAAGTGATCTTATCATCTATTTTGATCTTTCCTTTTCTCAGGAAATGCTTTATTGAAAATTATTGGGATTGATATCTATTCATTTTCGATAGCTGGATCTATCGTTTTGTTTTTTATATCCATTGAAATGATTTTAGGACTGGAAATGGAGGTTTCCGTTGTCCAGGCTCTTCTATGCGGTCCCATTATAGTCTAGAAGTTATTCTTATTGATTTCTTTTCTTAGCTATAGAATATTCTGATATTTTCGAAAATATAATAGGAAAAAGTGGAATGAAAAAAATTGTTTTATTGTCTTTTTCTGGAAAAATTTTGACGGAAAATGTCCATTTAATTTTCTACATTTTCTTTAAAAATTAATATTTTTTTCATATTTTTATCTACAATGCTAGATATTGTAAGTATATTTACTCTGTATCTAACAGATAGATAGAATTCTTTTCTATTGAGCTTGAGAAAGGATTCTTTGTTTATCCTAAAAGAAGATCTAAGCAACCTTTTAATTCTATTACGATCCACAGATTTTTTAATTTTTTTTTTTGAAACCAAAAAATAAATTTTACTATGAATAGGTAAAAAACCCTCTTTCTCAAGATAGAATAGGCATAAATTTTCTACTGAAAAAGATTTTCCAATTTTAAAAAGAATAGACTTTTTGCCGTTCAAACTTTCTTAGTTTTTTATGTGTGAAAATAAACAAGAATTGGACATATGACGGATTAAAAAATTAGGTTGTCCTATTGGAAATAAAAATTACAAAATTTGGGGGATCTTCAGTAAGAAATGCTCAAAGGATAAAACAAATTTCTAGAGTTTTTAGAAAAATAGGGGGAAAAAAAAAATTCATAATAGTCTCAGCTATTGGAAATACAACTAATTTTCTGGAAAGTCTTATAAAAAAGTCTTTTTTAAAAAAAAATATATATAAAGTCTATAAAAATCATATGAAAATTTTATATGATTTATTTACAATAAGTAATAATTTTTTTAACAAAATTGATATTTTTTTTTCTGATTTAAAAGTTTTCCTAAAAAAAGATAAATTCAAGGTAGATTTCATTTATGATCAAGTAAGTTCTCAAGGAGAATTAATATCTACAAAAATTATTAGCGAATATTTACATTGTATAGGTATTGAGAATATTTGGCTTGATGTTAGAAAATCTATTAGTACGAATAAAATATATAGGTCTGGAATAATAGATTGTACAAAATCATTCTCTAAAATCTATTATCTGAATAGATTTATTCTAGATAGACTAAACCTTGCTCAAGGCTTTATAGGTTCTGATTTTAATTATTTTACTACAACATTAGGAAGAGAAGGATCAGATTATAGTTCATCTATATTCGCTTCTTTACTTGAAGCTAAAAGTAAAATTATTTTTAAGGAAGTTCCAGGAATTATAAATTCGGATCCTTGGTTTTTTTCAAATTCTAGACTTTTGTATAGTATTTCCTATGCAGGATCTGTTGAATTTTCTTATTATGGAGCATCCTTTATACATACTAAAACTTTAGTTTGTATACAAAAAAGAAAAATTAAATTACATTTTTTCTCATTTTTAATGAATGAAAAATTCGGAACTTCAGTAAGAAGCATAAAAAAGTTTCCAAAGAATCTACCTTATTTTTTTAAGAAAAATCATATTTTATTATCATTTTACAGTATAGATCTCTTTTTCATTAAAAATGAATATATTGTAAGAATATTCCAATATCTTTCTTTTTCTATTTTAAGGGTCCATTTTATGAAAAATTTTTCCTTAAAATTGACTCTTTCTATAGAAGATAATTTTCATAAAATGGAAACTTTTTTTAGTCTTTTTAAAAAAAAGTATCAAATTAAGTTTGATGAAAGAATATATTTATATACAATAAAAAATTTTGATATCTTTTATATTGGGGAATTTACCGGTATAATAAATATAATTTATCATAAAATAAAAAATGGTATAGTTCAGTTGGCCAGAAAAACAGATTAAGATATTTATACTTTTAGAATATTTTAGAATTGGAACGTTGTCGAAGAATTTCGAAAAGAATTATAGCTGCTACATTGCTAACATTCAGAGAATCCACATTTACATTCATTGGAATTTTTATAAGTTTGTCGGAAATCTCCATCCATATTTTGGAGAGACCTTCTGCTTCATTGCCTATTACGATAGCCAACCCATCTCTAAAATCAACTTTATAAATGTTAAAGTATTTTTTTTGCAATACTGTAGAAAAAATTTTTATTTTTTTTTTTCTTAAAAAGTATATTAACTTATAAGAAGTTTCAACAAAAAAATTTGTAGTAAAAAGACTACCTAAACTTGAGCGAATAACGTTAGGATTAAAAGTATCTGTTTTTGTATTACAAAAAACAATAGCATCAACAGATACAGCATTAGCTGTACGAAGTATAGCTCCAATATTTCCTGGATTCTCAATACTTTCTATAACTAAAATTAAAGGATAATCTTTCAACTTAAGAGTTTTTAAAAGCTTTTGTTTTTGTTTAAAAACTGCAATAATTCCTCCATTGCTATTTCTGTAAGCAATCTTTAAAAAAATTGCAGAACTAATTTCTGTAATTTTTTCAGAAAATTCTAATTTTCTTGTTTTAAGTATTTCTCGGTAAATAAGAATTTTATCTGGAAGATATCCTCCTTTCAAAGCCATTTGAAACTCCTTAATTCCTTCAACAATAAACAATTTTTTTCTACTCCTTTCTCTACTTTTTTTTTGAAGGGATAATAAATCCTTCACCTTTGAGAGTTTTTTCATTTATAAAAACTGATTATTGAATAAATATTCAGAAATTTGTATTGCATTATTTGCAGCTCCTTTTAGCAAATTATCTGCTACAATCCATAGATTCAACGAATTCGAAGTCTCTCTTCGGATTCTACCAACAAATACTTCATCTTTTCCTTTAGATAAAATTGGCATAGGATAATAACAATTTTCTGGACAGTCTTGAACAATAATTCCTGGAGTATTTGAAAAAATATTTCGTATTTCATCTAAATAAATTTTTTTTTTAAAAGAAATGGTTACACATTCAGAATGACCTCCTGTAATAGGAAGTCGTGCATTTGTAGCTGTTATAGAAATCCTATCCTCTTTTAGAATTTTTTTAGTCTCTCTTATTAGTTTAATTTCTTCTTTAGTGTATCCTCCTTCTTTTAGAAGATCACAATAAGGTAAAACATTTTTATATATTTGATGAGTATATATTTTTTCCACAAATTTTCCCCTAGATTCTTTTTCCAATTGATTCCTAGATTTTTTCCCTGTTCCAGTTACTGCTTGATAAGTTGAGATAACTATTCTTCGCGCTATATAGCGTTTGTGTAAAGTAGCTAAAATCATTACAAATTGGATAGTTGAACAATTTGGGTTCGCAATAACCTTGTCTTTTTCTGAAATATCACCGGTATTTATTTCTGTAATTAGAAGAGGCTTATTTGGATCCATACGCCATGCTGAAGAGTTATCAATTACAAAACTTCCATATTCTACAAAACGTAGAGCCCATTTTTTGGAAATTTCACATCCTGCGGAAAATAGAGATAAATAAGGGTTTAAAGAAATAGCCTCCTCTAAGCTAAGAATTCTACAATGGGTATCTTGAAAAGAGATTTCTTCTCCAAATCCAAAAGATTTTTTTGAAGCTACAGAAAGTAGTTTTTTTACAGTATAGTTATTAAAAATTTTTCGCAATACACGGCCAACCATTCCAGTTGCTCCAACCAAAGCTACTCTCATTTTGAGAAGATTTATAGTTACTCTAAAATACCCAAAAAATAGATACTTTTTTGCTTCTGGAAAAACCACAAAGCACTTAATTAAAATTTTTCCATAATTAGGTTTTCGATTTCACCTAGAATTTCTGAGAAAGATCAAGTAGATTATTATTTCATAAAATAAAAACAAAAAAAATAAATCAGGGAGAATGGTAAATGTGTAATTTTTGATATATAGGTATGAATTTAATAGGTTTTACAAAAATTCCTTATCCTTCTTTTGAAATTCTAAAAAATAGTCTTAAAAATACAGAAAATTCGATAGATTTATCTAAACGTTTAATACGCTAACTATTTTGATTTTATAATGATCTTCAAAAGTCTAATTTAGTCATAAATTTTCTTTTTCATCCATAATTTATGGCTTTTTATTAATAAAAACTAACTAGTTATGATTCTCCTATTCCTTAAATTAAAAAAATAAAAAAATGTCACTCTTTGGAAAGATTAGGGATTACTCCTTTTTTTTTATTGGATTGATTCTTTTTTCTTTTGTTTTTAATCCAAAAACTCTTTTAAATTTCTTTAGTTTTCATGCAATTTTTAAAATTGATGAAAAAAAAATTAAAAATTTTTTAAAATTAAAAAAAAAATTATACCCTACATCATCATATATTTTGCATAAAATTAAGGAGGAAAAGCATCTAATCCAGAGTGCTAAAAAAATAGGAATCCAGTTTATGGATAAAGATTTTTGTAATTTTTGGGCAAAAAAATCTATATATAAACATATTACTCAATTTAAAAAAAAAGAAGGGACTAAAAAATTTAAATATTATCTTCTAAACATTAGAAATATTAAAAATCACGGGTTTGTTTGGTTTCAACAAAAAAAAAATATTAATGATAAAATTTTGATGAATCAATATCTTGATATGTGTTTATGTGGATTAAATACAAAAAAATCATTTCTTTCTAAGAAAGTAACAGTAGATTATCTTTTTTTCCCATACAAGGAGTATGAAAAAAAACAAAAATTTAAAATTAGAGATGATGAAATAGCAGATTATATGAAGGCAAATTATTTTTTCTCCAATCTAGGAGATATGGAATTTTTTTTTCTAAATTTTTCTAGAAAATTCTCTAAAATAGATTCTGAAATAATAAAAAAACAAATGGAAAGTTTATTTTTTGAATTTAAAAAAGAAACTAAATATTTGATTAATTATCATTCTGATGTTTCTTATAATCCCATATATTATTCCTATAATTTTTTACCATCTTTTTTAAGAAACTTACTTATACTAAAAAAATCGAAAAGGGTAAGTTTTTTAAAAAGGAAAAATTATTATCTTCTAGCAAAGATTACTGGAAAAAAAATGATATCCAATTCAATACGTGCTAGTCATATTTTTATTTATCATAAAGGATCCTTTTCTAATACTATTTTTTCTTCTAAAAAACGAATAAGTATAGAAGAATCTATAAAAAAAATAAATGAATTGAAAAAGCCAAAACTATTTAAAGCATTAGTTAAAAAAGAATCTTATAATGGATATCTAGGATTAGGATGGATAGATATAGGAGGGATAAAAAAAACGTCTGATTTTCAGAATTTTTTAATTGAAAATCCTAAAGGTAAAATAGGAGTGTTCGAAACACCAATAGGTTATCATATAATACGTATTGATGATAAAAGCCCTTTACGTCCATTTTATCAACTTTCTATTTTTCTTAAATACATTAATTACTCAAAAAAAACGGAGGAAACTCTGAACCAAAGAGTAAAAGAATTTATTCAAGAAAACGGAAAAGCTAATTTTAGTTTTTTTGCTAAAAACGCTAGAAAAAAAGGTTCTCAGGTGAGAACTAAGATTGATTATACAATATTAGATTTCTATTCTGAAATTATACAATGGTCTTTTGATAAAAAAAGAAAATTAGGAGAATTTAAAGTTTTTTTTTACTTTAAGCAAAGCTACATTATTGCTCGTATTTCAGATATATCTAGAGTTAGTGTTAAAAATGAGGTAAAAAAAATTCTAAAAAAGAAAAAAATTTCTAAAGAATTAGCTAAAAATTTTCTATATCACAAATATCAGAAGATTAAAAAGATGGAAAATCCAATAGGAAGAGAATCCAAGGTAGTTGGAGTATCCTTGGGATTGCCTATAAATAATATTTACTTTACGATAAATGGAGAAAATGGAGTTTTTCTTATATTGGTATCTTAGCTCAGATGGTAGAGCAAGGGACTGAAAATTCCTGTGTCCCCGGTTCGATTCCGGGAGATACCACTTGCTCCTCAAGCAGGATTCGAACCTGCGACACCTTACTTAACAGGCAAGTGCTCTATCCAACTGAGCTACTGAGGAGTTTTGTGGAGCAGGCGGGATTCGAACCCGCGTCCAACAAACAATGCCTTAAGCTTTCTACATACTTATCCGAATTTTATTTCAACCATAAATCGGAGGTCGGATCCCGAATTTTTACAGTATAACTTCTATTTTTTCAGAAATCTTAGAAGTATCTGATTTCCTATCCTTGTTTTTTTCTTATCTACTTTCAGAAGAAACAAGGAACGACTTCTGATATAGATATCCCGCTCTGACATCAATGGCAGATAAAATTAAGCAGCGAGAGCGTAATTTTCGTTTCCGTTTATCATTTAGTAAGAACAGATTAACGTGTATTCCTTACTTTACACGGTATGCTTACACTCAAGCATAAATTTTGCTGTCAAATCCATATCAGCCCCAATAAATAAATTTATGGTATGTATATTAAGAAACTTAATCTAGTTTTAGGGATTGTTTTAGGTATAGGATATTTTCTCTGCATATTACATTCCATTTTGCTTCAAAAAGAAGCAAGGGAAATGCTTTTTTATCCTAGACAACTTTTTGTTCAAGACTACATATCCATAAAAAAATCCTATCTTGGATTTATTGATATTGTTAATTTATATCCTAAAACTAAATCAGGGAACATTGCTACTTTTTACGCTGGTGTTTGTTCCTATAAATTAAGAAAGTATAAAAAAGCAATAAAATTTTTCAAAGCTTTTTCATCTAAAGATGAAATTCTTTCAGCCATAAAATATGGTATTCTAGCGGATTCTTTTTTAGAATTAAAAAAAAACGAAAGAGCGATACAATACTATATTAAAGCAGTTTATAAGATAAATAATAAATTCACTACTCCATTTTATATTCGTCAAGTTGCTATTCTTTACTTGAGTATAAATAAATATAAAGAATCTAAAAGAAATTTTTATAGAATCATAAATAAATATCCAACTTCTCCTTTTGCAAAAGATATAGATACATATTTATCCATGATAAATCAGATATTACAAATATATGAAACTAGAAGAGTATTCTAAAAAGTTTTTTCAATTTGGAATTGTTCGATCTAAATGGAATGAATCTGTAACTACACGCCTTTATAAAGATGTTTTTAACACTTTAGTTAATCTTGGATATTTTGAAAAAAATATTCATAGTTGGGATACTATGGGAAGCTTTGAATTGATTTATGCTGCAGATAAAATATGTAGCAATTACAGATTGGATTCTCTAATTTTAATAGGTAACTTATTAAAAGGGGAAACTGAATATTTTCAGTACATATGTAAATCTTTATTAGAAGGAATTAAAAATATTAATATTGTATATGAGACTCCGGTAATTCTTTGTATTTTAAACTATGAAAATAAAAAAAATATAAAAATTGGAAATAGAGGAATTGAATCTGCGAAAACAGCTGTTAAAATGGCTTTTTTAAAAAACATCTTAAACAATTAAGACAAAGCTTTTTAGCCTCGAAGGGATTTGAACCCTCATTATAGGAACCGGAGTCCTACGTTCTATCCAGTTAAACTACGAGACCTAATCTTAAATTTTCCAACTATTGGAACTGTTTATTGTTTTTTTTCTACCATTTAAAATAAAACTAAATATAACTTCCTTAGCTCTTCTTAAATAATGAGGAAGTTTTATTATTTCAATATCTGTCCATTTTCCTAAAACATAGTCTATTTGACCTACTTTTGTAAATTTATTTCCAATACCAAATCTAAGACAGGTATAGTTAGAAGTATTTAAAATATTTTGAATGTTTTTTAATCCATTATGCCCCCCATATCTACTTCTATATTTAAGCCGCAAAACTCCAAAATCTAAATGTAGATCATCCGTAATAACTAAAATTTTTTCTAAAGAAATATTCTCCTTTTCCATCCAGAAGTTTACGGCTTTTCCACTAAAATTCATAGATGTAGAAGGTTTTAATAAAAAAATATTTTTTTTTTCAAAATAAAAATTAGCAACAAATCCTAATCGTTTAAGATTAAAAACTGCTAAATTAAATTGAGAAAGGATTTTAAATCCTATGTTATGTCTTGTATTAGCGTATTTATCTCCAACATTTCCTAATCCAACAACGAGAAATTTTTCCATTTCAATTACTTTTATAACCCCCTACATTTATTCAATAAATGAAGAAAATCTTTAGAAAGATCGCACTCAAAATGAAGATATTTTCCACTTTTTGGATGCGTAAATCCTAAATAATTTGCATGTAAAGCTTGTCGCTTGCAAAGCTCGAAACATTTTTCTAAAAAAAATTTCTGCTGTTTAGCAATTTTATTAAAAATTTTGTCTCCCCCATATCGGGGATCATTGAAAATTGGATGACCTAAAAACTTTAAATGAGTCCTAATTTGATGCGTCCTACCTGTTTCTAAATGACAAGAAATAAAAGTAACGTATCTAAAATTTTCTAATACTTTATAATGTGTAACTGCATTTTTTCCTCTACTTCCATCAGTAAAAACCATCATATTTTTGGGATAATTAGGATTTCTCCCAATGTTAGCAGCAATTATTCCTTTTTCCTGATTAAGGTTACCACATACAATAGCAAGATATTCTCTTTGTATTTTATGAAAAAAAAATTGTTTCATTAACTGTTCCAAACTATGATTATTTTTAGCAACAACAAGCAAACCAGATGTATCTTTATCTATTCTATGTGCTAATCCAAAACGATAAGTATCTTTATTAAGATGAGATTTTAAAGCATTAACTAAGGTCCCTTTAGAATTTCCTATACCAGGATGAACAACCATTCCAGGTGGCTTATTCACTACTATGATTTCTTTATCTTCATAAATAAGATTTAAAGGAACGTCTTCTGATTTTATTTCTTGATTTATAAGAGAATTCATTAAAACGCTTACTCTATCAGAGCACTTTACTAGAAAGCTAGGTTTAACAGGTTTTTCGTTTATCCAAATAGCAGAATTTTGGATTCTTCTTCTAGAGATATTTTTCATAAAATTAGTCAAAAATTTATCAACCCTAACTTTGCCATGTTCCTTTTCTACTATAAATTTTATATGTTCGTACATATTTTTTGGTTCTTATCGTCCCTATTCCAAAATTAAGAAGCCTAATACAATATATTCACAGATAAAGTATTGGAATTAGAGAGCCTTTAAATCAGTTTTTTTAAAGCTTCCCATACTTATTTTTGGATATAATTTATCTATTTGTTTAGCCCTTTCTTTTTTTTATCAAAATTTTTTAATATTAATTATCCCTATTGGACAAACTTTTGAAGCTTTTTTGTAACTTTCGAAAGAATAGTAACAATATTTTTTTAAAACAAAAAAGCCATTCTTATCTATTGAATGCAATAAAACGGATTTTCCGTCTTTTTTAGAAATTCTGAAATATTCTGGAGCTAATTCTGAACAATAATTACATCCAATACATTTATTTCTTTGTAATGTTACGATAAACATTCCGTATTAACTAATTTATAAAGTTTATCTGAAGTACGAATTTTAAAATTCAAAGGAATAGTACAAACCTGACCCTTAACAACTATATCTAATAAGGAATCATTAACCATAATAGAAAGAACTTCAACTTCTTTTACACCTGTTATAGGTCCTGTTATTAGGATTCTATCCCCAACTTTTACATCACTAGCTTCAATAGAAAATTCGCCTATCCTTGCCTTTGAATAATAATGAAGACCTTTTCCAAGAAAGATCTTTTTTCTATTAGCTCCAGATCCACTAATTTGAGACCATTCTCCAAGTTTTTGGCCCAGGTAAAAACCTCCCCAAAATCCACGATTATAAACTGATTTAAGACGTTTTGTAAAATACGTAACCTTTTTTTGATCAAAATTTCCTTGATAGAAATAATCTATCGCTTTTCGGTAACAAGATGTTGTTACTGATACATATTCAGGTGATCTTCCCCTGCCTTCTATTTTAAGAACTTTAATGCCAGATTCAATAATTTTATCTAAAAAATGGATAGTACAAAGATCCTTTGTAGACATAATATATTCGTTATTAATATCTATTTTAAAACCGCTTTCTTTCTCAAGTAGAGTATATTTATGACGACAATTATGTGAGCAAGCTCCTCTATTTGCTGAAGAATTTCTAGAATGCAAACTTAAGTAGCATTTTCCGGAAACAGCCATACAAAGCGCTCCATGACTAAAAATCTCAATTCTGATTAAACTACCAGAAGGACCTTTTATTTTATATTTTTCAATTTTATAGACAATTTTTTTAATTTGATTAAGACTTAGCTCTCTACTTAAAACGATGGTATCTGCAAATGAAGAGTAAAATTTTACTGTTTCAATATTAGTTACATTTAATTGTGTAGATATGTGAACTTCCATTCCTATTTTATGGGCGTATAAAATGACCGCTTGATCCATTGCTATAATTGCATTTATCCCAGATTCATAAGCTTTATCAGATAATTTTTTAATAATAGAAAGGTCATTATCATATATAATGGTATTTAGTGTTAAATAACAACGGATACCTTTTTTCTTACAAATTTTTCCAACTTCTGGAAGATCATTTAAGGAAAAATTTGCGGAAGATATAGCTCTCATATTAAGATGATCTACACCAAAATAGATAGAATCAGCCCCAGAGTCTATCGCTGCTCTGAGAGATTCAAAATCTCCAGCTGGAGACAGAAGTTCTATTTTTTCCATAAAATTTATTATTGTCTTAGAATTATAAAGTCTATAAATTATATTTTAATCCAATTTTATTAAAAATCTGTCTAGTTTTCTTTGATTTATTAATTAAATTTGCAGATAATGAAATACGATTTCAAAGAAATTGAAAGTTTTTGGCAAAAATATTGGAAAGAACATCAGACATTTAAGACTGAAGAAAACTTTAAAAAGTCCAAATATTACATTTTAGATATGTTCCCTTACCCTTCTGGATCTGGATTACATGTTGGACATATTTTAGGGTACGTTTCTTCTGATATCTACGCTAGATATAAACGTTTGGAAGGTTTCAACGTTCTTCACCCAATGGGTTTTGATTCTTTTGGATTACCCACTGAACAATATGCCATTCAAACTGGAAAACATCCTGAAAAAACGACAGAGATTAATATCTGTCGTTATAAAAAACAACTTTCCCTACTTGGTTTTTCTTTCGACTGGAGTAAGGAATTAAAAACAAGTGATCCTTCTTATTATCATTGGACTCAATGGATTTTTATAAAACTTTTTAATTCATGGTTCGATCAGAAAATGGAAAAAGCTAGACAAATTAATGAATTGATAAGCATTTTTGAAAAAGAAGGAAATATTTACATAAAAGCTTCAAATGCCGAAACATCAAAAATTTTATTTACAAATAAGGAATGGGCAAAATTTACTTCAAAAAGTAAAGAGAAAATTTTGCTAAACTATCGCTTAGCTTATAGGGATAAATCTATAGTTAATTGGTGTTCTGATTTAGGAACTGTATTAGCCAACGATGAAGTGAAAAACGGAAAAAGTGAACGTGGAGGATATCCAGTTACTCTACGAGAAATGATACAGTGGAGGATAAGGATTACGGCTTATGCTGAAAGACTTTTAAAAGGACTTGATAATCTTTTATGGCCAGATTATCTCAAAGAATCGCAAAGAAATTGGATAGGATTTTCCTATGGTATATGGATAAATTTTCCAACTATAGATGGAGATAATATTGAAATATTCACTACAAGACCAGAAACAATTTTTGGGGTTAGTTTCATTGTTTTAGCTCCGAAACATCGTTTTATAGAGAAAATAACTAACACTGAGTTAAAAAACTATATTGAAAAGACGAAAGAAAGAAATGAATTAGCAGGAGTATTTTCCTATTCTAATGCTTTGCATCCGTTTACTGGAGATAAATTACCTATTTACGTGAGCGATTATGTACTAGGGAAATATGGAACAAGTGCTATAATGGCTGTTCCTGCTCTAGACAAACGAGATTCTAAATTTGCCCAAAAATTTGGATTAAAAGTTTTGAAGGTTCTTTCTTCAAATGGAAAATGTATAAAATCAGGTTTTCTAACCGGATTTACAGAAGAAAAAGCTATTAAAATAGCTCTAGAAAAAATAGAGGTCAAAAAAATAGGAAAATCTAGTATAAATTATAGGTTGAGAGATTCAGTTTTTTCCAGACAAAGATACTGGGGTGAACCTATTCCAATTTTTTTCAAAGAAGGGGAAGTTTTAAAGTCTATTCCTGAAGAAAAATTACCTTTGCAATTACCAGATATAGATAAATTTCTACCTAAAGATAGTGTAAATCCTCCATTAAGGAGAGCTAAAACTTGGGCTTGGAATGAAGAGAAAAAAAAAATATCAAATATAGACTATAAAAGAACATTTCCTCTTGAAACAAGCACTATGCCAGTATGGGCAGGATCTAGTTGGTATTTTTTACGATTTATGGATTCTAATAACGAAAAAGAATTCGTAGGAAAAAAGTATGAAAGATATTGGAAGAATGTTGATCTTTATGTTGGAGGTGCAGAGCATGCGACTGGTCATTTGCTTTATGCTAGATTTGTGCAAAAATTTCTTAAAGATCATACTCTATTATGTGAGTATGAACCCTTCAGAAAAATAATAAACCAGGGAATGATCTTGAGTAGATCAGCTTTTGTCATACGATTAAAAGGAACAAATAAATTTATTTCTGAAGGGTTAATTGGTCAGAATAAAAATATTCAAAAATTAGCGGTTGATGTTCGTTTACTTAAAAAAAATAATATTCTGGATATAGAAAAATTTAAAAATTGGAGAAAAGAGTTTGCTACATCTGATCTTATTTTAGAAAATGGAAAATTTTTCTGCCAAAGACAGTTGGAAAAAATGTCTAAATCTAGATATAATGTAATTAATCCGGATACAATTTGCGAAATATATGGAGCGGATACTTTACGTATGTATGAAGTATTTCTTGGTCCAATTGAACAGACAAAAAACTGGAATCTACAAGGAATAAACGGAGTCCACCTATTTATAAAAAAATTTTGGAAACTATTTCACCATAATGGAGCATTTATCTCTATTATAGAGGAGCCTCCTTTAGAAGAAGAATATAGAGTTTTACACAAAACCATAAAAAAAGTTAGAGAAGATATAGAAAATTTTTCTTTTAATACTTCAGTTCCAGTTTTTATGATTGCAGTAAACTTTTTAAGTGCACGTAGATGTTCCAAGCGTTCGGTATTAGAACCAATCGTTATCCTCCTTTCTCCTTTTGCTCCTCATATTGCAGAAGAAATATGGAAGAAATTAGGACATGGAAAATCTATTAGTTTTGCTAAACTCCCTAAGTATGATGTAAAATATCTCTCAGATGAGGCAATAGAATATCCTATACTATTCAATGGAAAGTTAAGATTTAAAATTTTCTTTTCAAGGGTAGCTTCTACATCTGAAATTAAAGAAAAAGTACTAAATAACCCTAAGACAAAAAGATATTTGAACGGAAAGATCTTGAAAAGAATTTTTATAATTCATAAAAAAATAATAAATCTTGTTACATAAAATATTAAAAAGTCAAGTGAATCAGCAAAATATTTATATCGACTGGAGATATCCCACTAATTCTAGAAACTTGTCCCATAGAATCTGGACGATATTTCATTAATTTTTCTCTAGCTTCTGAAGATAAAGATTTTATTTTTTGGTAATTAAAATGCTCAGGTATTTTTATATTCTCTAAACGAGACAATTTTTCAGCATTTTTCTTTTCTCTCTCAATGTATACTTTATATTTGATTAGGATTAATGTTTGCTCTAAAATTCGTTCTTCGAAAATTTTTTTTTTAACGAATTTTTCCAAATCTGGAATAAATAAAATATCTTGAATATTTATCTCTGGACGAGATAGAAATTTACTTGCATTTAAAGTTAAAGAATGATTAATATTAGGAGAATTTTTCTTACTAAGAATTAAGTTTGCAAATTTCTTGGTTATGTTTAAATTTTGTAAAAAATTAAAGGATTTTTCTAGTTTATTAACTTTTTTCCCTACTAAACGCATTCTTTGCGAATCAGCTAATCCTATCCTATAAGATAGATGCGTAAGTCTTTCATCAGCATTATCTTGCCTAAGTAAGATTCGGTGTTCTGCTCGAGCTGTAAACATTCTATAAGGTTCTTCAGTTCCTTTGGAAATAAGATCATCTATCAATACGCCAATATAGGCTTCATTACGTTTTAAAACGAAAGAATCTTTTTTATGAGTCTTTAAATGAGCATTAATTCCAGCCAATACTCCCTGTGCAGCTGCTTCTTCATATCCAGTTGTTCCATTAATCTGGCCTGCATGGAATAGATTTTTAATTTTTTTGGTTTCTAAAGTAGGTTTTAACTGAGTTGGTGGAAAATAGTCATATTCGATAGCATAACCTAATTTTAGAATCTTAACTGATTCAAACCCAGTAATTTTTTTCAAAGCCATGTATTGGACTCTATCAGGCAAAGAAGTCGAAAATCCATTAATGTATACTTCATTTGTATCCCATCCTTCAGGTTCTACAAAAATTTGATGATGTTCTTTGTTAGAAAAACGATAAACTTTATCTTCAATAGAGGGACAATATCTAGGACCTAGACTTTTAATAGTTCCATTAAATATTGGGGATTGGTTAAAATTAGATTGTAAAATTTTATGTACTTCAGTATTTGTATGAGTTATATAACAACATCGCTGATTTTTTAACCTTGGAGTCTCCAGATAAGAAAACTTTCCTGGTGGATCATCTCCAAGTTGAGGATTCATTTTAGAAAAATCTAAAGAACGACCATCAATTCTAGGAGAAGTTCCTGTCTTCATTCTTCCTGAAAAGAATCCCAGTTTTTTTAATTGTTCTGTAATATTTATTGAGGAAGATTCGCTTAATCTTCCACCATTAATTTTTTTTTTTCCTATGTGGATAATTCCATTCAAAAAAGTACCGGTTGTTAAAACCACGGATTTAGCTTGAATTTCAAAACCAAGTAAAGTTTTTACTCCAATAACTCGTTCTCTTTTTAGGAGGAGATATACTACCATATCTTGAAAAAGATCCAACGTAGGAATCCTTTCAATAATTCTTCTCCATGTTTCAGTGAAACGTTTTCTATCAGATTGGGCTCTCGGACTCCATACAGCAGGTCCCTTGGATCTGTTAAGCATTCTAAATTGGATCATTGTGGAATCCGTAACTATCCCTAACTGACCGCCCAAAGCATCAATCTCTCGGACAATTTGTCCTTTTGCGATTCCCCCAACAGCTGGATTGCAGGACATTTGTCCTATTGTTTGTATATTCATGCTTATAAGTAATACCCTAGATCCCATTAGAGCAGCAGCTGCTGCTGCTTCAGCTCCTGCGTGACCTCCTCCAACTACAACGACGTCGTAAGTCATAAATTATTATGAATTAAATTTAGATAAAAATTTTCTTTTCTTCGCATTATACTTTTTTGTGATTTTGTTTTGTCTTTGTATCCAAGAAGATGCAATAAAGAATGAACTAAAACGCGTTTGAGTTCAATTTGAACATCTTGTTTCCACATAAATGCGTTTTCCACTAATCGTTCCACACTGATAAAAGAATCTCCATATATTGAAAATTTACTAGAAGAATACCCAAAAGTGATTACATCAGTATAATTCTCGTGTTTAAGAAATTTTAAATTTAGTTTTAAAAGATATTGGTCGTTGCAAAAAATATAATTGAGATAATTGACCTTTTTACCCTCTTTTTTTGCTATAGTTTGAATCCATCTACTAATTAACCTTTTATTTTTTAGTTTAAAATTTGTTTCAAAAAAATATCGAATCATTTCATTAACGAACATTAAGGCAATGTTGTATATTATCCCAACACCAATAGGAAATTTTGAAGATCTTACATTTAGATCTTTACGTATTCTTAGAGAATCTGAATTAATCTTAACGGAAGATACTAGAACATCAAAGAAACTATTAAATCATTATAAAATTAAAACTCCTCTAATGAGGTATCATTCGTATAATGAATATAAAATTTATACTAAAATACTGAAACTAATTAAGAAAGATAAAATATCCTTGATTTCTGATTCCGGAACTCCGGGAATTTCTGATCCCGGATATCTTATTATACGAGAATGTATAAAATTAGGAATTCATGTAGAATGTCTACCTGGTTCGACAGCTATCATTCCTGCATTAGTTCAATCTGGACTACCTAGTCAAGAATTTACGTTTTTTGGATTTCTACCTTACAAAAAAGGAAGAAAATCCAAAATAGAAGTTCTATCAAAAGAAAAAAGAACATTAATTTTATACGAGTCACCTCATAAACTTTTAAAGACTCTTAAAGAGTTCCAAAATTTTTTAGGTTCAGAAAGATATTTGGTTATTTCTAAAGAAATATCAAAAAAGTTTGAAAAAATAGTTCGAGGAAGTTTAAGGGAAATTATTCTCTATTTTGAGAATAACACACCTGTCGGAGAATTTGTGTTAGTTTTAGAAGGATTGAGATAGGCACTGAACGGATTCGAACCGCTGTGTAAGATTTTGCAGACCTCTGCCTAACCACTCGGCCACAGTGCCTTAATCAATAAGCAATATACAACTTATTTTTCGAAGTTTCCACTCCACTTAACTTTCTTCTCCACATTTTCCAGTTTTTCGTTTCGGGGTGTAGCTCAGTCCGGTTTTAGAGTCCATATCTGGGGGGTATGGTGTCGCTGGTTCGAATCCAGTCACCCCGACACGAAGAATTATGTTCTGTTTACCCAGAAAAATAGCTAAAAATCTTAAAATTAAGGATTTTCTTAAATTTTTATACAAAAAATTTCCAGGTAAAGTTGTTTTTTCTACAAGTTTTAGTATGGAAGATCAAATCATTACTCATATAATTTTTGATAAAAAAATCCCAATAAAGATATTTACTATTGATACAGGGCGTCTACTTACTGATACATATCAAGTATGGAGTTCTACTCATAAACTTTATAAAAACTGTATTTTAGCATACAATCCTAAGTACGAAAATATTGAAAAATATATTTTAGAAAACGGACCTAATGCTTTCTATGAATCTTTAGAAAAAAGAAAATTATGTTGCTACATAAGAAAAGTAGAGCCTATAAAAAGAGCTTTTTTAGGAAAATTACTTTGGATAACTGGTTTGCGAATTTCACATTCTACTTACAGAAAATCTTTAGATTTTCTAGATTGGGATAATTCCCAACATTTAATTAAATACAACCCACTTTTAAAATGGGTACCTGTCCAGGTAAAAGAATTTACAAAAATTCATTATTTGCTTTATAATTCTTTACATGATATGGGGGGGATTAGTCTTGGATGTAATCCGTGCAGTAAAACTATTCACATTTTTAGCTCCATTAGAGCAGGACGGTGGATTTGGGAAAAAAAAATGGGTAAAGAATGTGGATTGCATGCTAATTGTAAAAAATGATAGAAAATTTACATTACTTATTAAAATACTCTTTTCAAGGCAGAAAATATTTCTTGAATTTTTCTGATCAAAAGGATATATTTTCTTTTTTTGAAGATCTATTTAACTTTTTGTTTAATCGATCCCCATTTATTCTTGAAAAAAGTATTTTTAGAGAATTTTGGAAAAAAATGAATAAACGTTTTTGTAATATTCTTGAAAAAATATATAAAAATACATTCAAATGTAAATTTATTTGTAAAAAATTTTTAGAAAAAATTCCTAATATTTATGAAAAATTAATTTTTGATGCTAAAGCTATATCTCAATTTGATCCTGCAATAGATATTCTTGAAGAAATTTTTCTTTCTCATTCAGGATTTTTTGCTATTGCTTTTTATCGTTTTTCCCATGAATTGTGGAATCAAAAAATTCCATTGATTCCTAATATTATTTCTAATTTTATTCGGAGTAAAACAGGTATTGAAATTAATCCAGAAGCCTGTATCGGAAAGTATTTGGTAATTGATCATGGAAGTGGGATTGTTATTGGATCGAGTAGCTGTATAGGAAATCATGTAAAAATTTATCAAGGGGTTACACTTGGATCTATTAAAGTAAAGAAAAGCTTGGCTAATAAAAAAAGGCATCCAACTATTGAAGATAATGTAATTATTTATGTAGGATCTATTATTCTGGGGGGGGATACTATTATAGGGAAGAATAGTATTATTGGAGGAAAAAGCTGGATTACACAGAGTATTCCCCCATTTTCTATAGTTTCTCAAAAAAGTATTATAAAAATACGTATTAATGAAATTGCAAAGCATTTTGCAAACAGTAGGAAGAACTCCTCATGTTAGAATTAATAGGCTTTTTCCTAAAAAACATGAGGTTTGGATCAAACTTGAAAAAAATAATCCAAGTCATAGTATTAAAGACCGTATAGCTATTACTCTTATTGAAGAAGCTGAAAAAAATAAATTTCTAAAAAAAGAAAGTATCATTGTGGAGCCTACTTCAGGAAATACTGGAATAGCATTAGCTATGGTTTCTGCAGTTAAAGGATATCGATTAATTCTGGTTGTCCCAGAATCTATGAGTGTTGAAAGACGTTATATTATGTCTGCTTTTGGAGCTGAATTAGTCTTTACTCCAAAAGAAAAAGGGATGAAAGGAGCTCTAGAAAAAGCTAAAGATCTTTATGAATCTATCCCAAACGCCTGGATGGCTAAGCAATTTAATAATAAGTTAAACATTTCTGTACATAGAAAAAAAACAGCAAGAGAAATACTAGATGATTTTTCTGAAGGTTTTGATTATTTCATAACTGGAGTAGGTACGGGTGGCCATATTATGGGAATAACTGAAATTCTTAAAAAGAAATTCCCTAATATGAAAATTATTGCAGTTGAACCTAAAGAATCCGCTGTTCTTTCAGGTAATATTTCCGGCCCACATGAAATTCAAGGAATTGGAGCTGGGTTTGTTCCTGATATTCTAGATATCAATATTCTAGACGAAATCTTTACAGTAAGTAAAGAAGAAGCTTTTGAATATGCAAAAAGGGCAGCTAAAGAAGAAGGACTTTTTGTCGGTATTTCTACCGGAGCAGTATTGGCTGCTGTAAATAAAAAGATTTCAGAAATTTTAAAACCTTCAAAATTTTTGACTATTAATTATGACACAGGAGAAAGATATCTTTCAGTAGATGGTTTTTTTAAAGAATGAGGGCAAAAATAGGTAAAGTAATTTTAACTGGATCTGGAGATCCAGAATCTATAACATTGAAAACTTTTCGTTATATGCGAAATGCGGATATTGTATTAACTGATCGATTAGTTAGCCAAGATATATTAAAATATTATCTTAATCCAGCTTCTCAAGTTATTCATGTAGGAAAAGAATGTGGAAATAAAAAATCTATATCTCAAACGTATACCAATGATTTGATGGTTAGGAATGCTTTAAAAGGAAAACTTGTCCTTCGCATTAAGGGTGGGGATGTTTCTATATTTTCTAATATTATTGCTGAGTTAGATGTATTAATCCAATGCCATATTCCTTATGAAATAATACCTGGTGTAACTTCGGCATCCGTTTCTGCTGCATACTTCGGAATTCCATTAACAGCTAGGGGATATTCTTCTGGAATTCGTTTCCTTACATATTATAACCAGAATCTAATTCAAGATTTTCAGTGGAAAGATCTTTCAGAGACTGAAGACACTTTAGTTTTTTACATGGTAAAAAATATCGATAAACTTATAAAATATCTTCTAAAATATGGAATTTCTAGGGTAAAAAAGTTAGCAATAATTGAACAAGCTGGATCCCCAGCTCAATATATAAGAACAAATTACTTGCAGCAACTAAAAATTAAAAAAAAAAGGAGAACTCCTTACTTAGCCATAATAGGAAGGGTAGTAAAATTCCACAGATATTTTCAGTGGGTTTCTAAAGAGGCTAAATAGGGGGTATATGCTAAATAAAACAATTTTTCTTAAATTGGTTTTAAATTCTTCTCTTTCAGAAATTATTTGGATGCATGGATATCTTTCTGGATTTCTAGACCATCATTTTTTATCTTTCTCCTTAAACAAGGATCATTTGGCTCATATAGATGATTCTACGAATACGAATTATCCTAAAAAGATAACATTAGCTTATGGAAGTGAAAGTGGAAATTCCAAGAAACTTGCAATAGAATTTTCGAGTAAGATAAAATCTTCCGGTTTTCAAGTCAAACTTTCTAGTTTAGATAATTATAGATATAGTGATTTTGAAAAAGAAACTTATTTTTTTTTAATCATTAGCACATATGGAGATGGAGAACCTCCAGATTCAGCTAAAGATTTTTTTAATTTTTTATTAAAGAAAAAATCTCCAGAACTTCATAAGATGAAATATGCTGTTTTAGCACTTGGAGATAGATCATATACTCTTTTCTGCAAAGCAGGAGAAGATTTAGATTCTCATTTAGAATCACTTGGTGCCCAACGTTATCTTCCCTTAAAAAAGTGTGACGTAGATTTTGATGAAGAAGCTAAAGAATGGATGGTTACACTTTTAAGTAAAATTAAATTTTTCTCCAAAAAAAAGTTTATTGAAAAATTCAAGAAAGAAAAAAAGTCTAATTTTTTTTCTGGAAAAGTCCAAACTAATATTATTTTGAATGATATAGGTTCCGAAAAACAAACACATCACATAGAAATTTCTTTAAACAAAGAAGAACTTCGTTATCAAGTTGGAGACGCTTTAGGAATTTTTCCAGAAAATCCTTTAGATGTTGTCGAAGATATTATAAAAATAAGTAATATAAAATTTAATAAAAATATTAAACATCCCGTTGTTGGAAATGTATCTATTTTTACTCTATTAAAGAAGCGGCTAAATATTTTTTTCTTACCTAAAAGAATAGTAAAAAAATATGCAGAACTTTTTCAAAAGGATATCCCTAATATGCGAATGGATTTTTTAGATATTCTAAAAAATTTCCCTTTAATAGAACCTGAAAAAATAGAAACATTTATCAAAATGTTAGACCCAATCATTCCTAGATTATATTCCATTTCTTCTTCACCTGAAGCCCAGTATGGAGAAATCCATTTAACTGTAGAAATGGATTTCTTTTTACATAAAGGAAAAATAAGATATGGGATTTGCTCTAATCAGCTCTCCTTATTAAGAAAAGGAGATCATTTGAAATTTTATATAAAACCCAATAATTTTTTTAAACTCCCACCTAATGATAAAGATATTATTCTTATTAGCTCAGGTACAGGATTTTCTCCTTTTCGGGCTTTTTTGTTGGAAAGGGAAATAACAGTATCTTCTGGAAAAAACTGGATTTTTTTTGGGGCCCGGAGTTTTGAAACAGACTTTTTATATCAAACTGAAATTAAATTTTGGGGAGAAATAGGTCTTCTTCAGAGAGTTAATTTAGCTTTTTCTAGGGATCAATCGGAAAAAATTTATGTACAACAAAAAATGTGGAAATACAAAACTCAATTTTTTGAGTGGATAGATTCAGGTGCGTACTTATACGTTTGTGGTAAAAAAAAAACTATGAGTTTCGATGTAGAAAAAACGATCTTCCATATTATTGAAGAAAAAAAAGGAGAATTTTCTAAGATTTATTTTAACCGTTTAAAAGAAAGGGGACGTTATTTAAAAGACGTTTATTGATTGGATATGAATCATTCTCCAATTGAAAAAATTAAAAAGTCAAGTAAAGGTTTAAGAGGGAGTATTCTTTACGGAATAAATAATGAAATTACTAGATCTTTAAATGAGAGTGATCAATTTATTATAAAATTTCATGGTATCTATCAGCAAGATGATCGTGAAAGAAGAAAAGAACGAGCTTTTAAAAAACTTGAAAGATCATATTCCTTCATGATTAGGCTTAGACTTCCAGGTGGTTTTCTTACCCCTAAAAAATGGGTTCTTGTAGATAGTATAGCGAGCAAGCAAGCTAAAAAAACAATAAAAATTACTTCAAGGCAAACGTTTCAATTACATGGAATAATAAAATCAAAAATAAAACCTACTGTTTGGGATTTTAATCTAGCTGGTCTTGATTCTATTTCCACTTGTGGAGACGTAAATAGAAACGTTATTTGTAGCTCGCAAATAAACACTTCTCCTGCTTTTTACGAAATATTTCATTATGCAAAAAAAATAAGCCTTTTTCTTTTGCCAAAAACAAGGGCATATTATGAAATATGGTTAGATGAAAAAAAAATCCTTGAAAGATATGAAGAAGATCCTCTATATAAAGACCTATTTCTACCTAGAAAATTTAAAATTGCCCTTGCAATTCCACCTAATAATGACGTAGATGTTTTCACAAATGATATAGGACTTATTGCCATTGTTAAAAATAAACAACTAAAAGGATTTAACATAACTATAGGTGGGGGTCTTTCTACTTCCCCTGTAAATTCAAAAACTTATGCCCGTTTAGGTACATTAATTGGTTTGGCTGATAAAGAAGAAAAAATACTTAAAGTAGTTTATGAAACCCTCAAGATTCAACGAGATTACGGAAATAGAAATGAGCGTAAACAAGCTCGCTTAAAATATACTATTGAGAAATACGGAGATCTTTGGTTTAAGAATGAACTTGAAAAAAGATGCGGTTTTTTTTTAAAAAATACGAAAGCATTTATTTTTACTGATAGGTCGGACTTATTTGGATGGAATAAAGATTCTAAAGGATTTTTTTATTCTACCATTTTTATAGAAAATGGAAGAGTTTTCGATGAACCTCCTATTTTTATTAAAACTTTTTTACTTAAAATAGCTAAACTTGGAAAAGTTCAGTTTAGACTTAGCTGTAATCAAAATATAATTTTTAGTGATGTTAGAGTGGAATACTTAAATGAAATTAATCTCTATTTAGAGAAATATGGTATAAATTCTTACATGGAAAATCTTTCGAAGATTAGAAAAAATTCTCTGGCTTGTGTAGCTTTTAATACTTGCCCTTTAGCTTTTTCAGAAAGTCAACGTTACTTTCCTATTTTTCTTTCTAAGATTTCTCTTCTCCTTAAGAAACATCTCTTGAATAAAGAAAAAATAATTATTAGGATTACTGGATGTCCAAATGGATGTTCTCGTCCTTATGTAGCTGAAATTGGATTAATTGGAAGCTATTATGGACGTTATAATCTCAACTTAGGTGGAGATAAGCATGGGATGCGACTAAATAAGAGTTATAAAGAAAATATAAATGAAACGGAAATTATTCGTGAATTTGATCTTCTTTTTGCTTATTTTTCTAGTTACACTAAAGATAATTTAGGAGATTTTTTGATGAGTATATGAAGGTAATAAAACAAGAAAAAAATAATTTATTACCTATTTTTTTAAAGAAAAAAAATTTTTCTTTTTTGATTTTGGGAGGGGGGCATCTAGCTTTAAATAGACTTTTTTTTATGCAAAAAAATTTTACTTTTACTTCTGTTTCCATTATTTCTGATAATATGGAAAAACCTATAAAAATAAACTTTATAATAAATAAAAAAATTAAATTGATTAAAATTTTTTCTAAAAAAAAAGAGATTGAAAAAACGGATATACTTATTTTAGCTGAGGATAACTTTTTTATTCTAGAGAAGATTTGGATGGATGCTAAAAAATTTGGTAAGCTAATCAATTTTTCTGATTTTCCATCTTTTTGTGATTTTTATTTTGGGTCACTTTTAAAAAAAGTAAATCTTAAAATTTCTATTTCAACTAATGGAAAATCCCCTACATTGTCTAAACGTTTTAGAGATCTTCTATCAGAAGTTTTAACCAAAGATATTAGTCTTATATTAGATATGTTATACACCGTACGAAAAAAACTTAAAGGAAGTCTGTCTTCTAAAATGAGAGTTTTAAACATTATAACTTCTGAGTCAATTATAGAAAAATTAAATAGGGTAATCATATGTAAAAAAAATAAATGTATATTTTTTATATCTATTTTTGGTTATATTATTCTTCTCTTTTCTTTTATTATTTTTGAGAATAAATGTGAAAACATATTTAGTAGTATTAATGAATATTATTATTTATTTTAAAAATAGAACATAAAAAACATTGATATTCTTTTTTCATATATGCATAATTGCAATTTTTGATTGAAATACCTCAACTTTTACTTCTTCTCCTTCCCATTCAAAAGTTGGAGATAAAATAAGATCAACAGAGAGTGTTTCTTCACAAATAGAATTCTTGTTGTTTTCAAGAGCCTCAATGAATTCTTTAGAAGCTATATATTCTTTAGAATCTATATACATGATAATTTTATCAGTTATATGAAATCCTTTTTGTTTTCTAAGATTTTGCACTTTGTTAACAAAGCTTCTAGCTAACCCTTCTTGTTTAAGACTATTCGTTACACGAACATCTAATGCAACTGTAAATTTTTTTTCTGGAAATACAGAAAAACCAGGAATTTCTTTGGTAGATATTAAAACATCCTCTAAATGAATAAATAGTTTTTTTCCTTCGAAAACAATTTCTTTTTTTCCTTTTTTTTCTATTTGCACAATATCAGATTGTGTAAATTTTTCGATCACATTTGTGATCTTTTTTAGAGATTTTTTAAATTTTGGCCCTAATTTTTTATAACTAGGACTAATCTGTTTTATCAAAATAGATCCTTCTGGATCTGAAACCTCTATTTTTTTTACGTTAACTTCTTTTGCTATAAATCTTGATACTAATTTTAATTGTTTTCTTATACGCTCATTTTTTGTTATTATTATCAATTTTTGTAATGGTTGTCTAACTTTAAGATTCTTTTTTTTTCTAATGGAAAAACCCATCGAACTAATCTTTTTGCCAAGTGACATTCGTTCTTGAAGATCTTCATCCAGATATTCTGGATTGAATATAGGAAAATTAGACAAATGGACGCTTTCAAAAGTCTCCTTATTTGTAATTTTATTTAAATCCTGATAAAGTCTATCAGAAAAATAAGGAGCAATAGGTGAAATTAGCTTCGATACATTAAAAAGACAATGGTAAAGAGTTTGATAAGCTGAAATTTTGTTATTATTATATGTTTCTTTCCAGAAACGTTTCCGACAAATTCTGATATACCAATTGCTGAGATTATAAATAACAAAGTTATTTAATTCACGAACAACTTTTGTTGGATCATAGTCAGAATAATATTTGTCCACTTTTTGTATTAAGTTGTTTAATTCTGATAAAATCCAACGATCTACTTCTGGACGTTTTTCTAAAGAAAAACTTTTTTCCTTAAAAAAAAATCCATCTATATTTGCATATATAGCAAAAAAAGTGTAAGAATTATAAAGAGTCCCAAAAAATTTTTTTTTAACGTCTTCTATGCCTTCTGTATTAAAACGAATATTTTCCCAAAATGATGTATTCGTTACCAGATACCATCTGGTCACATCAGGTCCAAATTTTTCAATTATATCAAAAGGATCTATCGTATTTCCTCTACTTTTAGACATCTTTTGCCCATTATTATCAAGAATTAATCCATTAACTACAACATTTTTGTAAGAAATAGAATCAAAAAGCATACAGGAAATAGCGTGTAAAGAATAGAACCACCCCCTAGTTTGATCAACTCCTTCAGCGATAAAATCAGCCGGAAATTCTTTTCTTTTATCGATAAAATCAGAATTTTCAAAAGGATAATGAAATTGAGCAAAAAACATTGCTCCAGAATCAAACCAAACATCTATTAAATAAGGTTCTCTTTTCATTGGTAGACCTGAAGGAGATACCAATATAATCTTATCAACAACGTTATTGTGAAGATCAATTTGTTTATAATTTCTTGGACTCATGTTTCCTTTCACAAAGTTTTTGAATGGATTTTCTTTCATAATTTTTTTTTGTATAGATTTTTCTATTTCATTAACTAATTCTTCAACAGATCCTATGATCATTTCTTCTCTGCTTGTTTCATTCCTCCATATAGGAAGAGGAGCTCCCCAAAATCTTGATCTGGATAAATTCCAATCATTAATATTCTCTAGCCATTTTCCAAATCTATTTTCTCCTATAGTTTTAGGGTTCCAATGAATGGATTTGTTTAATTCTACCATTCTACGTCTACTTTTAGAAGTTTTCATAAACCATGAATCTAACGGATAATATAACAATGGTTTTTCCATTCGCCAACAATGGGGATAGGAATGGGTATATTTTTCTATTCTGAAAACCCTGTTTTCATATTTTAATAATTCCGCAATTTTATCATCTACAGATCTCTGATTTAAGAGATTTTTAGAGTATTCTTTTTTAACATATTCTCCTCCAAACCCTTTAGGTAGATTTTTGATAAATCTCCCTTGTAAATCTACAAGTGGAATTTGTTTTTTACTATTTTCATCTCTTGCTAACATTGAAGGAATTCCGTTCTGTTTAGCTACATTAGAATCTTCTACTCCAAATGTAGGAGCTAGGTGGACAATTACGCTTCCTTCATTTGTGTTGATTAAATCGCTCGGAATAACTTTAAATGCTTTTTCTGCTCCTTTAGAAGGAAGGACCCAAGATAATAATTGTTCGTAACGACTTCCTATAAAACTATATCCTTTGAATTCTTTTAAAATTTTAAAAGGGATTTTTTTATCCGTTTTTTTAAATTTTTTTAATTCTTTTTCATTATTTACAAAAAAAAACTTTTTTGTATTTTTCCAAATTCTATTTTTGGAAAGTATAAGATTTTCTTTTAGAAAGGTATAAGGATTGTAAGTTTTTACAATAACATAATCTATTTTAGGTCCAATCCCAATAGCTGTATTGGAAGGAAGGGTCCAAGCTGTTGTTGTCCATGCCAAAAAGAAGATGTCTCCCACAATTTTTTGAAAATTTTCAGTAAGACTATTTTTAATAGCTTTAAATTTAACAACGAGTGCAGTATCTGTAATCTCTTTGTAAGATCCAGGAAGACTCAATTCATGATAGCTTAGGGTTGTTCCAGATGTTGGAGAATAAGGTTGAACCGAATATCCTTTGTATAAAAAACCTTTTTTATAAAGGATTTTTAAGGACCACCAAATACTTTCAATGTATTTTGATTCAAAAGTTATATAAGGTTCATTCAAATCTACCCAGTATCCAATTTTTTCAGTGATCTTTTTCCAAAATTTAGTATAATGCATTACAGATTTTTTACAAGCTTTATTATAACTTTCTATGCTAATTTTTTGACCAATATCCTCTTTAAGGAGCCCTAGAGATTTTTCGACGCTAAGTTCAATGGGTAATCCATGTGTATCCCATCCTGCTCTACGTTTAACTTGTTTTCCTTTTAAAGTATGGTATCTACAAAATATGTCTTTAATAGTTCTAGACATCAAATGGTGGATCCCAGGCATACCATTTACAGATGGGGGGCCTTCATAAAAAACATGCAGTTTTTTACCATTTCTAGAGTAAACGCTTTTTTGAAAAATTTGATGATCCTTCCAATATTGATTGATTTCTTCAAAAATCTTTTGAAGATCTAATTTTTTGTAATTTTTAAACATTTTTTTTGTATAAGATGCATAAAATTGCTATCTATGGAATAATGGGATCTTATCATCATATTGCTGCTATTAAATTTTTTGGGGAAGAATGTCACTTAATGGAGTGTTCTTCTTTCGAAGAAGTTGTCAAATCAGTTTTTTCTCTTAATCCTAAGAAGGGAGTAATGGCTATAGAGAATTCTATAGCCGGTTCTATTTTCACAAATTATGTGATGCTTTCCAAATATAAACTTAAAATTCTTGGAGAGGTTTTTATTCCTATAAATCAATGTTTAATGACTTTATCAGGTCAATCTTTAAAAGATGTTAAGGAATTAATTTCTCACCCAATGGCTCTTCTTCAGTGTAAAAAATACTTTAATCAGTATACAAATATTAAAGTACTTGAATGTACTGATACTTCAGATGGAGTTCGATATATTGCTAAAAATAAAATGAAAAATATAGCAGCAATAGCCACTGAAATTGCTTCTACCATTTATGGTTTGAATATTCTAGAAAAGAAAATTCAAGATCATTCTAATAATTTTACGCGTTTTTTTATCGTAAGTTCTTCAACTTCAAAAGATAAAAATTTTTCTGATAGAGCTTCTATTAAATTACGAATAGATTATAAAATTGTCTCCATTTCTAGGGTGCTTCGTATATTTTCCAAAAATTGGAATATTACAAGTATTCAGTCAATTACTTTCTTTGAAAAAACTTGGGAAAATATTTTTTTTATGGATCTTTCTTTCGAAGAATATGGTTTTTTTCAGAAAATGATGGATCTTCTTTGGTCTACCTTTGATATTTTCAGATTTGGAGAATATAAAAATGGGTGGAAATTCTTAAAATACTAAAAAATCTATTACTAGAATCGAAAATATGGTAAAAATTGCGTTTCTAATAATAATATTTCCAAAATTCTTTATTATTATTCTCATAGTTAGTAATGAAAATGAATACTTTTATTATAAACACAGTATGAAAAATGATGAAAAAGCTTAATGACATAGAGCAGTCTTGGATAAAGAAATTCAACACCCCCTTAATTATTTCAGGCCCATGTAGTGCAGAAAGTGAAGAGCAAGTACTCGAGACAGCACAAAGACTTGATAAATCTTATGTTCAAATATTTAGAGCTGGGATTTGGAAACCTAGAACAAGACCTAATAATTTTGAAGGAATTGGAGAAAAAGGCTTTTATTGGCTTAAAAAGGTTAAAGATAAAACTGGACTAATGATAGCAATTGAAGTAGCTTCAGCTGATCACATAAAAATATCCCTTAAACATAATGTTGTTGATGTATTTTGGATAGGAGCTAGAAGTACAGTGAATCCTTTTACTGTACAAGAAATAGCAAATGCTCTTGAAGGTTCCGATAAAATTGTTTTGGTAAAAAATCCAATTAATCCTAGTCTTGATTTATGGATAGGCGCGTTAGAACGTTTTTTAAGTAAAGGTATTGAAAATTTAGGGGTAATTCACCGAGGATTTACTTCTGAAAATAAAATTCCATTTAGAAATCAACCTAATTGGAAAATTGTATTAGATTTTAAAAATCTTTATCCCCATATTCCTGTACTTTGTGATCCTTCACATATTTGCGGAAATAGGGAAAAAATTTCTGATATAGTAAAGCAAGCATTTAACCTTGAGTATGATGGGCTCATAGTGGAAACTCATTGTAATCCTAATAAAGCTTGGAGCGATTCTCAACAACAGATAACTCCTGAAAGACTTTTAGAAATTCTAAAAAAAATCAGTCCTTCGAATTCTAAGGATATTCTAGAAAAACTACGAATTCAAATTGATGAAATAGATCAGAAATTTATTTTTCTATTGAATGAGAGATTGAAACTCTCTAAGGAGATTGGTTCTGTAAAAAAAAAATATGATAAATCTGTTATTCAGATAAATCGCTGGGTAGAAATTTTGCAAAAAAACAAAAAACTGTCGAAAGATTTAGGAATTTCAGAAGCATTCATAGAAAAAATATTAAATCTCTTACATAAAGAATCTATAAATATTCAAGAACAATTAGAATAAACTATATGGCTCTTTATTATCTTGTATGTCAACAAAAGGACCAGTTTTTTAGCTAATCTAATTTTTAACAAAAAGAACTTTCCCTATATAGTATAATTTGTTTTCGAAACAATAAGCCTTGTGATAAGGGTGAAACTTCTTTGTAATTGGATCAATCGTTAATTGAGTAGCTTTAGATTTCTGATGATTCCTCCTCTTTCGTTTTCTAGATTTAGAATGTCTTTTTTTAGGATGTGCCATTTTATAAGAAAAAAAATTAATGACTCTAGATGAAATTATTTTTCATTTAATTAAAAAAGAAGAAGATAGACAAGTTAGAGGACTTGAGCTTATCGCTTCGGAAAATTACGTTAGTACGAATGTACTAAAAGCAACGGGGTCAATTTTGACTAACAAATACGCTGAAGGATATCCAGGTAAAAGATATTATGGGGGATGTGAAATTGTAGATAAAATAGAAAGGATAGCTATTGATAGAGCTAAAAAACTGTTTCATGCTGAATATGTAAATGTTCAACCTCATTCAGGATCTCAGGCAAATGCAGCGGTTTACATGGCTTGTTTAAACCCTGGAGATAAAATCCTTGGGTTTGATTTAACACATGGAGGACATCTAACTCATGGTTCTTCTGTTAGTTTTTCTGGAAAAATTTATCGATCTTTATTTTATGGTTTAAAAAAAGAAAGTGGATTGATTAACTATGAACATGTAGAAAATTTAGTGGAAAAAGAAAAAAAAATTAAATTGATTATATGTGGGGCTTCTTCTTATTCTAGGGATATTGACTATTCCATCTTTCGGAAGATCGCAGATAGAATTGGAGCTATTCTGCTTGCAGATATCTCTCATCCAGCTGGATTAATAGCCAAAGGACTCCTTAACAATCCTTTTCCCCATTGCCATATAGTTACTTCTACTACACATAAAACTCTTAGAGGACCTAGAGGAGGAATGATTCTTTTAGGGAAAGATTTTGAATATTCTAAACTAGGAAAATCAAAAAAAATGTCTCAACTTATTAGAAATGCTGTATTTCCAGGCCTTCAAGGTGGCCCTCTTGAAAATGTTATAGCCGCAAAAGCGGCTTCTTTTAGAGAAGCTTTAACAGAGTCGTTTATGCGTTACGTTAAGCAAGTTGTAAAAAATGCTAAAAAATTAGCAAAATCCTTTGTTTCCCTAGGTTATAAAATAATCTCAAATGGAACGGAAAATCATTGTATGCTACTTGATTTAAGTAACAAAAATATCACAGGGATAGAAGCAGAACAACTTTTGGCATCTGCTGATATTACAGTTAACAAAAATATGATTCCTTTTGATAATCAGTCTCCTTTTGTTACTTCAGGAATTAGAATAGGAACATCTGCTGTTAGCACAAGAGGCCTAAAAGAGAATGACATGGAAGAAATAGCTAATTGGATCGATGAAGTTTTCCACTGTAAAAACGATCAATTAAAAATGGATAGAATTAAAAAGGAAATTAACAATAAAATGAGATCTTATCCATTATTTAAAGGATAGATCTCGCATTTAGTTTTATAAGTTATTTTTTAAAATTAAATTAAATATTATGCTAACTGAAGAAACTGAATTCATACCATTAATTGTACAGGAGGACGAGAATACTTTTCTAAGTGAAGAAATACCGGATCAATTATGCATACTCCCTATTAGGAATATAGTTTTGTTTCCTGGAGTAGGAACTCCAATTACAGCGGGCAGAAATATGTCTTTGCATCTTTTGCAAGATTCATATAACTCTAATAATAAAATTATAGGGGTTCTTACCCAAAAAGATTTTAGGGTAGAAAATCCTACTGAAAAAGATCTTTACAGAATAGGTACTGTCGCTAAGATTCTTAGACTTCTAAGAATGCCAGATGGTAGCATTACAGTAATTATTCAAGGTAAATGTAGATTCAAGGTAAATCGTGTTATACAATATAAACCATATATAAAAGTAGAATATATAATTTTAAACGAGAATATTCCAACTGACAAGGATGAAGAATATAATGCTTTAATAGAAGCTCTCAAAGATTTGTCTATAAAAGTAGTTCAAGAAAATCCTAATCTTCCTTCTGAAATAGGATTTGCCCTAAAGAATATAGAAAATAACTATTTTTTGGTGAATTTTATATCAACAAACATGAATTTATCTATCAAAGATAAGCAAAGCTTACTTGAACATAACAATATGAAAAATAGGGCAATGGAAGCTTTTCGTTTTTTAACTATTGAGTATAAGCAAATTAGGATAAAAAATGATATACAATATCGTGTGCGAAACAATATAGATCAACAACAACGTGAGTTTTTCTTGCATCAACAAATAAAAGTTATTCAAGAAGAGCTGGGAGAGATTTCAGCAGAAAAAGAAATTGAAAATATTAGGGAAATGGGGGAAAAAAAAAATTGGACTAAAGAAGCTAAAGAAAAATTTGAACGCGAATTAGTTAAAATCCAACGCACTAATCCTCATTTGCCAGAATACCCTTCATTGATAAATTACCTTGAAATAATGCTTGATTTACCCTGGAAAATATATTCTAAGGATAATTTAGACCTTAAACATGCTAAAAAAATTCTAGATAGAGACCATTATGGTCTAGAAAAAGTAAAAGAACGAATTATTGAATATCTTTCAGTTTTAAAGCTTAAAGGGGATATGCGATCTCCTATTTTATGTTTTTATGGGCCTCCCGGAGTTGGAAAAACATCATTAGGAAGATCTATAGCTTACGCTATAAATAGAAAATATGTGAGAATCTCTTTAGGTGGAATCTATGATGAATCTGAAATACGAGGGCATAGAAGAACTTATGTTGGGGCAATGCCTGGAAGATTAATTCAGGGAATGATAAAATCAGGAACATCAAATCCTGTTTTCATACTTGATGAAATTGATAAAATATCAATTGGATTACACGGAGATGCTTCTGCTGCACTTTTGGAAGTTCTAGATCCAGAACAAAATGTGCATTTTTATGATAATTATCTTGATATAAGTTATGATTTATCCAAGGTAATGTTTATTGCTACATCCAATTCAATTTCTTCAATAAAACCAGCTCTTTTAGATCGCATGGAAATCCTTGAGATAAATGGTTATACAGTTGAGGAAAAAATTCAAATAGTAAAAAAACATATATTACCAAAACAATTAGAAAAAAACGGTCTGAATCAAGGGGACTTGAAAGTAAATTCTAAAAATCTTGAAAAGATTATATTAGGGTATACATCTGAATCAGGAATACGAAGTATTGAAAAAAAGATTTCTAAATTAACTCGTTATTCGGCAAGAAAAAAAGCAATGAATAAAAAATATGTTAAACGTTTGAATTTTGATAAAATTGAAGAGATACTAGGTACTCCTTACCCTTTCCTTAATTACGAAGGAAATAATATCCCTGGAGTTGTCATTGGATTAGCTTGGACTCCATATGGAGGAGATATTTTATACATAGAGTCAATTCTTGCAAAAGGGAACGGTAAATTGAATCTTACTGGAAACTTAGGTTGGGTGATGAAAGAATCTGCGTATATTGCTTGGCAATACGCGAAAGCTTATAATGAGGATTTTGGAATTGATCCAGAAATGTTTGAAACGTATAATGTCCATTTACATGTACCTTCTGGATCTGTACCTAAAGATGGGCCTTCAGCTGGCGTGGCAATTCTTTGCTCTTTAGTATCTGTTTACACTGGAAAAAAAGTTAAAGCTCATTTAGCGATGACAGGGGAAATAACACTTAGAGGTAAAGTTCTTGCTGTTGGAGGAATCCCGGAAAAGATATTAGCAGCTAAGAGAGCTGAGATTCATGAAATAATTCTACCCAAAGAAAATAAAAAAAGCGTGGATAATATTAAGTCAAAAGAGGTACTAGGAATTTTTTTAAATTATGTTTCTAATATGAAAGAAGTAATTGAATTAGCTTTAGAGAAATAAGGAGAGATGGCAGAGTGGTCTATTGCTGCGGTCTTGAAAACCGTTTAGGTTTATACCTACGCGGGTTCGAATCCTGCTCTCTCCGCTCAAATGAAAGTTTTTGGATTAATTGGGAGAAATATTCATTATTCTTTTTCTAGGGAATATTTTTCAGAAAAATTTCTGGAAAAAAATATCAGAAATTCTATTTATAAACTTTTTGATATCGAAAATATTAATAAACTAAAAGAGTTTCTTCGTATAAAAAAAAGAGATCTCTCTGGATTGAACGTTACCATACCTTATAAGCAAAATATTATCCATTTTATTGATGAGATTAGTACGGATTCCAGGAATGTTGGAGCAGTTAATACAATTGAAATAATGCAAAAAGGGTATATTGGATACAATACAGATATTTTTGGATTCGAATTTTCTTTCAAAAAACATATAAAATTTCATCATAAAAAAGCCTTGATATTAGGTACAGGGGGAGCTTCAAAAGCTGTAATTTTTGTCCTTAAAAAATTAGGACTCTATTTTCGATGTGTTTCTAGAAATGAAAATGAATATTCTAAAAATGAATATAAAAATGAATATAAAAATGAATATTCTAAAATAAATGAAAAAAATTTTTTATACGAAGAAATAACCAAATACGTTTTAAAAGATTTTAAAGTAATTATTAACTGTACTCCAGTTGGTACTTATCCAAACATCAATGATTATCCAAAAATTCCATATTGGGAAATTTCCCAAAAACATTATCTATATGATATGGTATACAACCCTATTGCAAGTAGATTTCTTAGAGAGGGCCGTAAAATGGGATGCTTTACGAAAAATGGATTTGAAATGTTGCAATTACAAGCTGATAAAGCCTGGAGTATCTGGAATAGAAAATGAGAAAGGCTATATGTATTTTAATGTGATAACTAAATGGAACGATTTTTGTATCTACATTTTTTAATTAAAAATTATCCAGTTAACCAAATTAGAGATAAAGTTCATCAATTATACAAAAAATTTTTGGTAAAAATACAAAAAATTAGAAAAGAAAAACTTGAAAAGTTTTTCTTAGTGTCATTAAATAAAAAATTTTATCATTTTTTTTTGGAAAAAGAAAAAACTAAAACTTTTCAAGAAGTTAATAAAAAACTAAATGTTCTTTCTAAAATAATAGAAGATCTAAAAAATCTTTATATCTTTCCAGATAATGACAAAATGGTCATAAATTTTCTAAAAAAAATAAAAGAGATTAAAGATAGTTGGGAAAATTCTAGGAATATTTTTTACTCTAAAGTGGAATACGTGTTTAAAACTTATCGATTCCATTTGGAAAACTTTTTTAATTATTTAAAATTCAACAAAAATTTTCAATCTCTAGAATATGAGCATAATATTCAAAAACTTCATATGATATCTAGGGTTAAAGAGCTTATTAAAGAGACCAAACTTCCAAAGAATTTAAATGAACTTTATCACTTGCATCACCTAAGAAAAAAACCATGTAGGAAAACCAACTATTTACTAAAATATAAAAATATCATAGAAAAAATAAATCATTTAAAAGATAAAAATGCTTTTTTTTTTAAATTTTTTTATTTTAAAAATAAAATATTTAAAGAATCTATTAAATCATTTTATCATAAAAAACTTTTTTATAAAAAGCCCAAAAATATACAATATATAAAAAGAAAGCTTCAAGCAAAAATCCAGGATTTGGAATCCTATAACGAGTATTATAGAAATTTTCTATATGAAAAGAGTGAAAAAATTGTAAAATTTCAAGATAATTCAAATTATTTTTTTAATAAAAGACTTGAGATAGATATTCTCAAAAAATTCAATGATTTTTCTATTTATACTGAGTTTTCTATTGATACTTTCTTAATGGAATTGGCCTCTCTTAGATTTAAAAAACTTTATTACAAATTTTTATTTGATAAATATGACTTTTTAGAAAAAAAGCTTTTCAAGTATATGGAAATAATTTCAAACGAAATATTGAAAACTCGTAAAAAGATCCTTACTATATTTTGGGATAAAAAAGCGTTTTTTAAAAACAAATCATTAGATCATAAAAAAGAAATTCTGAATTGTTTTATGACAAAATACAATTATATTATTTATATAATTGAATTTTTAGAAATCTTAGAAAAGATCATTTAGATGATAGAGCTAAAAATGGATGAAAAAAGTGTCAATGCTATAATCGTCCTTATGTTAAGGGCTCAAAGTCTAAACGGTTATCTTGATGTATTAAGACAGAACAAAAAAGTAAAAAGCAAGGTCCTCATAAATGGCGCACTGTAAAATACTCTTATAATTTTTAGTGAAAAACTATAAAAATGTAACGAAAAATATTTGTAAATGGCTAGAAAAATACAATCAATAATTATAGAGGGAAAAGTTTCATAAAGGATGGTTAGGAAATATTGAATTACCCTCTACCTTATTCCATGAATAATATTTGTAATCATCTTTATAAAATTCCAAAAAGGTGTCAATAAAAATAACTAATGAATGCATTAATTGCGGGGCTTGCGTCGCTGAGTGTCCTAATCACGCTATTTATGAGGGATCTGAAGAATGGTCTCTTTCCGAAGGAACAAATATTAAAGGAATAGTAAAAATAAGTTCAGGCCTTTTAATTGATGCGGAGTCTTCTCAGACTCCAGAGAAAAGGGATATTTATTTTATTGTCAGAGACAAATGTACAGAGTGTGTAGGATTTTATGATGAACCTCAATGTATGAGTGTCTGTCCAGTTGATTGCTGTGTTTTAGATGAAGAAAATGTAGAATCCAAGAAATCTCTACTTGAGAAAAAAAAATTTTTACATGGGGAGCCCCCTATTTAATAAATGTTCTTTTAATGCTGGGTAATTATTAGGAAGTCTAATGGATTTTTTTTCTGATTTAAGCAACTTTTTTAAGTGCTCAGGAATGATAATTTGCTTTTGCAAATCATAAGGAATTTTCTCCGTAAACTTCAATGGATGAGCTGTCTCTAAAAAAATACCCATTGAGTCTTTAGAGTTCTTCAATTCTTGAAAATATTTTTGAAGCCCTAGATACCCTAAAGCTCCATGTGGGTCCAGCATATATCCATTTTTATTGAAAATAGATTCTATTGCACAAATAGTTTCTTCATCTGTGAAGCTATAAGTATCCAATTTTTCCTTAAGCTTAGAAAAGCTTCTATCAGAAAGATGCCAAATTCTAGTAAAATTGCTTGGATCAGCTACATCCATTGCATTTGATAAAGTATATTTACTTGGAAGGGGAGCATATTTTCCAGTTTTTATAAATCGATTTACCGTATCGTTAGAATTTGTTGCTGCTATAAAATGTTTTATTGGTAGCCCCATTTTTGCAGCAAGCAAACCTGCGCAAAGATTTCCAAAATTTCCACTCGGAATAGAGAAAAAGACTTCTGAAGAAGGACTTATATTTTTGTAAACTATGAAATAATACAAAATTTGTGGCAACCATCTTGCTATATTTATTGAATTAGCTGAAGTAATAGCACATTTATTTTGTAGGTCCTTATCCAGGAAAGCTTCTTTTACCAATTTTTGACAATCATCAAAAGTACCTTCTATTTCTAGAGAAGTAATATTATCTTCTACCGATGTAAGCTGTTTTTCCTGAAACAGGCTAATTTTACCCTTTGGAAAAATAAGAACCACTTCTACTCCTGCTATTTTATGAAATCCTTTAGCAACTGCTCCTCCAGTGTCTCCAGAAGTAGCTACTAAAACCGTTAGTGGTTTACTTTCTTCTTTTCGTAAATAACTTAAACACCCTGCCATAAATATAGCACCGACATCTTTAAAAGCCATGCTAGGACCATGAAAAAGCTCTAAAGCATAAATTTCTTTGTGAATCTTCACTAGAGATAATGGGAAGCAAAGTGTATCTTCTATGATTTCTTCTAAAATTTTTTCTGGGATATCCTCTGGTCCTATGTAAGGTTTAATCACTTCCATAGCAATAGAATATATGCTTTGTGATGGAAAATTTTTAATTATTTTTTCTATTTTGTGTATTTTTTCTGGAAAGTAAAGACTATTATCTGGAGCCAATCCTCTTATTACAGCTTCTTTAAAAGAAACATAATGCTTAGTCTTTCCTAGACTATGATATATCATAACTACTCTAAAATTTTAAATTTCATCCCATTTTAATCCTTTTTGATTTATTGAGGAAGTGTAAACTTGATATTCTATTTTTAGAGAATCATATATACCTTCCATTACTGAACTAACAATATATGCAGTTTTTTCCCCTTTGCTTAACATAAATATCGAAGGTCCAGATCCAGATATACCTCCGCCTAAAGCTCCGACTTCTTGACATTTAGCTTTTACCTGGTAAAATGAGGGAATAAGCATACCTCGGATTGGTTCGACCATTACATCTTCTAATGATCTCCTTATTAGATCATAATTTCCTTGATATAAACCTGCAATAAAAGATCCAAAATTTCCACATTGTTTTATTGCATCCTTCATAAAAACTTTTTTCTTTAGAATTTGACGTGCGTCAGAAGTTTTTATCTCAATCGAGGGATGAATTACGCTAATCCATAAATCATTAGGGACATGGATATTTGCAATATCTAAAGGATTATAACTTCTTATTAACGTAATTCCTCCCATTAAAACTGGAGCAACATTATCAGCATGATTTCCCCCACTCCCACTAACTAAACGTTCCCCTTCCATAGCAAATCGGATCAATTCTAGAGTGCTGAAAGGATTTCCTAATAGTAGATTAGCTCCGGCTACTACGCCAGCCGAACTAGCCGCGCTAGATCCTATTCCGCTCCCAGGTTTTATTTTTTTTAGGATTTCTATTTCAAATCCAATAGGATAGGGACATTCATTAATAAATTCTTTTAAAGAAACAAGACAAACATTTTTGTTGGGATCTAGAGGGAAGTCCGCTCCATCTATTTTAAGAATACTTATTCCTGATTTATTCGATCTTTTCAAAAGAATCTCATCACTAGGATTATTCAACGCCAAGCCTATTACGTCAAACCCGCAAACTAAGTTTGCGACAGTAGCTGGTGCAAATATTTTTATTTTTTCCATTTTCTTGATCGACTACAGGCTTTAATAACATCTGAAAAAATTCCAGAAGCAGTTACTTCTGAACCAGCCCCTGCTCCTTTTATTGTTAAAGGATGATCAATATACTGCTTTGTAGTAAATGAAATTATATTATCTTTTCCATCAAGCTGATAAAATGGATGGCCTAAATTGATAGTTTCTAATCCAACTGATGCAATCCCTTTCTTATATCTGGCTACAAAACGTAACCGTCTATTATTCTTTTTCGTTGATATTCTTATTTTTTCGAAAAAACTAGATTCCAGATCTACTAGGCTTTCATAAAAAACATCTATTGAAGTAGATTTTAAGCAGAACTCGGGAATAAAGGATTTTTTAAAAATATCCTCTAATTCAAGTTTTTCTCCACATTCTCTTGCTAAAATGAGTATTTTTCTCATTACATCTTTTCCACTTAGATCAATGCGAGGATCAGGTTCTGTAAATCCTAGTTTTTGAGCTTCCTTTACGGATTCATAAAAATGGGTTCCTTCAGAAAATTTGTTAAGTATAAAATTTAAACTACCAGAAAGTACAGCTTCTATGGAATGAATATCATCTCCACTATTTATTAAACTATTTAGAGTATCAATAATTGGAAGACCAGCTCCTACATTAGTTTCGAAAAAGAAAGGAACTCCCAAATTAGAGGATACCGTTTTTAGTTTTTTGTAATACTCGTAAGTGGAAGAACAAGCAATTTTATTGCTTGTAATTATGCCAATCCCCTTTTTTAAAATTTTTTCATAAGTCATTGCTATTTCTTCACTCGCTGTATTATCAATAATAAAACTATTACATAGATCAAGTTTTTCTATTTTTTCTAGAAATTTTTCTACGTTCATTATCTCAGATTCTGAGAACTTTTTTTCCCACTCATTGAATTCAATTCCTAATTCGTTAAAATGCATATGTCTACTATTAGCTAATCCTATAATTCGTATATCAAGTTTTAGCGTTTTTTTTAAAGAATTTTTCTGTTTGAAGATTTTCTTAAGAAAGCTTGCACCTACTTTTCCCAGACCAATGATGAAAATATTCATTTTAGCTATTTGAGCGTTCTCTCTCATCGCTTTATGAAAATATGAAGCTCTTTTAATTGATCGTCACTTAAATATGAAGGAGTTCCTATCATTGGATCTCGATAAGAATTATTTTTTGGAAAAGCAATAAAATCCCTTATACTATCTTCGCCTTTAAGAAGAGCTACAAAACGATCAAGGCCTAACGCAATTCCACCATGTGGAGGCGTACCATATTCAAAAGCTTCCATTAGAAAGCCAAATTTAGAGAAAATTTCTTTTCTAGAAAATCCCAATAGATTGAAAATAGATTCTTGTATGGAACGTTTATTTATTCTAATAGATCCCCCTCCGATTTCTTTTCCATTAATAACCAAATCATAAGATTTGGCGATAATTTTTTCTGGATTCTTTTTCAGAAGGTAAATATTTTCTTCTTTAGGTGAAGTGAAAGGATGATGAAAAGAATCATAACGCTTATTATCTTCATTCCACACAAACAAAGGAAAATCAACTATCCAAATAGGGGAAAATTGATTCGTTTTTCGCAAGCCTAAACGGTCTGCCATCTCAATTCTAATTTTTCCTAGTTGTATCCTAACTGTTTGATCATCTAAACCTGAAAGTATTAATAAAAGATCGCCAGGCTTAGCGCCAAAGCGATCAGAAAAAATTTTAAAATATTTTTGATCAAAAAAGGGTGATTGAAATTTTCCATCAATCAAACATTTCACCCAAGTAAGATTTCTTATATGATGGAGTTTACTCCATTCGGTAATATCATTTAATTGTCTTATGCTGTAATTAGCACATCCAGGTATAGAAATGCCTGCTACTCTATTATTTTTCTTTGGGATTACATCATTTAATTCCTTAATAATCATCTCAAAACGTATATCTGGTTTATCAGATCCGTATCGTTTTATAGCCTCTTTATAGGAAATTCTTGGAAAACTCTTTGCAAATCTGCAATTCCTTATTTTTTGAAAAATATAATTTATAAGATTTTCGGATATCTTAATGACATCTTCTTCTTCAACAAAAGACATTTCGCAATCAATTTGAGTGAATTCTGGTTGTCTATCTGAACGCAAATCTTCATCACGAAAGCATTTAACAATTTGAAAATATTTATCTATTCCGCCTATCATTAGGAGCTGTTTGAAAGATTGAGGAGATTGAGGGAGAGCATAAAACTGTCCAGGATTTGTTCTGGACGGAATTACGAAATCTCGTGCTCCTTCAGGAGTGGATTTAACTAAAAGGGGGGTTTCGATTTCCAGAAATCCGTTTTCTGAAAGATATTTTCGTATTTCGAAAACTATCTTGTGCCGAGTAATAAGTTTTTTTTTAATAAAATCTCTACGTAAGTCAAGATAACGATATTTCATTCGAAGATCTTCATTTCCATCTGTTTTTTCTTCTATAATAAATGGGGGTATTTTTGAATAGCTTAGAATTCTAAGTTTAGAAACAACAACCTCAATAAATCCAGTAGGATTTTTAAGATTTTTAGATTTTCTATCAGCAACTTTTCCGCATACTTGTATAACGAATTCTCTACCCAATTGATCCGCTTTTTTTTTTAAAGTATTTTTTCCATAAAAAGTTAGTTGAGTTATTCCATAATGATCCCTTAAATCTATAAAACTTACTGTTCCTAGATTTCTAACTCTTTTAACCCATCCAGCTAAAATAACCTCTTCCCCAACATTTTTTTGACGAAGAGTCCCACAATTATGTGTTCGAAACATTTTTTTTTAAATTAGAGATTACGAAAAATGAAAGATGTTTTTTGGGTAAGAAAAATTGCTTATATTATAAAAGTATCTACCTTGGAGCTTCTATTTTCAGATTTTTTTCTATATCTTTAAAATTATTAAAATATAAATATATATGGACTATTATAAATGGATTTTAAGTAAATTACACACGGATAAGATCCGCAATAATAAGAATCGCAAAACTGATTTGCTAAGAATTCAATCTTTCTGCAATTATTTGGGAAATCCTGAACATAGTTTTAAATCAATCCATATTGGAGGAACTAATGGAAAAGGATCAGTGGCTCACATGTTATCTTCCATTCTTCAAGAATCAGGATTCAAAACAGGATTGCTTACTTCTCCTCATCTGAAAAATTTGCGTGAACGTATTCGTTCAAACGGGTTATTAATTGAAGAAGATTTTATCGTTAGTTATATTCGGAAACACAAAATTTTTGCTGAAAAAATTGGTCTCTCTTTTTTTGAATTTATGACATCTTTAGCTTTTCTTTACTTCAAAGAAAAAAATGTAGATATAGCTGTAATTGAAGTAGGAATGGGAGGAAGAATGGATTCAACAAATATTATTACTCCCATAATTTCTATAATAACCAATATTTCTTATGATCATACTGATTTTTTAGGAAAAAATTTATCTAAAATTGCTTCTGAAAAAGCAGGCATTATTAAGCCAAAAATTCCAGTTGTTTTAGGATCGTTTCATGATGAAACGGATAAAGTTTTTCGAGAAGTTGCTTTTTCAAAAAAAGCACCTATTTTCTATTCTGAGAATAGCAATAATCAGAATTACTATGCAATACCATTAAAAGGTGACTATCAAATATTAAATAAAAAAACAGTAATAAAATCTATAGATGTTTTACAAAGTTTAGGATTAAAAATTACTGAAAACTCTATAATTTTGGGGTTTAAAAATGTTATTAAAAATACTAAACTCCAAGGAAGGTGGCAAGTGATAAGACAAAAACCTAAAATTATATGTGATACTGCACATAATGAAGAAGGTATAAAATGGGTATCTAAACAACTTATGCGGGAATCCTATAATAAGTTGCATTTAATTTTAGGTTTTGTTAGAGGAAAAGATGTCTTAAAAATACTATCCCATTTTCCATCTAAAGCTTATTATTATTTTTGTCAACCTAATTTACATAGACGTTTACATATAGAAGATCTTGAAAAATTGGTTAGTGTTAACTATAAAAAAAATGCAAAATATTTTTTTACGGTAAAAGAAGCTCTTTTTGAGGCAGAGAAATTAGCCTCAGAAGAGGACTTTATTTTTATAGGAGGAAGCAATTTCGTAGTATCAGAAATTATTTAATCTTTTTAGTTTAATTTTAAAATTTTGTTTTCTTTAGAATATTTGTTTATATTTACTTTTTAAGGGTGATTAGCTCAGAGGTTTAGAGCAGCTGCCTTACAAGTAGAAGGGCGCTGGTTCGAATCCAGCATCGCCCATTTAATTTCTACTTTGCTAAAAAATATAAAAAATATGAATAAAAAGATGCTAAAAAATATAAAAACTATGCTAAAAAATATAAAAAATATTTGGGTTATTGTTTTTTCATTTTTGATTTTTCTTACTCAAAAATCCGATGCCCAATTTTATCCCAGAATTGGGCAAAACTTTTTTGGAATTCAAATTGGACCCAATCTATCAATGATTAAAGGATTTAAATCTGTTTTTGATATAGACTTTTATGCAGGTCTATATAGAGGGCATGTTATTGATGATTATGTGGCTTCTCAAATTGATTTGATTCTTTCTATTCATAGTTTTCAGGGATTTTATAAAATGAGAAGAAAAATAGGAAAAAAATTTATGGTCAAAGTAAAAAAAAAATAATATATCTGGAGGTTTCTCCAGGATTAAAATATAATCTGATTGGTGGGGTCAATTTATATTTTTCTCCGGTGTTTGGGTTGAAATTAACTGGTGATAAAATTGATCTAATACGAGAGAAAAAGAAGAAAAACAAAACTCCTGTTACTCAGGTTACAGAGAAGTATAATTATAATATAGAAAGAATAAAAAATTTTGTGCCTAATATTTTTTCAATGGGATCTATATTAGGTATAAATTATGAAATAACAGAAAATTTTGGTATAAATTTTACATGTCAAATGAATATAACAAAAGTTTATGGGAAAAGAGACGTGGTTCCGAATCAGATTCTTAGTTTTAGACTAGGACTAGATTACACGTTTAATGAATGATTCATTATTTAAGATCCCATATGAAAAAAATTCTTTCACTTTCGATTCTATCAGCAAATTTATCTAATATTCATAAAGAGATAAAAATGCTAAACAATAGCAAAGCGGATTGTATCCATGTTGATATCATGGATAGTATGTTTGTCCCTAATATATCCTTTGGAATTACGGTTTTAAAATATGTTAAAAAATATGCAAAAAAACCTTTATATCTACATTTGATGATATTAGAACCTGAAAGATATATTCAAAGAATTAAAAAATTCGGTGTAGATTGTATCTACGTTCATTATGAAGCATGTGTACGTAATCTTCATAGAACCATTTCCTTAATTAAGGAAACTGATATAAAAGCCGGAGTAGCAATTAACCCACATACTCCGGTTAATATTTTACAAAATGTAATTAAAGAATTAGATATTGTTTTATTGATGGGGGTAAATCCAGGTTTTGGTGGACAAGAAATTATTGAACATATTTATCAAAAACTTTACGAGACTAAGGATTTAATTTTAAAAAAAAGATCCCCTGCATTAATTGAGATAGATGGAGGAATTAGCTGGAAGAATGCTTCTTATCTCTTAGATAAAGGAGTCGATATATTAACGTTGGGAACAACCATTATGGGTGCATGACCGGGCTCGAACCGGCGACATTCAGAATCACAATCTGATGCTCTAACCAACTGAGCTACATCCACCAAAAAAAATCCAAATATCCAAATAGATGAAATCTATAGAGGTTAGAAAAAATTTTTTAAAATTTTTCCAAAAAAAAATTCATAAAATTATTCCTTCAGTTCCTATAGTTTTAAAAGATGATCCTTCCCTTTTCTTTGTTAATGCTGGAATGAATCCATTCAAAAATTATTTTTTAGGAAATGAAAAACCTCCGTATACAAGGATAGTCGATAGTCAAAAATGTCTTCGTGTTACTGGAAAACATAACGATATAGATGATGTTGGTAATGATACTTATCATCATACTATGTTTGAAATGCTAGGAAATTGGTCTTTTGGAGATTATTTTAAAAAAGAAGCAATTTCTTGGGCATGGGAACTTTTAACAGAAAAATATAAAATTTCTGAAGAAAATCTCTACGTTACTTTCTTTAACGGAGAGCCCAATTTAAATTTACCTGCAGATGAAGAATCATATAACTATTGGAGAGAAATTTTAAATAAAAATCGCATAATCCCATTTGGAAAAAAAGATAATTTTTGGGAAATGGGTTTTACTGGGCCATGTGGCCCATGTTCAGAGATTCATATAGATTTACGAAATCATAAAGAAAAAGCTAAAAAACCTGCTTCAAAATTAATCAATAAAGGACATCCCCATGTAATTGAAATATGGAATTTGGTATTTATAGAATTTTTTCTAAAATCAGATAATTCTCTATATAGGCTACCTGATCGTCATATTGATACAGGAATGGGGCTAGAACGTCTCTGTAGAATTTTACAGAAGAAATCTTCCAACTACGAAACTGATCTTTTTCTTCCATTAATTAGGAAAATTGAAAAATGCATTGGAAAAAAATACGGAGAAGATAAAAATATAGATATTTCTATGCAAGTTTTGGCGGATCATATCCGTGCAGTTTCATTCGCTATTTCTGAAGGCCAGAATCCTTCGAATACTGGAGTAGGATACGTTATTCGCAGAATACTAAGGAGAGCTCTGGGATTCTCCTTCCGATTTTTGGATAAAAAACAGGCTTTTATCTACAAACTTGTAGATACTTTGTCTGATGAAATGGGCGAAATTTACCCTGATATTTTCAGGCATAAAGCATCCATAAAAAAAATTGTTAAAGAAGAAGAAAATATATTCTTGAAAACTATTAATCAAGGAATTATTCGCATGAATCATCTTATAAAAGAATACAAAAACAAAAAAGAAAAATTAATTGACGGAGTTCATATTTTTGAATTATATGATACTTATGGATTTCCTCTAGATTTTTCTAGAATTTTAGCCAGAGAAAACGATTTAAAAATAGACAAAGATGGCTTTGAAAAAGAAATGCTGAAACAGAAAAAACGGTCTAAAAAAGGAGAATATACAGAAAAATTTGATTGGATTGTTCTACTCGAAAATTCTCAAAAAGAGAATTGTTTTTTAGGGTATGATCAACTAGAAATTGAAACTAAAATTAGAAAATTTAGAAAAATGGAAGATTCTTCAGAAAAATATTTCCAAATTGTTTTTGATCAAACTCCGTTTTATCCTGAAGTAAACGGACAACTAGGCGACACTGGTTGGATTCTTAATTCTAATTATGAAGAGAAGATTCATATTTTTAAGACAAAAAAGGAAGAAAATCTCATTGTTCACTTAGTGAAAAATATACCACTGCATCCTTTAAAATTTTTTAAAATACGTGTAGATGCTATTAGAAGGAGAAAAATAGAAAAAAATCATACGGCTATACATTTACTTCATTATGCTCTCAGCGAAATTCTAGGTATAGGAGTTAGGCAAAAAGGTTCTTATATAGGACCAGATAGACTTCGTTTCGATTTTTCTCACTCAGAAAAATTAAGTGTCTCAACTATTGACTTCGTAGAAGATAGTGTAAATAAAATGATTCAAGAAAAACTTACAATAGAGGAGAAGAAAGAAGCTAGAAGAGAAGGAGGAAGATGCATCCGTTTTGGAAATTCAGTGGAACTTTGCAGTGGAACTCACGTTTCTAATACAGAGCATATAGAATACTTTAAAATTCTTTCTGAATCTTCCATTTCCTCTGGAATTCGTCGTATTGAAGCAATTACTTCAATTGAAGTAGTTCGATACCTTAAAAATATATGTAAAAAGTATAACGTACTTCTAGAGGTTTTAAATTTCCCCAATGATCCTATAAAAAAAATAAAAAATCTGTTAGATGAAAATAAGATTTTTAAATCGCAATTAAAAAATATTTCTGGGCAAAAGATGAATTTTTTGAAAAAAAAATTGTATTCTAGATTCTCTAAAAAATTCTCTAAAAAAGTCTCTAAAAAAGAGAGATTAGAGTATTTAAAACTAATTGTTGAAAAAACAGATTTAAATACTGATTCTGTAAAAAAACTTGCTTTGGAGCTTCGTAGAGAAATCCCTAGCCTTATAATTATTTTAGTTTGTTTTCATTCTAAAAAAAAAGTAGTTATTTTTTCCGCTATTTCTGATAATCTTATTCATTATAGGGGCATGAGTGCTTCTGCTATTGTTCAATATTTAGCTACTAATATAAGAGTAAAATTTGGCGGAAAAAGTTTTTTTGCTGAAGCTAAAGTAGATAATCTGGAAGGTTTGGAAGAAGCTCTTCGTAAAGCCAAATTGTTCATAAATTCTATGAACTATTCTTTTTCCTAGAATTTTTTCGTGTAAACTTTTTTAAAAATTATGGAAAAATACTCCTTTTTAAACGCTATACATCCAGAACATATAGAAGAGCTTTATCATAGATATCTGGAGGATCCAGATGTTATAGAACCCAGCTGGAGATCTTTTTTTCAGGGATTCGATTTTTTCCAAGAAAATTACGTTAGAATTAGAAAAAAAGATCGTCTTTTCTCAGAAATTTCTGCTGAATTCAAGGTTATTGATTTGATAAATGCATCTAGAACTAGAGGCCATTTTTTTTCTAGAAAAAATCCTCTACTAAATAAACATCCCGAAATAGACCTAGATTCTTTTGGTTTGTCTGAAGAAGATCTAGATACAGTTTTTAAAGCATCCAAGATAATTGGATTGCCCCCCACTTCCTTAAAAAATATTTTGAAACATCTCAAAACCGTTTTTTGCGAATCTATTGGTATTGAATATATGCATATTCAAGACACTGAAAAAATAGAATGGATACAAAAGTGGATTAATTACAAGGGGAATAATCCCCAACTTTCTTTCGAAAAGAAAAAACTTTTATTTGAAAAACTCAGTGATGCTGTTATTTTCGAAGATTTTCTTCATACTAAATTCATTGGACATAAAAGATTTTCTATTGAAGGAAATGAATCTATAGCACCAGCTCTGTCCGAGCTAGTGGAATATGCCTCTGATTTTTATAAAGTAGAGAATATTGTTTTTGGAATGGCACATAGGGGAAGATTAAATGTTCTTTCCAACCTTTTCAAAAAGAATTTTTCTAAAATTTTTTGCGAATTTTCAGGTAAAGAGTATGAAAATTCTTCTTTTTCTGGAGATGTAAAATATCATTTGGGATTAACTACTATAAAAAAAAGTAGAAGGGGTAATTCCATTCAAATAAATATTACTCCTAATCCCTCCCATCTAGAAGTTGTCGGAGCTATCGTAGAAGGGATTAGTAGAGCAAAAATTGATCTGCATTATGCAGGAGATTATGATAAAGTGCTTCCTATTATCATACATGGTGATGCAGCAATTTCTGCACAGGGGATCGTTTACGAAGTGGTTCAGATGGCCTTCCTTAAAGGATACAAAACTGGAGGAACTATTCATCTTGTTATTAATAATCAAGTTGGATTTACTACCAATTATTTTTACGGTAGATCAAGCATTTATTGTACGGACATAGCTAAGGTTTTGCTTTCTCCAGTGCTTCACGTTAATTCTGAAGACATGGAATCTGTAATACATGCTATTCGTTTCTCCGTAGATTTTAGAATGCGTTATAATCAAGATGTTTTTATTGACTTACTTGGTTATAGAAAATACGGCCATAATGAAAGTGATGAGCCTCGTTTCACTCAAAAATCTCTCTATAGAATAATAGATAAAAAAATTAGCTCTAAAGAGATTTACAGAAAAAAATTAGAAAAAGAGGGGGTAATTGATTCTAATTTTATAAAAAAAGTTGAAGACAAATACAAAAAATCTCTAGAAAAATCTTTCGAAGAATCGAAGAAAATTGAATTCAATAAACTTGATTTTTTTATGCACGATGCCTGGAAAAGTTTTTCAAAATACAAAAAAGTTTTTGAAAAAATTGACACTAGATTTTGCATAGATCGATTATGTGAAATTGGAAAAATAATTTTTACACTTCCAAGTGGAAGAAATTTTTATAAAAAAACTGAAAGACTATTTGATCATCGATATCAAATGGTTTCAAAAGAAAAAATAGTTGATTGGGGAATAGCTGAACTATTAGCATATGGGAGTCTTCTTGACGAAGGATACCATATTCGTGTATCTGGGGAAGATGTGGAAAGAGGAACTTTTTCACATCGTCATTCTTTAATTAAGTCGGAAGATGAAGAACCCTTTATTTTACTCAATTATATAAGAAATGGACAAGGAAAAATTCAGGTTTATAATTCCCCACTTTCTGAATATGGGGTTCTCGGATTTGATTTTGGATATTCTATAACTTCTCCTAATACTTTAACTATTTGGGAAGCCCAATTTGGGGATTTTTGTAATGTTGGTCAAGTCATAATTGATCAATATATTTCTTCAGCCGAAGAAAAATGGAAGATCCAGAGTGGATTAGTTTTGTTATTACCACACGGTTATGAAGGACAAGGAGCGGAACATTCTTCAGCTAGAGTGGAACGTTTTCTTCAGCTTTGCTCTGGAAAAAACATTTTAGTGGCAAATTGCAGTACTCCAGCTAATTTTTTCCATCTTTTGCGAAGACAAATGAAGTTTTCCTTTCGTAAACCATTGATTATTTTTACTCCTAAAAGTATGTTAAGATATTCTCTTTGTTTTTCTTCTTTAGAAGAATTGGCTAATGGTTTTTTTAAGGAAATTATTGACGATGATTATGTGGATCCTCAAAAAGTGAGGAATTTAATATTCTGTTCAGGAAAAATTTATTACGATCTTTTTAAGAAGAGGAAAGAAACTTTCAATGAAAATACGGCTCTAATCCGTTTGGAACAACTTTATCCTTTAAAAGGATCTTGTATTGAAAAAATTTTAAAGCGTTATCCTAGTAAAAATAGAATGATATGGGTACAAGAAGAGCCAGAAAATATGGGGCCTGGGTCTTATTTAATAAAAAGTTTTCGAGAGTTTCCTTGGGAAATAATTGCTCCTAAAGAAAGCTCTGTATCTTCGACAGGATCTTATCAAAACTTTTTAAAAGTACATGTATCTCTACTTGAAAAAGCGTTTCAATAGTTAATTTATTAAAAATTATGATTTTAGAAATAAAAGCTCCTTCTCCAGGAGAATCCATAACTGAAATAGAAATTTCATCTTGGCTCGTAAAAGATGGAAGTTATGTTAATAAAGGAAAAATTATTGCAGAAATAGATTCAGATAAGGCAACATTGGAAATATCAGCCCCAGATAGTGGAAAAATTATCACAAAAGCTAAAAAAGGGGATATAGTATCAGTAGGGGATGTTATTGGGCTAATAGATACCGATTCCACTTTGGAAGAAGCCCCATCCACTTTGGAAGAAGCCCCAGATGTAGCTCCTGCTATACAGGCTCCATCCGCAAAAAAAATATTATATGAAAAAGGAATTTTTATTGATCCAATTAAAGGAGGCAAAATTCTAAAAAAAGATGCTTTAAAGGCAAATATTTCTTTGGGAAGCTTTACTACAAAGACTTCCCGTTCGTTTAAAATCTCTATGCTTTCTAAACTTAGAAGAAAAATCTCGGAAAGATTAGTTTCAGTAAAAAATAATACAGCTATTCTAACTACTTTTAATGAAGTAGATTTGAGCCAAATTTTTTATTTGAGAAATAAATTTAAGGAAAAATTTAAAGAAAGACACGGGGTAAACTTAGGATTTATGTCTTTTTTCACAAAAAGTTGTGTAAGAGCTTTGAAGTTATATCCTGATGTTAATGCAATGATTGATGGAGAAAATAAAATTAGTTTTGATTATTGCGACATAAGTATTGCAATTTCTGGGCCGAAAGGATTAGTTGTTCCAGTTTTGAGAAATGCTGAGTTTATTACCTTTAAGGGAATTGAACAAGAAATAAAACGTCTTTATAGAAGGGTGCAAGAGGGCGTAATTTCTGTTGATGAAATGACGGGAGGAACTTTCACAATAACAAATGGGGGTGTTTTTGGGTCCATGCTTTCGACCCCAATTATAAATCCACCTCAGAGTGCAATTTTAGGAATGCATAAAATTGCAGAACGTCCTGTTGTTATTAATGGTAAAGTCCAAATACGTCCTATAATGTATTTAGCTCTTTCGTATGATCATTGTCTACTTGACGGTAGAGAGGCTGTAGGTTTTCTCCTATCCATAAAAGAATCAATAGAAGATCCCATAAATTATTTGATGGAATCTAATCCAGAAAAATCTTTAGAATTATTCTAGAAAAATGAATGTCCACGAATTTCAAGGAAAAGAAATCCTAAATTTTTTCGGAGTTTCAACTACGAAATCATTTTTGGCTTCTACTGAACAAGAGGCTTTAGAAGTAGCTAAAAGGCTTTCTGTAAATTTCTCCTGTTTAGAATCTTATGTTATTAAAGCACAAGTACATGCAGGAGGAAGGGGTAAATGTGGAGGAGTTAAACTAGCAAAAAACTTAAAAGAGGTTAGAGAAAAGGCCCAGAAAATTTTAGGAATGTATTTAGTTACTCCTCAAACCTCTGAAAAAGGAAAACTTGTCCGAAAAGTTTTAGTTTCTGAAGATGTTTATGATACCGGAACTCTTGAATATTATATTTCTATTTTTCTAAATCGATCCTTAGGAAAAAATATGATTTTGTATTCTACAGAAGGTGGAATGGATATAGAAAGTGTCTCTAATCCAGAAAAGGTTAAAACAGAGATTATAGACTCTGAAGAGATGAAAGCTTTTCAAGCAAGAAAGATTGCTTTTAATCTCCATTTAAAAGGAAAAGCGTTTAAAGCTTTCGGAAAATTTATTACTTCTTTATATAGGGCATATGTTAAAAGTGATGCTTCATTATTGGAAATTAACCCAATGATTAAAACTTATGATGATCGAATTCTAGCTGTAGATGCTAAGGTAGTTATAGATGAAAATGCTCTATTTCGTCATTCTGATTACAAAACTATGCGGGATAATCAAGAAGAAAATACTGAAGAAGTGGAAGCTTCAAAAGCTGGATTAAACTTTGTTAAGTTAAACGGTAATGTAGCTTGTATGGTGAATGGAGCAGGATTAGCAATGGCTACAATGGATATGATAAAATTTTCAGGTGGAAGTCCGGCTAATTTTCTTGATATAGGGGGAACAGCAGATGAAAATCGCATAGAAAATGCTTTTAGCATAATTTTGAAAGATTCATCTGTTGAAGTTATCCTTATTAATATATTTGGAGGTATTGTACGTTGCGATCTAGTCGCAAGGGGCATAATTGCCTGCACAAAGTATCTTTGTGATAAGATTCGTATTCCTATTGTTATTAGATTGAAAGGGACTAATTTTGAAAGATCTAGGGAAATAATTAATCGAAGCGGGTTCCCCTTTCATTCAGTATTTTCTATGAAAGAAGCCTCAGAAAAATTGAAAACTTTATATAAAAGTTCTCCTCCTTCTTTTTAATAAAATATTTGAAACAGGCATCTGAAATACCTCAATATTTTTTCATTAAAGCATTGTATGTATGGAAGTCAAGCAGAATAATGAAAATAGCATCACTCAAAAAAGGCTCTGAATTATGATGAATGAATTATTGAATTGAATAATTATTTAATTTTAATATGATGATGAATTATTGAATAATTAATATGATGAATTATGATATCGTTGTTATAGGGTCTGGCCCAGGCGGGTATATATCAGCTATACGTGCTTCTCAACTTGGATTTAAAACTGCACTTGTTGAAAAATATAATACTTTAGGTGGAACTTGTTTAAATATTGGTTGCATTCCATCAAAAGCTATTTTAGACTCTTCTGAACATTACTATAAATCCCAAAAAACTTTTTTAAATCACGGTATTATTTTTAACTCTCTAACTTTAGATTTTAATCAAATGATTTCCAGAAAGGAAAAAGTAGTAAAGAAAATTCTAGAGGGGTTAAAGTTTCTTCTTCGAAAGAATAAGATAGATATTTATAATGGAGTAGGTAGCTTTAAAGAAGAAAATCATTTGATTGTTTCTCAATCAGATAATATTGTAGAAATAAAATTTAAAAACGCTATTATTTCTACTGGATCTAAGCCCGTTGATTTACCTATTTTAAGAATAGACAAAAAAAAAATCCTTTCGTCTACCCAAGTTCTTTCTTTAACTGAAGTACCTAAACGGTTAACGATTATTGGAGGAGGAGTAATAGGTTTAGAATTAGGCGTAGCTTATCAAAGATTGGGTAGTGAAGTTTCCATTATTGAATCTTCTGATCGTATCATTCCAAAAATGGATAAAGGTATAAGTAAATATCTACAAAAAATTCTAAAAAAAATAGGGATTCAATTTAACCTTTCTTCCTCTGTTAAAGAAGCAAAGTTTAAAAATAATGAAGTCATTATCAAAGGTAAATCACAAGGAGAAAGAGATTTCGAAATCTATGGAGACTATTGTTTATTAGCTATTGGTAGGAGACCTTATACAGAAGGTCTGGGATTACAAAATATTGGAATTGAAATAGATAAGAGCGGGTTCATCCTAGTCAATAAATATTTACAAACTAATGTAAGTAATATTTACGCAATAGGGGATGTAATAGGAGGATCAATGCTAGCTCATAAAGCTGAAGAAGAGGCTTTATTTGTGATAGAACATTTGTCTGGACAAAAACCCCAGAAAATTAATTATAATCTTATCCCTGTAGTAATCTATACATGGCCTGAAGTAGCATCTGTCGGATTTACAGAAGAACAATTAAAAAAGAAAAATATACGCTACAAAATAGGAAGTTTCCCAATGTTTGCTTTGGGACGTTCTATATCAAGTGGAGATGTAGAAGGATTTGTGAAAATATTAGCATCTGAAGATACAGATGAGATACTGGGGGTTCATATGATTGGGGCAAGAGCCTCAGATATAATTATGGAAGCTGTAATAGCAATGGGATTTAGGGCTTCTTCTGAAGATATATATAGAATTTCTCATCCACACCCAACTTTTTCTGAAGTTATTCGAGAAGCAGCACTTTCTGCTTTTAATGGTAATCCTTTACATATTTAGTTTTTCCCTAGCTATTTGAGCAGCTTTTACCATATTTTTTAGGGATTCAATTGTTTCGGGCCATTTTCGGGTTTTTAGTCCACAATCTGGATTAACCCAAATTTTTTTCCAGGATAAAACCACAGAAGCTTTTTCAAGTAAGGAACACATCTCCTCTATTGAAGGTATTCTAGAAGAATGAATATCATAAATACCTGGACCAATTTCATTGGGATATTTGAAATTATAAAAAGCCTTTAATAATTCCATATGAGAACGAGCGTTTTCTATGGAAATTACATCCACATCCATATTAGCAAGATATTCTAATATATCGTTAAATTCACTATAACACATATGAGTATGAATTTGCGTTTCATCTTTAACTACGTTAGAGGAAATATGAAAAGCTTGAATGGCCCAATCAAAATAATTTTCCCATTTTTCTTTTTTCAGGGGTAATCCTTCCCTTAAAGCTGGTTCATCAATTTGAATAATCTGTATTCCAGCTCTCTCTAAAGACTGTACTTCATCCCGTATTGCCCAAGCAATCTCTAAAGCTGTTAAAGATCGGTTTTGATCATTTCGTACAAATGACCATTGCATAATGGTAACCGGACCTGTTAGAATTCCTTTTATAGGCTTTCTAGTTAGGCTTTTAGCAAAACTAGACCAATATACAGTTATATCGTTAGCCCGGCTAACATCTCCATAAATAATAGGAGGCTTAACACATCTACTTCCATAACTTTGAACCCATCCATTTTTTGTGGATAAGACCCCATTAAGTTGTTCTCCAAAATATTCCACCATATCGTTTCTCTCGAACTCTCCATGTACTAAAACATCTAATCCAATTTCCTCTTGGATTTTTATAGACTTTTTGATGAACTTTTTAATGATTCCATTATACTCTTTTTGAGAAATAAGTTTATTTTTAAATTTATATCTAAGACTTCTTAGATCAGGCGTTTGAGGAAAAGATCCTATAGTTGTTGTTGGAAAATTCGGTAATAGAAGTTTTTTTTTCTGAATTTTCTTCCGTATTTTGAAAGAATTTTTACGTTTAAGATCCTTTTCCATTAGCTCCATCTTTACACGATCCTTAACACTTTTATTGTGAATAAATGCAGATTTCTTAGACCTTTCTTTTTTATTTATTTGAAGCAAATTGGTTTCCCCTTTGATGATTCTATCAAGATCATTAAGTTCTTTAAGTTTTTGCTTGGCAAAAGCCATTCTTTCTTTAAGATCAGGATGAATTTTATATTCAAAATCCAAATCCATAGGAACATGGATGAGAGAACAACTTGGAGCAAGCATTAAACGTTCTTCACCTAAAACCTCCTTTGCCTTTTTAATTTTTTTTATTGATTCCGTATAATCATTCTTCCATATATTTCTTCCGTCGACTACGCCTAGTGAAAGAAAACAATTTTTAGGAAAAAATTTTAATATTACATCTAATTGATTAGGATTTTGGATTAAATCAACATGAATAGCTTCTGTAGAAAGATTAAATGCTAAATCTATATTTAGATCAATACTTTCAAAATAAGTACTCAAAATAATTTTTAATTCTGGAGCGTGTTTTTTGATTTCTTTGTAAGCATACAGAAAAGCTTTTTTATCTTTTTCTGTTAGATGAAAGGATAAAAAAGGTTCATCTAATTGTATCCACTCTGCACCAAGATTTTTAAGATTATTTAAAACATCTATATATACTGTTATTATTCTTGAAATTAAGTCAATTCTATAAAAATTATCTTGTTTTTCCTTACCTAATAGGAGATAGGAAATAGGTCCAATTAAAACTGGTTTAGCTTTTTTACCTAAAATTTTTTTAGCTTGGATGAATTCATCAAAAATTTTTTTCGAAAATAGGAAAAAAGTCTGAGAAAACGAAAACTCCGGAACGATGTAATGATAATTGCTATCAAACCACTTTGTCATTTCCATAGCAGAGATATCTCGTTTATTTTTTTGATATCCTCTTGCCATTGTAAAGTATAAGTCTATAGGTTCGACCTCAGATAGTAATGAAAAATATCTCTGGGGAATTGCTCCGAGCAGAAAAGACATATCTAGTACATGATCATAAAAGCTAAAATCATTACACGGAATAAGGTCTAATCCAGCGTCTTTTTGTATCTCCCAATTTTTTTGACGAAGTTTTTTGGAAAAATCCAAAAAATGTTTATTACAGATACTTCCAGCCCAATATTTTTCACAATTTTTTTTAAACTCTCTATGTACCCCTATTCTTGGATAGCCCAGATTATGTTTTAACATTATTGTTTTATGCTAAAAGATCATTTGATTGTAGGATCCATTTTTATTGGATTAATCGTCACTATTTTTCTCTATTTTAATCCTATTCTTCAGGAAAAGAAGAAGAGCCTATATAAGAAAAGGGATAGGGAAATTGTTTTTTACAAACTTTTTTGGAAAAAAGATCCTTCTTCTATTAATAGAAAAACAATTTTGGAAAATGATGTATTGAAAATAGAAGTTTCTAATATAGGGGTAAAAATTTACTGTATTGAGTTAAAAAAATTTAAATATGACAAAAAGCATTTAATGCTTTCAAAGGAAAAAAGTTTTCTTTTTGATTTATACATAAGTTTGTTATCGAAAAAAGAATCTACAATTAATACTTGTTACTTGAATTTTACCCCAAAACTAAAAGAGGAGAGAGACTATTTACAGCTAAGTTTTAAGTCAAATGTCCTTGAATATGTTTATATATTTAGGAAAAAAATTCATTATGGAATAGATCTCTATATGAGAAGCAAAGGTAAAATAAAGCACGTTGATATTAATTGGAGGCAAAAACTTTTTAACCTTGAAAATGAGGAAAACCCATCTACTAAAATATTCTACTCTTTTGGACTTAAAAAAAGAAAAATTTATTTTTTTAGGGGTTATAGAAAAAAGTGTCTACCCTATGCTAATTGGTTTGCTTTCAAACAAAAATTTTTCGCATCTATTTTATCTACTAAAAAAACTTTAAAAAAGATTCATATAGAATCCCAATCTTTAAAGAAAAAGTCTTTTTTAAAATATTTTTGCATAAAATCTACCTTAGATTCAAAAGAAAACGAAATTAATTTTTCCGCAATGTTGTATTTTAGTCCACTTGACTTTAATTTTCTGAAACACATAGGGGGGAATCTTGAAAAGATCATTCCTTTTGGATGTGGAATATTAAAGTGTATAAATAAATATTTTTTCTTATCAATTTTTAAAATTTTAGAGAATGCACCCATCAATTATGGTTTAATTATTATTTTAATTACCTTATTGATGAAGGTAGTTCTTTTCCCAATTATTTACAAGCAGTATAAATTCAATTTAATAATGAATATCATCCAAACAGAATTAGATCAGAACTCTTTAAAGAAACAGCAGGATATTTACAGAGAAATTGGCATTAGTCCAATTTCAGGGGTTATTTCTTCTTTTCTACAACTTACCATTTTTTATTCTCTATTGATATTTTTTCCCAATCTTCTGAATCTAAGAGGAAAAAGTTTTCTATGGGTAGAAGACTTAACCTATTATGATTCTATTTTAGAACTACCTTTTAGAATACCAGTGTATGGAAATCATGTGAGTTTCCTTACTTTTATATCCGCTTTGGTTTTTTTTGTATATACTTATTACTCAAATATATCCAGGACAGACTTTATAACATATTATGGATTATATATTTTGATGTTATTATTCATAAACAACTCTGCTTCTGCTCTTTCCTTATATTACATAATGGCTAATATAATTAATATATTTTTTTTATTTTTCATTAAGCATTTTATTTTTTTGGACGAAAATAAAATTAGGAAAAAAATTAATCTAAAAATTTTTTAATTTATTACACTACTTTTTTTTTTCTAGATTATTCATTAAAAAAAAAATTTAAAGTATGGAAAAAAAATCTAAAAATAATATATTTTGTATATACGCAATTATCCTATTTTTTTTAATAGGAGTATTTGTTTACTACAAATCTTCCTTCTCTAAGATTAGAAGGATCGATCAGGATAAGTTTTTTCAAATACTATCTTTGGGAAAAATTGAAAAAGTTACTGTTCATCGTAAAGAAATAGTTGATGTATTCCTAAAAAAAAGGAAGATTTCTAATGATAAAAAAAATGGATGTTTTTTTTCAAAAAAACTAAAAAACATTATAAGTTTTCCAAAATATGAATTTGAAATTGGAGATCTTCAATTCTTTCAAAATAAATTCGAGGAATATAGAAGAATATATCAACTTAATACAATTATTGATTTCAAAAACAATCAGGAATGGCCTATAATAAGGGTTATTTTAGATTATAGCTTTTTTATTGTATTATTTATTTCCCTTTGTATTTTCGCAGCTAGAAGAATTATTCCAGGAGGAGGAGGACATATTTTTAATATTGGAAAATCTAAAATACACTCATTTGAGTATACAAAAATTAAGTTTGATGATGTTGCCGGAATGGAAGGTGCGAAGGAAGAAGTTAAGGAAATTGTTCAATTTTTAAAATATCCTCAAAAATATACTAGACTTGGAGGAAAAGTTCCACGTGGTGCTTTATTAATAGGACCACCTGGTTCCGGTAAAACTTTATTAGCAAAGGCAGTAGCAGGTGAAGCAAAAGTCCCTTTTTTTCCATTAGCCGGTTCTGAATTTGTGGAAATGTTTGTTGGTGTAGGAGCTTCAAGAGTAAGGGATATTTTTGACCGAGCGAAAATGAAATCTCCATCAATTATTTTCATTGATGAAATTGATGCAATAGGTAGAGCTCGAGGAAGGTCTAGTATCAATGGTTCTAATGACGAAAGAGAAAATACCCTAAATCAATTACTTACTGAAATGGATGGTTTTGATACAAATACAAACGTAATAGTAATAGCAGCTACAAATTGTGCGGAAATATTAGATAGAGCTTTGCTTCGTCCGGGTCGATTCGATAGAACTATTATAATAGACCTACCAGAACTAAACGAACGTAAAGAAATATTTAAAGTACATCTGAAAAAGATTGTTTTTTCTGAAAATATAAATATTGATTTGTTAGCACAACAAACTCCTGGATTTAGTGGAGCTGATATTTCTAATATTTGTAATGAAGCAGCTCTAATAGCTACCAGAAAAAACAAAGAAAGTGTAGAAAATCAAGATTTTCTTGATGCAATCGATCGTATTATTGGGGGACTGGAAAAAAAAGGTAAAATAATTACGACAAATGAAAAAAAAAGAATTGCTTATCATGAGGCCGGGCATGCTGTCGTAAGTTGGTTGCTTCAACATGCTGCTCCATTAGTTAAAGTTACTCTAGTTCCTAGAGGTAAATCACTGGGATCTGCTTGGTATCTTCCAGATGATAGAAAAATTATTACTAGAGAACAAATGAAAGATGAAATATGTGCTCTTTTAGGAGGTAGAGCTGCCGAAGAAAATATTTTCAATGATATTTCGACTGGAGCTTTGAATGATTTAGAGCGTATAACAAAACAAGCCCAATCTATGGTTTCTATGTTTGGGTTAAACGACCGGATTGGAAATATTTCGTATTCCAGTCTTCAAAATGGTGTTGAGTATGTTTTTGTAAAACCTTATAGTGAAAAAACTGCTCAAATTATAGATGAAGAAGTATCAAAACTTATAAATACTCAGTATCAAAGAGCTAAATCTATACTTAATAAAAATAAGGAAAAATTGGATCTATTAGCAGATAGGCTTTTAGAGCAAGAAGTAATTTTCAAAGAAAATTTAGAAGAACTATTCGGTAAAAGACCCCAGAGTTGGGGCACCACGTAATGTGATTTAATTACGTGGTGCAATTAATTATTTTACTTCTTCGAAGTCTACATCTTGAACCTCTGATTTTTTGTTTTTGGAGGTTTGTTCTGTTTTCTTTTCTGTGTTTTCAGTATTTTTCTGATTATAAAGGTCCTTATAAAAAACAGAACAAACATCGTTAACTTCTTTCATAGAAACTTCTATTTCCCCAATTTTTTTCTCTTTATGAGCCTTCTTTAGCTTTTTTAATGCATTCTCCACTTTTTCTTTACTTTCTTTAGATAATTTTTCTCCATATTCTTTTAGATTCTTTTCAGTTTGAAAGATTAAGTTATCTGATGCATTTAATTTTTCAATTTCTTCTTTAGTTTTTTGATCCTTAGCTGCATTATCTTCAGCTTCTTTCTTCATTCTTTCAATTTCTTCCGAACTTAATCCTGTAGAAGCTTCAATTCGTATGGATTGCTTTTTGTTGGTACTTTTATCTCTAGCTGAAACGTTTAAAATACCATTAGCATCTATATCAAAAGTTACCTCAATTTGAGGAATACCCCTTTGAGCTGGAGGAATATCTATCAAATCAAAACGACCTATCTCTTTATTATCTTTAAAGAGTGTACGTTCTCCTTGTCCTACGCGAATAGTAACAGCTGGTTGATTATCTGATGCAGTAGAAAAAACTTCTGATTTTTTTGTTGGAATTGTAGTATTGCTTTCAATTAGTTTTGTAAATACTCCTCCGAGTGTTTCTATACCTAATGATAGGGGTGTAACATCTAACAAAAGAACATCTTTCACATCACCTGAAAGAACTCCTCCTTGAATTGCTGCGCCAATAGCGACTACTTCATCCGGATTAACTCCCTTTGAAGATTTTTTACCAAAAAAAATCTCCACTTCTTTTTGAACCTTGGGAATTCGTGTAGATCCACCGACTAGAATAACCTCGTCAATATCTCGATAGCTCAAACCAGTACTTTCTAATGCTTTTTTGCAAGGATCAATGGATCGTTGAATTAAACGTTCCGATAATTGTTCAAATTGAGAACGTGAAAGACTCATTACTAAATGCTTAGGTCCTGAATCAGTAGCTGTTATATACGGCAAGTTTATTTCCGTTTTAGCTCCCGAAGAAAGCTCAATCTTAGCTTTTTCTGCAGCCTCTTTTAATCGTTGTAAAGCCATCGGATCCTTTCTAAGATCTATTCCCTCATTCAAGATGAATTCCTCTGCTAGAAGATCAATTATAATTTGATCAAAGTCATCTCCCCCTAAATAGCTATCTCCATTTGTTGATAAAACCTCGAAAACACCATCCCCAAGTTCTAGAATAGATATATCAAAAGTTCCTCCTCCAAGATCATATACAGCAATTTTTTTATTTTCTTTGCTCTTATCTAATCCATAAGCTAGGGCTGCAGAAGTTGGTTCATTAATGATTCTTTCTACTTTTAATCCAGAAATTTCTCCAGCTTCTTTAGTTGCTTGACGCTGTGAATCATTGAAGTATGCAGGAACAGTTATTACTGCACGACTAATTTCTTGTCCAAGATAATCTTCAGCAGTCTTTTTCATTTTCTGAAGAATCATTGCTGATATTTCTTGAGGAGAATATAATCTCCCATTTATGTCCACTCTTGGAATATTATTTTCCCCTTTAACCAATTTATAAGGAATATGGGTTCCCTCCTCTGATATTTCAGAAAATTTTCTTCCCATAAAACGTTTAATGGAGAAAATAGTTTTTTCAGGGTTTGTGACAGCTTGTCTTTTAGCTGGATCTCCGATTTTCCTTTCCCCTCCATCTACAAAGGCTACAATGGAAGGAGTAGTTCTTTTTCCTTCTGAATTTGGTATAACGACGGGATCATTTCCTTCCATTACTGCAACACAAGAATTTGTCGTACCTAAATCTATGCCTATTATTTTACTCATACTCATTTTTTTTTATATGAACTTATATTATTTAATTAAAAATATGAAAACGTTAAATTTTAGAACTATTCTGGAAAGTAAAATTTCTAAAAAAGAAATTGTAGTACTTGATGCAAATGGACTGAGGCTAGGGCGTCTAGCATCTAAGATAATAAAAATGATTAGAGGAAAACATAAAACTAATTACACCCCAAATTTAAATAACGGGTATAGTGTGATGGTTATTAATTCCAATAAGATTTACTTAAGTGGAAATAAATGGAAAAAAAAATGTTACATACGTTATACAGGATATCCTGGTGGAAAAAAAACGGAACCCGCAAAATTTATATTTGAGAGAAATTCTAAAATTTTAATAGAAAGAGCTGTAAAAGGAATGCTACCAAAAGGTAAATTAGGAAGAGAAATTCTAAGGAAAAACCTTTTTGTTTTTCCAGGTGAAAAACATAAATTTGCTTCGCAATATCCTAAAATTTTGAATTTAAAAGACATTTAATTAATGAGTCTACATCACTCCATAGGAAGAAGAAAATGTGCAATTGCCCGTGTGTATTTAAAAGAAGGAAAGGGTAAAATGAAAGTTAACGGAAGAAATTATAAAGAGTATTTCAGTAATTATATTTTTCTGGAGAAGCTTTTAAAAGCTTTTTATTTTACAGAAAAACTGGAAAAATTTGAGGTTAGGATTAATGTTTCTGGCGGAGGAATAAATGGGCAAGCTGAAGCATGCAGATTGGCTCTTTCTAGGGCTCTTTGTTTGATCAATCCCAAAAATAGGAGTATTTTAAAATCACATGGATTTTTATCTAGTGATTCCAGAAAAGTAGAACGCAAAAAATTTGGACAAAAGAAGGCAAGAAAAAAATTTCAATTTACCAAGCGGTAAGATAAATAAAATTTACAAGAAAATGCAAATAAAAAATGCTAAAATTCAACAAGAGTTTTTAAAGGCTGGGGTTCATTTTGGCCATTTAACTAGAAAATGGAATCCTAAAATAGAGCCTTATATTCTAATGAAAAAAAAGGGAATTCATCTGATAAATTTATCTAAGACAATTAAAAAGCTTGAAGAAGCTTGCAATTCTTTAAGGACTATTGCTTCTTTAGGTCAAAAAATTTTATTCGTATGTACGAAAAAACAGGGTAAATATGTTATTGAGGATTTTGCCCGCACAGTAAATATGCCTTATGTTACGGAACGTTGGATTGCAGGTCTTCTTACGAATTTTTCAACTATTCGAAAATCGATAAAAAATATGGATGATATGGAAAACAAGAAAAAGGAAGGAATTTACGATATGCTCTCAAAAAAAGAACGACTATTTGCAGATAGAATTCAGGAAAAACTTAAACGAAATCTAAGTTCCATATCTAATCTTAACCAGATACCTTCTGCTCTTTTTATCGTAGATATTTGCAAAGAACATATAGCTTTATCAGAAGCTAAAAAGCTTAAAATACCTGTATTCGCTATGGTAGATACCAATTCTGATCCAACAAAGGTTGATTATCCTATACCATCTAACGATGATTCCTCTAAATCTATAAGAGTAATTGCATCCTATATTTCAAAATCTATTTTGGAGGGATTTAATTTAAGAAAAACAGAAAATGAGGAAAATCTGTATGATTTTGATCTTTAAAAAAAATGTATCAAGTAAAAATTTCACAAATTAAAGAGCTTAGAAAAAACACAGGAGCTGGAATGATGGATTGCAAAATGGCACTTCAGGAATCTTTGGGAGACTTAGAAAAAGCCATTGGAATACTTAGAAAAAAAGGTAAAAGGATTATTAAAGAACGTTTACATATAGGAACTAACGAAGGAATCTTAACAGCTAAGGTAAATTCGGAACATAATTTAGGAATCATTATTGCATTAAACAGTGAGACTGATTTTGTTGCTAGAAACGAGAATTTCGTTAAATTATCTACGAAAATAGTGGAGAAATCTTTCTTTGTTAAAACAAAAGAAGAGTTATTGAATAGTTTTTATTCAGAAAACTTGACATTTCAAGAAAAAATTGTAGAGCAAGCTGGTTTTTTCGGAGAAAAAATAGTATTAAGCCATTTTCAAAAAGTACAAGCTTCTTTTGTTAATTCTTACGTACACACAGGAAATAGAATAGCAGCATTGGTTGGTTTTTCTCATGCTTTTACGGGTATAAAGGAAGTATCTAAAAATATAGCAATGCAAATAGCATCTATGAATCCTTCTTCTTTAGACCCAATTATAGAAGAAAAATCAGGAAAAAGAAGAATTATTGATGGAAAGTTAATTAACTTATTTTCTGAAGTTACTTTATTGAATCAATCTTATATTCTGGATAGAAAAATAAAAGTAAGAGAGTATTTGAAAAGTTTTGATCTAAAAATTGTAGATTTTATAAGGGTTAGTTTATGAATTAAAGCGCTTAGAATGATGATTCATCTTAAAGAAAAAGAGGAAATTATTTTGATTCGTAAAAGTGCGATTCTTGCTTCTAAAACACTCGGTATGATCTCATCTGAGATAAAACCAGGAATTAATACACTTTATTTAGATCGTTTAGCAAGAGAGTTTATTCAGGATTATGGTGGTATTCCAGCTTTCTTAGGTCTTTACGGATTTTCTCATACAATTTGTGTATCTCCCAACGAGCAAGTTGTACATGGAATCCCTAATAATAAGCCGTTACTTAATGGAGACATTATTTCTATTGATTGCGGAGTTTTTATGAACAATTTTTATAGTGATCAAGCTTACACTTTCGAAGTGGGAGAAGTCTCTTTTAAAGCCAAAAGGTTATTAAAAATAACTAAAGAATCTTTATACCTAGGCATAAAATCTTGTATAAAAGGAAATTTTATTGGAGATATTGGATATGCTATTCAAAATTACGTTGAGAACAATGGATTTACAGTAGTAAAAGAATTCACAGGGCATGGATTAGGCAGAAAAATACATGAGCCCCCTTTAGTTCCTAATTATGGAAAAATTGGTAAAGGAAATAAATTAAATGATGGGCTTGTTCTAGCCATAGAACCTATGGTTAACGAAGGAACTAATAAAATAAAATTTCATACAGATAGATGGACAGTTTCCACTCTAGACAAAAAACTATCTGCACATTTTGAACATAACGTTGCTATAATTGACGGTTTTCCTAGATTGCTTTCCACTTTTAAATATATTTATGAAGTTTTGAACATTGAATCTTCAGAAGAAGAAATTTTTGCTTACAATAATGCCAACAATACAACAACTCATAAGAAAGGGGAGGAATAAAACGAAAAAAAAGAGTAAATCCCTTGTTCTAGATTCTTGCCCCCAAAAAAAAGGAGTATGTACACGGGTCTACACAACTACTCCTAAAAAACCTAACTCAGCAATGAGGAAAGTCTGTAGAGTAAGATTAACTAATGGAAAAGAAGTAATTGCTTACATTAGAGGTGAAGGGCATAATCTAATGGAGCATTCTATAGTTTTAGTTAGCGGAGGGAAGATTGCTAGAGATCTTCCAGGAGTTAGACTTCATGTAGAGCGTGGTTGTTTAGATACAGAAGGTGTATCTAAACGAAAAAAAAGTAGAAGCAAATATGGAACCAAACGTACTAAAGAAAAAAAATAAATCATTTATCTATCAAAAAGATTATTTAAGAAAATTAAAAATTAGAAAAAAAACATATTTACCGGATTCTAAATTCAATGACCCCTTAGTTACTCGCTTTGTTAGTCATATTATTAAAAAGGGAAAAAAAACCTTAGCATATAAGATATTTTATGATTCTATGAAAAGCATAGATTTAAATAAAGGAAATCAAAAAATGGGAGCATTAGAAATTTGGAAAGAAGCTTTAAAAAATGTTATGCCTCATGTTGAAATAAAAGCTCGTCGTGTTGGAGGATCCAATATACAAATTCCTGTTATTCTACCTTCAGAAATTAAGATAACCAGAGCTATCAAATATTTAATTGAATCTGCAAGAAAAAGAAAAGGAAAGTCTATGGCAGATAGATTAGCTATCGAAAGTATAGCTGCGTCAAAAGGTGAAGGAATGGCCGTTAAGAGTAAAGAAAATCTACAAAAAATGGCTGAGGCAAATAAAGCATTTTCACATTTTAGATTTTGATGATTCTATTTTTTAATGGAAAAAATACTAAAATATACAAGGAATATAGGAATAGCTGCACATATCGATGCAGGAAAGACAACAACAACAGAACGTATTCTTTTCTATGCTGGAATTACGCATAAAATAGGGGAAGTCCATAATGGAGAAGCTACTATGGATTGGATGGAACAAGAACAAGAAAGAGGAATTACGATAACTTCAGCAGCCACTCGTTGTGAATGGCTGTATAGTGAAAAAAAATATAAAATCAATATAATTGACACTCCAGGTCATGTAGATTTTACTGTTGAAGTGGAAAGATCTCTACGGGTGTTAGATGGGATTATTGCACTTTTTAGTGCAGTAGAAGGAGTTGAACCTCAATCAGAAACTATTTGGAGCCAAGCGAATAAATATCGTATCCCTCGCATCGGATTCGTTAATAAAATGGATCGTAAGGGATCTGATTTCTTTGAAGTTTGTCGTCAAGTAAAAGAAATTCTTGGAGGAGAGCCTTTGCTTTTGCAAATACCAATAGGTAGGGAAGAGTATTTTGAGGGCGTAGTTGATTTAATTTCTAATAAGGCTTTAGTATGGAATGAAGATGATTTTGGTATGACTTATAAAGAAATTCCAGTTCCTATAAATTTAAAAAAAAAGGTTAAAGAATATCGTAGAATACTTTTAGAGAAGATTGTCGAATACAATGAATCTTTAATGGAGAAATTTTTTGAAGATCAAAATTCTTTATCAGAAGAGGAAATTATTTCAACGGTAACAAGAGCTACAATTAACATGAATATAACGCCAATGTTATGTGGCTCCTCTTTTAAAAACAAGGGAGTACAATGCGTATTAAATGCAATATGTCAATTTCTTCCTTCTCCACTTGATAGGAAAGAAATTATTGGAAAGAATCCAAAAAATGAAAAAGAAGAAAAGCGGAGCCCCGGAAATAATCAACCTTTTTCAGCATTGGCTTTCAAAATTTCTACAGATCCATACGTAGGTCGTTTAGCCTTTATTCGTGTTTATTCAGGGACTCTTTATGCAGGTTCTCATGTTCTGAACTCCCGTTCCGGAAGTAGAGAACGCATATCTAGAATATATCAAATGCATGCTAATAAGCAAAATCCAATTGAAAATATTGAATCAGGTGATATTGGAGCTGTCGTTGGTTTTAAAGATATTAAGACTGGAGATACTCTTTGTAATGAGAATTATCCCATTGTTTTAGACAGTATATCCTTTCCTGATCCAGTGATAGGTTTAGCTATCGAACCTAAGTCTAAAGCTGATCAAGATAAGATGAATTTAGCTCTTTCTAAATTATCAGAAGAAGATCCTACTTTTCAGGTACGTAACGATTTATCAACCGGTCAAACAATCATTTCTGGAATGGGGGAACTTCATTTAGAGATTCTAATTGATAGAATGAAGCGAGAATTTAAAGTAGAAGTTAATCCAGGAAAACCTCAAGTTGAGTATAAAGAATCTTTAACTTCTACGGTTCATCATCGAGAGGTGTATAAAAAGCAAACAGGAGGACGTGGAAAATTTGCAGACATTATTTTTTATTTAGGACCAACTGAAAAAGGAGAATCTGGCTTAGTATTTGTAAATAAGGTGAAAGGGGGAAATATTCCGAAAGAATTCATTCTATCTATTGAGAAAGGATTTAGGGAGGCAATGAAAAATGGTCCTTTAGCTGGGTATGAAGTAGATTCTATGAAACTTACTTTGATAGATGGTTCACATCATCCAGTAGATTCAGATCAGCTTTCTTTTGAACTCGCTGCTAAAATAGGATTTAAAGAATCTGCAAAAAATGCTAATCCCATTCTTTTAGAACCTATTATGAAGTTAGAAATTGTTTCACCCGAAGTAAATATTGGAGATATTGTTGGAGACATTAACCGACGTAGAGGAATAATGCAAGGCGTAGAAGATAAAAATAATACTAAGATAATTAAAGCTAAAGTTCCTCTATCAGAAATGTTTGGTTATGTAACTTCTCTTCGTACTCTTTCTTCTGGACGAGCTATATCCACTATGGAATTTTCTCATTATGAAAAGGTTCCATTCAACATATCTGAAAAAATAATCGAAAAATCAAAAGTAAATAGAATATGAATAAAAAAATTAAAATAAAATTGCAGTCATATGATCATATATTGCTAGATACATATACTAATAAAATTTTAAAAACTGCATTATGTTCTGGATCTATTATTCATGGCCCTATTCCCTTACCTACTAAAAAAAAAATTTATACTGTTTTGCGTTCTCCACATGTTAATAAAAAATCTAGGGAACAGTACTTATTGCCCAAACATAGGAGATATTTAGAAATAGTTAACGCTAATTCTATAACTGTTGAAGCAATGATGAAAATAGAATTGTATAGCGGAGTTGAAATTGAAATTAAAGTTTAAGCATCTATTAATTTTTTTTATGAAAGGTATAATAGGTAAAAACATTGGAATGACCAGTTTATTTGATGAACAAGGGAGAAACATCCCTTCTACAGTTATAGAAGCTGGTCCTTGCTCAATTGTTCAGATAAAAACACTTGAAAAAGACGGATATTCTTCGATTCAGTTAGGATTTGAAGATAAAAATAAAAAAAACATCAGTAAATCTTTACTAGGACATTTTAAAAAAGCAAATGTCTATCCAAAGAAAAAAATAGCAGAATTCTATGTAAATAAATGCGATAAATTAAGATTAGGAGAAAAAATTACTGTAAACTCCTTTAATGTAGGAGAATTTGTCGATGTAACAGGATTTTCCAAAGGAAGGGGCTTTCAAGGAGTAGTTAAGCGACATGGTTTTTCTGGGGTAGGGGAAAGAACACACGGTCAACATAATAGACTTAGAGCTCCAGGCTCTATTGGAGCTGGATCAGATCCATCACGGGTATTTAAGGGGGTTAGAATGTCTGGTAAAATGGGAAATAGAAGGGTTACAGTAAAAAATCTCAGAATACTAAAAATAGACTTGGAAAAAAATCTTCTAATTGTTAAAGGTTCAGTTCCTGGAACTAAATATTCCTACTTAATTCTTAAAAAATATGGAGGTTAAAGTTTTTGATATAAATGGAAAAGAAACAGGACGTAATGTAATTTTGCAGGACCAGGTTTTTGGGATAAATCCTAATACTCATGCTATTAGCATGGAAATAAAGAGATATTTATCTGCACAACGTCAAGGAACACATAAAACTAAAGAACGGAGTGAAGTTTCTGGTAGTACTAGAAAGTTACATCGTCAAAAAGGAACAGGAGGTTCTAGAAAAGGAGATATAAATAATCCTTTATTTAGAGGAGGAGGGAGAGTTTTTGGCCCTAGTCCAAAGAAATACCTATTTAAATTGAATAAATCATTTAAAAAATTGGCTAAACGTTCTATCCTAAGTCAAAGATTGAAAGAAGGTAAATTAAAAGTAATAGAAAATTTTTTACTAAAAAATCCAAAAACTAAGCTATTTTTAGGTATATTGAGTTTACTCAATCTAAGGAAAAAAAAGGTTTTGATGGTTTATGGAAAACCAAATAAAAATTTATTTCTTTCTTCTAGAAATCTAAAAAAGATTAAATTAGCAACCTATAATGAGGTAAGCAGTTATGATCTGTTAAATGCTTCGAACATTTTATTAATGGAAGATTCACTTGAAGAAGTCCATAAAAATTTAATGTAAGTATTTTTGTTTTATGATTTTAATTAAATATTGGATTACAGAGAAATCTGTATATATTGGAAATTTAGGGGCTTTTTACACTTTCTTAGTAAATCCTAATTCTAACAAAATTAAAATTAAAAATGAAATATCCAACTTGTATAATGTTACTGTTAAACGAGTAAGAACCTTCGGATGCTTGAAGCATCGATATGATCGACGTAACAAAATAAAAAAGGCTTTAGTAGAGCTTAAAAAAGGAGAGATTCTTAATATGAGAAGAAAGAGATAAAAGAAGAAAAAAAAAATAATAATATGTCAGTAAAAAGACTTAAACCAACTACTCCATCTCAGAGATTTAAAGTATTGAATAGCTTTAAGGAAATCACTTGCTGTACTCCAGAAAAGTCTCTGACTAAAGGAATACGGAAGAGGGGAGGGAGAAATAATTCTGGTAAAATGACTATTCGTAATGTTGGGGGAGGGCAGAAGAGAAAATATAGGAAGATTGATTATCAAAGAAATAAATTTGGAATTCCTGCTAAAGTGAAAACTATTGAATATGATCCTAATAGATCTTCTTTTATATCTTTATTGTTTTATGCTGATGGTGAAAAAAGATATATTATTACTACAGAGGGTATCCATATTGGACAAAAAGTAATCTCTGGAAAAGAGATGGCTCCTAATTTAGGAAACGCTCTTCCTTTGTCTCAAATACCGCTTGGAGCGTTAATTTCTTGCATAGAATTAAATCCTGGAAAAGGTGCAGTTTTTGCTAGGAGTGCAGGTTCATATGCACAATTATCTTCTAAAGAAGGAAAATACGCTACCGTTAAATTACCTTCAGGTGAAATTAGAAGGATTCTTGCTTCTTGCCTTGCTACTTTAGGTTCTGTATCTAACTCAGATCATCAGTTGGTTAGATCAGGAAAAGCAGGAAGATCACGTAATTTAGGAAGGAGACCTCGTGTTAGAGGTGTAGCAATGAATCCTGTTGATCATCCAATGGGTGGGGGAGAAGGTAAAGCTTCAGGTGGACATCCACGTAGTAGAAATGGGTTATATTCCAAAGGATTAAGAACTAAATCTATTCGATACCAAAAATATTTTATTGAGCAAAATAAAAAGTAAGTATAAAAATTATGGCACGTTCTTTAAAAAAAGGTCCGTTTGTATTTTACAAATTAATAGAAAAAGTTCTTTCAAATAAGAAATACGGAAAAAAAGTTTTGATCAAAACTTGGTCTAGATCTTCTACAATTATTCCTGAATTTGTTGGTCAAACTTTTGCTGTGCATAATGGTAAAAAACATATACCAGTATATATAACGGAGAACATGGTTGGGCATAAGCTAGGAGAGTTTTCTCCGACTAGAATATTTCGTGGTCATTCAGGATCAAAAACTAGATCTAGTAAGATGAAAAAATTAAAAAAATAAAAAAAAATGGGCATTAGAAAGAAAAAAAGTTCCGAAGAACGGAAGAAAAAAAAAATAGTATATGCTTCTTTGAGAAGTAATCCAATATCTCCTCGTAAAATGCGTTCTGTAGTAGATCTTATTAGAGGTGTAGGAATAGAGAGCGCTTTAGGTATTTTGGAATACAACAAAAAAAAGGCCTCTTACTATTTGAGGAAACTTTTGTTTTCAGCTTTAGCTAATTGGAAAATGAAAAACAAAGACATTAGCGAAGAATATTTGTACGTTAAAGAAATTAACGTGGATAATTCGTACTTTTTGAAAAGGCAACGTCCTGTACCTCAGGGACAAGGCCACCAAATAAGAAAAAGGTTTAATCACGTTAGTGTTCAAATAGAAAATAGAAAATATGGGGAATAAAACAAATCCTATATCTAATAGATTAGGTATCATTACTGGGTGGAAATCTAGTTGGTTTGGACTTTATCCAGAAAGGATACAAGAAGATTACAAAATAAGAAAACACATCGAAGCATCTTTATTAAAAGTAATCGTTTCCCTCATTTACATAGAGAGGCGCCCTAAATTTCTAACCGTTACTATTTTTACTTCTCGTCCTTCTTTAGTTATAGGAAAAGGGGGAGAGGAAGTGGATAAGTTAAGAAGAGAGTTAAAAGTAATAACAAAAAAAAAATATATTCAAGTTAATATACATGAAGTTAAACGACCTGAGTTAGATGCTCGTTTAATAGCTAAGAATGTTGCAAGTCAGATAGAGAAAAGAGTTTCGTTTAAGAAAGTAATTAAACAGGCCGTTTATGCGGCTATGCGGATGAATGAGGAGAATAACGTGTATGGTATAAAAATCCAAGTTTCTGGCCGTTTAAATGGAGCTGAAATTGCCCGAACTGAATATTGCAAAGAGGGTAAAATTTCTCTTTCTACTTTCCGAATGGATATTGATTATGCAACAGCAGAAGCTCATACTACATATGGTAGAATAGGGATTAAAGTTTGGATAAATAAAGGGGAAGTTTATGGGAAAAGAGAATTATCAACCATTATCTGATTGACTTATGTTGCAACCTAAAAAGACTAAATATAATAAAAAACAAAAAGGAAGGATAAAAGGAAAAGCAATTAGGGGAACTCAACTTTCATATGGAATTTATGCTATTAAAGCGTTGAGGTCAACTTTGTTAACCTCACGTCAAATAGAAGCTGCACGAATAGCTGCTACTAGATATATGAAAAGAGAAGGAAAGTTAATCATTCGGATTTTCCCTGATAAACCAATTACAAAAAAGCCTCAAGAAGTTAGAATGGGGAAGGGTAAGGGATCTGTAGAATTTTGGGCAGCAGTAGTTAAACCAGGCAGGATTCTTTTCGAAGTTGATGGAGTTGATCTAAAAACAGCTAAAGAAGCTCTTCGCTTGGCTGCTCATAAATTACCTATAAAGACGAAATTTATTATTTCGTATAACATATTAAAATATGAAAAGAAATTCTAGAAAAGAAAGAATAGGGATAGTTTTAAAAAATAGAATGAATAAGACTATCATAGTTTATGATGAGAAAAGGATAAATCATCCCAGATATGGAAAAGGTCTTTTTAAAACAAAAAAATACACTGTACATGATGAAGAAAATATTGCTAATAAGGATGATATTGTAAGAATTATGGAAACTAGACCTCTTAGCAAAAAGAAACGTTGGAGATTAATAAAAATTGAGAAAAAATGTTTCAACAAGAATCTAGACTTAGAGTAGCAGATAATACAGGAGCTAAGATTGCGTTAATTATTCGTGTGCTAGGTGGAAGTAAAAAAAGATATGCCTATATAGGAGATTCTATTATGGTTTCTGTGAAAGAAGCTTCTTCTAAAGGAAGTGTAAAAGAAGGGCAGGTTTCGAAAGCTGTAATTGTTCGAACAAAAGAAAAAATACGAAGAAGTGATGGATCTTACATTAACTTCGATGATAATGCGTGCATACTTTTACATGCTTCCGGCGAAATGCGAGGAACTAGAGTATTTGGCCCGGTAGCTAGAGAATTAAGGAAAAAAGAATATATGAAAATTATTTCACTTGCCACTGAAGTACTTTGACTAAAAAAATATTTTCAATGAACTATTTTCCAAGACTTAAGATCTTATACGAAGAAAAAATTATTCCACTTTTAATGGAAGAGTTTGGGTATCGTTCTTTGATGGAAGTACCAAGACTTAAAAAGGTGGTCCTTAATCAAGGACTCGGAGCATCTATTTATGATAAAAAAATTTTGGAACATGCTTTAAAAGAAATTACAGCTATATCTGGACAAAAATCAGTTACTTGTTTATCCAAACGTGATGAGTCCGGTTTTAAATTACGAAAAAATGTACCCATTGGGTGTAAAGTTACTTTGCGTAATCTTAAAATGTATGAATTTATAGATAGGTTCATTACGGTAGCTTTGCCAAGGATTCGAGACTTTAACGGAGTCAAAACTATATTTGACGGAAAAGGAAATTACAACATGGGAATTTTCGAACAAATTATTTTTCCAGAAATAGATATTGATCATATTAAGAGAATATCAGGAATGAATATTACTTTTGTAACTTCAGCTAAAAGCGATAAAGAGGCAAGGTCTTTATTGTCTTTTTTGGGGATTCCTTTTAAAAAAAAATTATGAAAAAAAAATAATATGGCTAAAGAATCTGTGAAAGCAAGACAAAGAAAAAGAGAAAAAATTGTGCAAAAGTATGCTAAAAAACGTAAAATCTTAAAAAAATCTATGGATTATGAAGGATTGCAGCGGTTGCCAAAAAATGCTTCTCCTGTTAGATTATGCAATCGATGTTGTATTTCTGGGAGAAAAAGGGGATATATGAGGGATTTTGGGATTTCTCGTATAAAATTTAGGGAATTAGCATCTCAGGGATTTATACCTGGAGTTAGGAAGGCCAGTTGGTAATTAATAAAAAAATATGAATATAGATCCTATATCTGATTATTTAACCTGCATTAGGAATGCCTCTAATGCTGGACATAGGATAGTCTCGATTCCTTCATCCAAGATGAAGAAGGAAATAACTAAGATCTTATTTTATCAAGGATATATTTCCGGATATAAATTTGAAGATGAGATAAAACCTATAAGTAAGATAAAAATTTATCTTAAATATGACCTAATTACAAAAAATCCCATTATAAGGTCTCTAAAGAGAGTAAGTAAGTCCGGGTTGAGAAAATATTGCGGTTCTGATAATTTACCTAGTGTTTTGAATGGATTAGGTCTAGCTATTATTTCGACTTCTAAAGGAATAATGACCAATAAAGAAGCCAAAAAAATAAACATAGGGGGGGAAATTATATGTTATGTATATTGAAATGAATCTATAATGTCTAGAATTGGTAAGCTTACGATTAAAATTCCAAAGGAAGTTATTGTAAAAATAGAGGAAGAGAGAATAAAGGTTCTAGGAAAATTAGGAGAATTATCTAAAGAGATTCCTAAAAATCTTCAATTAAGTATTGAAGGAGAAATCTTGTTGGTTAGAAGGTTCAGCAATAACAAGAAGGATCGTGCATTTCATGGTTTATATCGCGCACTAGTAAACAATATGATAATAGGCGTTAAGGAAGGATTTAAAAAAGAACTTGAATTAGTTGGAGTAGGATACAGAGCATCTGCTAGTGCTAGAGATAATATTCTGGAATTAAATTTGGGTTTTTCACACAACATTATCATCAAATATCCTTCTGAAATAAAAATAGAAGCTAGAACTGAAAAAGGTAGAAATCCTTTTATTATTCTTACATCTTTTGACAAACAACTTCTTGGAATGGTTTCTTCTAAAATTCGTTACCTTAGAAAACCTGAACCATACAAAGGAAAAGGAATAAGATACGTTGGAGAAATTATTCGAAGAAAAACTGGAAAATCAGCTTAAATAATGAAAAAGAAAAGTAGAAAAAAAATAAAAAATAGAATTAGAAAGATTTTTGGAACATCCGAAAGGCCAAGGATTTCTGTATTTAAAAGTAATAAAGAAATTTATGCTCAAATTATAGACGATATGAAAGGAATAACTTTGATATCTGTTTCTTCCCGTCAAAAATGTTTTACCTCGTTAAATGGAACAAAAGTCTACTTAGCTGGAGAAGTTGGGAAAGGTTTAGGGGAAAAAGCTAAAAAGTTAGGGCTTGTAAAAGTCGTTTTTGATAGAAACGGATATTTATATCACGGAAGGATAAAATCTCTAGCTGAAGGAGCTAGAGAAATGGGTTTGGATTTTTGAATATGCCATTTGAATTTCAAGAAAGGTTAATTTCAGTAAAAAGAATATGTAAAGTAACAAAAGGTAGAAGATGTTTCAGTTTTAATGCTATTGTAGTTAGGGGAAATGGAAATGGAACTGTGGGATATGGTTTTGGAAAATCTAAAGAAGTTTCTGATGCTATTTATAAAGCTGGGGAAGATGCTAAAAAAAACCTGGTAAAAATACCCAGAATATCTATTGGTACAATCCCACATGAACAAGAAGCCAAATTTGGAGGGGTAAGAATTTTTCTTAAACCAGCTTCACCTGGAACAGGAATACTTTCCAGCAGATCAATAAGAGCTGTTTTTGAATTAGCTGGAATTCCAAATATCTTATCTAAATCTAAGGGTTCTTCTAATCCTTGCAATATGGTTAAAGCAGCTCTAAAAGCCTTAGTTAAAATGAGAAGTGCTTCTGAAATTTCTAAGGGAAGGGGAATATCTATCGATAAAATGTACAATGGATAGTTTTTTAATTGTAAAAATTATGAATTTAAGTAGTTTAAACCAAAGCAATAGAAAAAATAAAAAAAAAAGGTTAGGAAGAGGCCAAGGTTCTGGAAAAGGGGGAACATGTACTCGTGGACATAAAGGAGCAAAGTCTCGTTCTGGAAATTCTAGAAAATTAGGATTCGAAGGAGGACAGATGCCTTTGCATAGAAGAATCCCAAAAGTAGGATTTAAAAAAACTTTTATAAAAAAGTCTACAGTAATTAATATAGATTTTTTACAGTACTTGGTAGATAAAGGAAGAATTAAGGAAGGGAAAAACGTATCGAAAAATGTTTTATTAGATTATGGAATAATAGGAAAAAATGATTTAATTAAAATTTTGGGGAGAGGTGAATTAAATGTAAGACTTACAATATCAGCACATAAGTTTAGTCATAAAGCTGGAACAGCTATTAAAAGATCTGGAGGAAAAATTATTACTATATATGACAGGATTTGAATACTTTTTCAGTTCTATTAAAAATATTTGGAAAATAGAGGATCTACGCTATAAAATAGGAATAACTTTAGGGTTTCTTCTAGTTTACAGATTTAGTTCTTATGTTCCACTTCCTGGAATAAATCCACAAGGGATTTACAATTTTATGGAAAATGTAAATACTGGGGAAAAAGGGCTCCTGCAAATTATCTATTCGTTTTCTGGAGGAGCTTTTAGTAGAGCATCTGTTTTGGCTTTAGGAATTATGCCTTATATATCTTCCTCCATTTTTGTACATTTAATTTCTTTAATTTTTCCTTATCTTAAAAAAGATGGGGAGAGTAGCCTAATCCTAATTAACAGGATAATTAGAATGGTAACAGTTATAATTTGTTTGATACAAGCTCCCACTTATTGTAATATTCTAACAACAAAATTTATTCCTTTTTCCTATGCACCTAAAGCTTATCTCTTGGATCTTTCTATTTATTGGGAAAAAGTTTTTTTTTGGGTTATTTCTATCGTAGTTCTTACAGTTGGCACATTTTTCACAATTTGGATAGGGGAAAATATTACAGATAAAGGAATAGGAAATGGGGTTTCTTTGATTATTATGTCCGGGATTATCGACAGGTTTCCAAACGCTCTTTATACTGAAATAGTTAGTCATTTAGGAGCAAGTGGAGGATTATTTTTTTTGTTTTTTGAATGTTTGTTATGGTTGCTTATTGTTTGCTTTTGCATAATGGTTATACAGGCTGTAAGGAAAGTCCCCGTTCAATACGTTGGGAGTAATCAAAAACAGAATTCTATCATTACTATGCGACATTATATACCATTAAAGGTCATTAGTGTAGGCGTTATGCCTATTATATTTGCTCAGTCTATTATGCTTTTTACAATGATGTTTTCTTCTCATTTAAGATCAACATTTAAAAATGTTTATGGGTTTTGGTATAATTTAGTTTTTTCTATTTTTATTATATTTTTTACATTTTTTTATACAGCTTTAACGATTCCAGTTCATCAGATTACGGATGATCTTAAAAGGGATGGAGGGCATATTCCCAAAGTGAAACCTGGTAAAGAAACTTTGGATTATTTGGATAATATTTTGGCAGTAATAACTATTCCGGGATCATTTTTACTAGTTATTATTGCTATACTCCCTTCTTTTATTGTTAAAATAGGGGTGACTAAGAATTTAGCTTTATTCTATGGTGGGACTTCTCTACTAATTATAGTAGGATCTGTTTTAGATACCATGCAGCAGATTGATCCCTACTTTTTAAATAATCATTATGATATCCTACTCAGCTTGTATCATCAAAAATTATGGAAAAATTATGGATAGGAATAAAGAATACATAGAAATTGACGGAAAAATTATTGAATCTCTCCCTAATGCTATGTTTCGCGTTGAATTGGAAAATAAATCAATAATAACTGCTTATATTTCAGGAAAAATGAGAATGCATTATATAAAGTTATACCCAGGTGATAAAGTGAAACTTGAAATTTCTGCTTATGATTTAAGCAAAGCTAGAATAAAGTATAGATATTGAAATTAAAACTATGAAAGTAAGAACATCATTAAAAAAAAGAAGCGATGATTGTAAATTCGTAAAACGAAAAGGGTGTCTCCGAATAATCAATAAAAAAAATCCTAAATTTAAACAAAAACAAGGTTAAAGATGGCTAGAATTTCAGGGGTAGATTTACCGAAAAACAAAAGGGGGATTATAGGTTTAACCTATATCTATGGAATAGGAAAAAGTACAGCTAGAAAAATTTTAGCTAGGATAAACATTAATGAGAATATTAAGGTGAAAGATTGGTCATATGACCAAATTAACCATATTAGAAAACATATTCTGAATATGGTTAAGGTGGAAGGGGAATTACGTTCATATAATCAGATGAACATAAAAAGACTTATTGACATAAGATGTCGTAGAGGTATTAGACACAAACTAGGTTTATCCGTTCGAGGACAAAGAACAAAAAATAATTGCCGAACTAGAAAAGGTAAGAGAAAAACTGTAGCCAATAAGAAAAAAGCTTTCAAGTAGTAAAAAATATGAAAAAAAAGAAAAAAGTTATTGTAGATTCTGTTGGAGAGGCTCATATAAAGTCTACTTTTAATAATATTATCATTACTCTTACGAATAAGAAAGGAGACGTTATTGCATGGGCTTCAGCTGGTAGAATAGGATTTAGGGGGGCAAAAAAAAATACTCCTTATGCTGCTCAAATAACAGCAGAAACCGTAGCCAAAGAAGGTATGGAATATGGATTAAAAAAAATAGACGTAATTGTACAAGGACCTGGTATTGGTAGAGATTCAGCTATACGTGCCTTAAGCAATACAGGGATTAAAATTCTGGCAATTAGAGATGTTACTCCTTTACCCCATAATGGATGTAGGCCTCCTAAAAAAAGAAGAGTTTAATTTAACAGTTATTTATATGGCAAGATACATAGGACCTCGAGGAAAAATTGAACGAAAATTTGGAGAACCCTTATATGGTAAAACTAAAGCTTTTAGCAGAAAAAAATATCCACCAGGCCAACATGGCTTAAATAGAAAAAAAATAGGAATCGTAAAAAGATCGGAATATTCTATTCAGTTATCTGAAAAACAGAAAGTGAAGCATATATACGGTATATTAGAACGGCAGTTTTTCAATATGTTTGAAAAAGCTTCTAAAAAAAAAGGTGTAACAGGTGAATTACTTTTACAGAGTTGTGAATCTCGTTTAGACAATGTGGTTTATAGACTTGGATTGGCTCCATCAAGAGCTTCAGCACGTCAATTAGTTTCTCATAGACATATTATGGTGGATGATAGAATAGTAAATATACCCTCTTTTAGCTTAAAACCTAGAGATACTATAAAAGTTAGAGAAAAATCTAAAAAACATCCAATAATTCAGAAATCTCTAAGTATGAGAACTCGTCCTATAAATGATTGGTTGTTTTGGGATAGCAAAAAAATGACGGGTATTTTTCAAAGTATTCCAAGCAGGGAACAGATCCCTGAAAATATTAAAGAACAATTAATTGTTGAACTTTTTTCCAAATAAAGAAATGGATTTACAAAATTTCATTAAACCAGATAAACCTTTAGTTTTAAATTCAAACCAAGAATCTGGTCTTTTCCAGATTAAACCTTTAGCTCCAGGTTTTGGTTGCACAATTGGAAATTCTCTAAGAAGAGTTCTTTTGTCGTCTTTGGATGGATTTGCTGTTACCTCAATTTTTATTGAGGGAGTAGGACATGAATTTTCTACAATAAAAGGAGTTCTTGAAGACGTCACTGAAATTGTACTAAATTTTAAAAAAATACGCTTTAAAAAAAGCGGTAATGAGAAAAACATTGAGACTGTTTATGCAAATCTTATTGATAATGAATGCGTAACAGCTGGGTATCTAGAAAAATTTATGACTTCATTTAAAGTAATGAATCCAGATTTAATTATTTGTCACAAATATAAATCTGAACCGCTCTCTATTATTTTTACTATAGAAATAGGGATAGGATATGTTCCTGCTGAAAATAATAAGAAAAAAGAGTCGTCTTTAGGTACTATATTCATGGATTCTATTCATACCCCTATTAAAAATGTTAAATATTCTATAGAAGAAAAATATTGTTTGTTGAAAAAAAAGAATTTGGAGACCCTATTGCTAGAAATAAAAACGGATGGCTCCATTTCTCCAGAAAAGGCCTTAAAAAAAGCTTCAAATATATTAATGCAACATTTTTCTATTGTTTCTGACGATATAAGAAAAACTTCTGAAGAAGCTAAAAAGGAGGATACTGAAAAAATTTGGAGACTGTTAAAAACAAATATTTCTGATGTAGAAAATTTAGGAAAACGTACTTTGAACTGCTTTAAATCAGCAGGAATAAAGACTTTTTCAGATTTAGTTTCTTATAATGTAGAGACTATTCTTAAATTGAAGAATTTTGGTAGAAAATCATTGGAGGAATTAGAATCTGAAATGAAGAAAAGAGGTTTATATTTCGGAATGGATCCATCGAAAGATCTTCTAAATATAGATGAAAATTAAGAATAACATCAATGAAACACGGAAAAAAAATAAATCACTTAGGAAGAATTTCATCACATAGAAAAATTATGCTAGCTAATTTGGCTAATTCTCTTCTTAAACATAAGAGGATAAATACTACTCTAGCAAAAGCTAAATCATTAAGGAGGTATATAGAACCAATGATTTCTAAAAGTAGAAAGGGAGATATTCATTCTATGCGAATGATATTTAAACGGTTACATAACAAAGCAATGGTTGCTGAACTTTTTAACTCTATTTCAGAAAAAGTATCTAAGCGGCCTGGAGGTTATACAAGAATTATTAAAACAGGGTATAGATTGGGAGATGGAGCAGATACTGCTATTATTGAAATAGTTGATTTTAATGAAACATACAAGAAAATCAGATGAGCATTTGCCCGTCAAATATTAGATTCTATCCTACTATTGAAGTGGATAAAATGGGGTATACTCAGGTAATGGTGTTTTAAAAGCTGTAAAGCATGTGAATGAAATAATTGCTCCAGAAATAAAGGGTCTGGATCAAAGTCTTTTATGGATCAAAGTCTTTTAATGATTGATATTGACGGAACAGAAAATAAAAGTCGTCTTGTGCTAATGCTATTATTGGGTTATATAGGTGGAATAAATGCTTATACTATGCCTGATGATGAATATAGTTTATGGTTGATGAAAGGCCTTCATTCTCCTATTTCTTTTCAAGAATTTATGATTGTTCCAGTATCAGCGTGGAAATTTTTCATCAACTATCTTACGTACCTAAGTATCTCAGTTGGAGATGAAGGTGGATTTTCATTAATTTTACTGTAGATGCTATAAAAATAAGGATATAAACCTGTTAATGCTTGCTTTAGATTGCGCTTCTTCCGATAGACGGAAAATATGATTATACTCGTTTTGAAGGTGAAAAAGGTTGTTTACGTTCGAGTGAAGAACAAGTGAATTAAGCTTATTGAAAAGTATCCAATTATCTCTATTGAAGATGTATCAAAACATTGAAGATGGATCAAAACGATTGGGAAGGATAAAAGATTTAGTAGGCGATGATTTATTCGTTACAAATATTTCTAGATTAAAGGAAGGAAGATTAAAGGAAGGATATTTCTAGATTAGATTAAAGGAAGGAATAGAAAAAACAGTTTCAAAAAGGTGAAGGGAGACGGTAATTAATTATGCCTCATACATAATTATACGACGATAATACCTCATCGTTCTGGAGAAACTGAAGATTATCGGTAGCTTTTAATGTTTCTACTGGATCACAGATCGCCTTGGCGACAATTGAAGAAATACTAGTAGCGTCTGCTTTTTTTCCTAAATAGCAGGTACCTACACCAAGTCCGCTCTACCGTTTTACCTTTGCTTCATTCCTGACCTGGAGGATTTTAACAGGAGCTTGCTTGTGCAGGTACCCCTACAAAATAAGCAAATTAAAGTCAGCGTATTAATTTTTCTAAAATATGGCAGGGAATACTTTCGGAAATCTTTTTAAGCTGACCACTTTTGGTAATAGTCACGGAGTAGCTATTGGTGGAATTATAGATGGATGTCCATCTGGACTTTCAATAAATTTTGAAAAAATACAATACGAACTATCTAGAAGAAAACCTGGACAATCATCCATTGTGACCCAACGTAGAGAAGATGATTTTGTAATCTTCTTCTCCGGAATTTTTAATGGAATTACGACAGGGACACCTATTGGATTTTTTATTTACAATAGAAATCAAAAATCAATAGATTATGATCATATAAAATCTATATATAGACCTTCCCATTCGGATTTTACTTATGATAAAAAATATGGATTAAGAGATTATAGAGGAGGTGGAAGATCTTCTGCTAGAGAAACAGTTTGCAGAGTAGTTGCAGGATCTATTGCCAAACAATTGCTAAAAGACATAAAAATAATTGCTTACGTTTCTTCCGTTGAGTATTTTAGCTTAGAGAAAAACTATAGGGATCTAAATCTCAACTCTATAGAATCTAATCCAGTTCGCTGTCCAGATCCAGATATTTCCAGTAAAATGATAGATTTAATTAAAAAAGTGAGAAAATCTGGAGATTCCGTAGGAGGAGTAATAAGTTGTGTTATTAAAAATGTCCCAATAGGGCTAGGAGAGCCTATTTTTAATAAACTTCATGCAGAATTAGCTAGCGCGATGTTATCTATTAATGCAGCTAAAGGGTTCGAATCCGGAAGTGGATTCTCTGGATCAGAGATGAGGGGATATAATCATAATGATATTTTTAACGTTGATGGAAACACTAAAAAAAATTTTTCTGGAGGAATTCAAGGTGGAATATCTAATGGAATTGACATATATTTTAGCGTAGCCTTCAAACCAATAGCGACTTTGATGAGTACACAGAGAACCATCGATAAAAATGAAAACATATGCCTTTCCAAAGGAAAAGGACGACATGATCCTTGTGTTCTTCCTAGAGCTGTCCCTATTGTGGAATCTATGGCTGCCTTAGTTTTAGCCGATTATTGGCTTTATGGAAAGCTAACAAAACTATGCATATAATATCAATATTCGGTCCTACGGCAGTAGGCAAGACATCTCTTTCAATTTTACTTGCAAAAACCTTAGGTTTTGAAATTATATCTTGTGATTCTAGACAATTTTATAAAGAGCTTGTAATTGGAACTGCTAAACCTTCAAAAGAAGAACTTAAAATAATTCCCCACCATTTCATAGAACACTTAAGTGTATTTCAAACCTATAATGCAGGAAGTTTTGAAAGAGATGCTTCAGAAAAGCTAGATGAAATCTTTTCAAGATACAATGCAGTATTCGTTGTAGGTGGATCATGTTTATATGGAAAAGCTCTACTTGAAGGTTTAGATATCTTTCCAGAAGTATCTAGCGAAATAAAAAACTTATGGATTTCATTCTACCAAAGAAAGGGATTGCATTTTTTACAAGATTCTCTTAAAAAGAGAGATCCATGTTATTATAAAACGGTAGACTTGAATAATCCACATAGGATGATTCGTGCTTTAAGTGTCATTGAATCTTGTGGTATGCCGTTTTCTTATTTTCTAAAGAAAGGAAGAAGGAAAAACATAAAGGTTATTAAAATTGGTCTTATATTGCCTACTGCAGAACTTTCTAAGAGAATAGATCAAAGAGTTGACAAAATGATAAAAAATGGTTTACTTGAAGAAGCACGTATATGGTCTAATTGTAGGCATTTAAATGCCTTAAAAACTATAGGATATAAAGAATTTTTCTATTATCTAGACGGACATTACGATTTTTATCAGGCTGTAAATGAAATAAAAAAAAATTCTCGTAAATACGCTAAAAAACAAATTACCTGGTTTAGAAGAGATTCTTCTATTCTATGGTTTTCTCCTATAGAATACAAGGAAATTTTGAATTTTATTCTAAAAGCACTTTATTCTCTCCAATCTTAATTTACATTTAAATACGTTATTGGGATTCTCTTTATCCCAATAAATACTCATCCAAGTAAAAATTGGTTTTCCTACAATATGGTCTTCAGGTACAAATCCCCAAAAACGGGAATCCAATGAATTATACCAATTATCTCCTATCATGAAATAATAGTTTTGATGAAAAACATATTCATAAGTTTCCATATTGTTAATATAAAATTTTTTTCCTTTTATTTTTAAGTAGTTATTTTCATATATATTTATAATGTCTTTATAAAGGTTGATATTATCAGAATTTAGCATTATATGATCTCCTTTCTTAGGAATTTTTAACGGACCGTAAAAGTCTAAATTCCAACTAAAATTTTTAGGAAATAAAAATTTTTGACTTTTGTATATTGGTATAATATATCGCTTTACTGAAACTACTTCATTAAGGGTTCTTATTAATTTAGCTTCTACTCCAGAAAGCATTATTTTGTTTAGTGACCTTAAGGTCCGTATAATATATAAATATTTTCTTTTTGCATTTTTTGACAATCTTTCTTTTTTACCATTTATAAATAAAATAGATCTACGTATTTCTAAAGTGTCGCCTGGAATAGCTATACATCGTTTTATATAATGATCTTTTCTATCTGTCTCGGTATAAGATGAATGGGGAAAATTGAATACGATTATATCAGAACGTTTAATGTGAGTTATAGATGGAAGACGCAAGTAGGGTAATCTAATCCACTTTAAATAAGTACGAATGCCAAAAAATGGTAATCTGTTATGCAAAAGTGGTAAACTTATTGGAGTTATTGGTATGCGTAATCCATAGTGTATTTTACTTACAAAAATAAAATCTCCAACTAATAAAGTTTTCTCCATTGAGGATGTTGGGATTGTAAATGGCTGAATAAGATATATGTGAATAAAAGATGATAAAATTATAGAAGATAGAAAAACTGAAAAAATGGGCTCTTTTTTTAGAGCCAAAAAATTGATATTATTATCATAGTTCAAATAAAAAATATATAAACCTAATGTTAGGATCACTAGAATATAGTCTCTATTCCTAGTTTTTCCAAAACATTGAATAAAATCGATCCATAATAGAGGTAACATTACTGTGCAAATAATTGGGACAAAGAAAATTGGAAACCAATAAATTGGACGATTTACAATTTTTAGCATTACAATAAGATTGTAAAAAGGCAAAGCAGCTTCCCAAGATTTTCTTCCAGCTTTTTTATATAACCTATAAGTTCCCAGAAAATGAATCCCTTGGATGAGAAAAAAGACAATGATATAATTACTCATATCAATTCCTATCCTAAAACATTTTTCAGAGAAAAAAATCCCTTTTTATTTACAATCCACTCTGAAGCTAGTACTGCACCTAGAGCGAACCCTTTACGACTAAAAGCTTTATGAGTAATTTTGATTTCTTCAACTGCAGATTTGTAAGTTACCGTATGTGTGCCTGGAACGTTTTCAATTCGTTTTGAAAAAATAGATATTTTATCCTTTTTTTTTGATTTGCCGAAAATCCAACTATACTTTTTTCTACTTTCAGATCCTATATCCTTAGCTAAGGATATAGATGTTCCACTTGGATAATCTAACTTTTGAACATGATGAATTTCGAGGATTTCTACTTTAAACTCGGAAGGCCTTCCGAATCTAGCCAGTTTTCGATTAATCTCAAAAAATATATTCATTCCTAAACTAAAATTAGAAGAATACAAGAAAGATCCGTTATATTCCCTACAAATGTATTCCACCTCTTTAAACTTTTCTAACCAGCCTGTTGTACCTGAAACAATAGGGATATGGTGTTTTAAACAAATTTTAATATTTTCAAAAGCTACTTCAGGCCTACTGAATTCTAGAACCACCTCTGATGTATTAAGTTTCTGAGAATCAGGAGTAGAAGAAGAAGCAAAAACGATTTGATGCCCACGTTTTAAAGCAATCTCTTCAACAGCTTTTCCCATTTTTCCATAACCAATCAATGCTATTTTCATTTTTTTTTAAATTTTAGCCCACGTGGTGAAATTGGTAGACACGTCATCTTGAGGAGGTGATATCTGAAAATATGTGCTGGTTCGAGTCCAGTCGTGGGTATATTATTCGTATTGTAGAAGTTAATTAATCTAACTCGCATAATGCATTATTTATTATTTTTAGTTATATAGTACTTTTTTTACAAAATTTGATTTTTTTTCTAAAAATTCTTATCTTTACAATAAATGTGGGGTTGAGCAGAGGTAGTTCATCGGGCTCATAATCCGAAGGTCGCAGGTTCGAATCCTGCCCCCGCTTCAAATTTTATATAGATGATGAAAATTAAAAAAGAACGTCTCAGTAATAAAAAACTAAAAAAGTGGGGTACAGAAAGGAAAATAATTCTAAAAAACAAGAAAAATCAAAATTTAAAAATAAAAAAAAGCTTAACCAATTAGAAAGATTAGGAAAAAAAAATTTAAAAAAAAGAAAAGAAAAGAATTATAAAAAGGAGAATAATCTATTGAAAGTTACCGAGTTTATTACGGTAAACGAGTTTTCTTGCATGATGCAAGTATCTCCAAGAGAAGTTATTGTTACCTGTATGTCATTGGGTATTCATGCAACAATGAATCAGCGTCTTAATGCTGAAACGATTCTGCTTGTTGCAGATGAATTTGGATACAAAATTGAGTTCATAGATTTTCTCAATTCGGAAAAAGAAGATAATGAAAAGGATCTAAAATCTAGGCCTCCTGTTGTATCTGTAATGGGACATGTAGATCATGGAAAAACCTCATTACTAGACTATATTCTAAATACTAATAGAATTGCAGGAGAGTATGGGGGAATAACCCAGCATATAGGAGCTTACAGTGTAAAAAAAGGGATTGAGGTAACTTTTCTTGATACTCCAGGACACGAAGCCTTCACTGCTATGCGAGCAAGAGGAGTTCTAATTACGGATATTGCAATTATTGTGATTGCAGTAGATGCTCAGGTAATGCCTCAAACTAAAGAAGCTATAAGTCACGCACTAGCTGCCGGTGTCCCTATGATTTTTGCCATAAATAAAATAGATAAAACTGGATATAAAATTGAAAAAATATATGAACAACTTGCTAATATGAATATACTTGTAGAAAAATGGGGTGGTAAATTTCCAACCCAAGAAATATCAGCTAAAACTGGATATGGTATAGATAAATTAATGGAAAAAATTATCTCAGCATCTGAGATACTGAATCTTAAAGCTAATCCTAATAAATTATCATCAGGTACTGTACTGGAATCTTCCATAGATAAAGGAAGAGGATATGTTTCTACGGTTCTTATTCAGGAAGGGACCCTTAGAACTGGAGATTATCTATTAGCTGGATCTTTTTATGGTAAAGTGAAAGTTATTCTAGATGAACGTAGAATTCCTATTCAGGAAGCTGGACCATCAAAACCAGTTACCATTATAGGATTAAATGGGGCTCCAAATGCAGGAGATAGATTTAGGGTTTTCAAGTCTGAAAAAGAAGTGAAGAGTATTGCTATCCGTAGGGGCCAGTTTAACAGAGAACAAAAGATGCGAATCCAAAAAAAGGTAATGTTGAATGAAGTGGAAAAACGCTTTTTTCTAAAAGATTTCAAAGAATTGAAAATAATCCTTAAGGTAGATGTAGATGGATCTTTAGAAGCTTTGATAGATGCTCTTCTTCGTTTATCTACTGAAGAAATAAAAGTAAATATTATACATAAGGAAGTTGGATCTATTAAAGAGTCAGATGTTCTTTTAGCAAAGTCTTCTAATGCTATTATTATTGGATTCAATGTACGACCTCTTTTTAGGTCTAAAAATTATGAAGGGGTTCAAATGAAACTTTATTCGGTGATTTATAACCTAATCGATGATATAAAAAGGATAATAGAAGATTTACATAAGCCTAAAGATAAAATTATCGGAAAGGCTAAAATACGAGAAGTATTCAAAATACCAAGTGTAGGATCCATAGCTGGATGTGGAGTTACACATGGGAAAATAATAAGACCAGCTAAAGTTCGTCATATAAGAGGAGGAGTTGTTATTTATACAGGAGAACTCAGTTCTCTCAAAATCTTTAAAGAAGATGTAAAAGAAGTGAAAAATGGACAGGAATGCGGAGTATCTATAAAAAATTACAACGATTTATTAAGTGGAGATGTTCTAGAATTCTTTTAGAATGAATAAGAGCTTTACTAGAGAAGCATTTTTTTTGCTTTTAAAATTCCTTCGCATAAATGGTCCACTTCTTCATCGTTATTATATACGCAAAAACTTACTCTTACAGTTCCGTTTACACCTAAAAACCGCATTAAAGGTTGTGCGCAATGATATCCTGTTCGGACTGCAATTCCAAGCTGGTCTAGAATACTTCCCACGTCAAATGAATGAACGTCTTTAAGGTTAAAAGAGATAATTCCAGATCTAGGTTCATTATCTGCATATAAGAGAATTCCTTTTATATTTTTTAACCCATCAATAGTTCTATCCAAAAGGAACTTTTCATGTTTTTTTATTTTTTTCATTCTTATCTGCTTAATGAAATCAATGGAAGCAGACAAGGCAATAATTCCCTCTATATTTGGAGTTCCAGCTTCTTGTCTAAATGGTAAATCTGCATAAGTAGTTTTCTTAAAAATAACTTCTTTGATCATTTCTCCTCCTCCGTGTAAAGGATAAAGTTTTTCTAAAAAAGATTCTTTTCCATAAAGAACACCAACACCAGTTGGTCCATACATTTTATGTGCGGAAAATACGTAAAAATCAGTTTCTAAATCCTGAACATTTACGTAATCGTTACATACAGCTTGTGCTCCATCTATTAAAGTTATAATTCCATATTGATGCGCTTTTTTAATGAAATATTGAATAGGAGTAACTATTCCTAAAACATTGGAAATATGACTAATCGCTAGTATTTTCACTTTATCTGAAAGCAGTTTTTCAAAACTTTCAATACATAATTGATTCTTATTATCTAGAGGGATAACTTTCAAAAGAGCTCCTGTCACCTGGCAAATTATTTGCCAAGGTACAATATTAGAATGGTGTTCCATTTGAGAAACGATTATCTCATCTCCCTCTTTTATGAAGGGCATAATCCCAGATGCAACTAAATTAATCGCTTCAGTTGTTCCTCTAGTAAAAATAATCTCGTTAGAATATTCAGCACAAATGAATTTTTGGATTTTTATTCTGCTTTTTTCCATAGTTTCAGTCGCTTTCTGGCTCAGGTAATGAGTACCCCTATGCACATTGGAATTTATTTCTTTGTAATAGTCTTCTATGGCTTTAATTACTTTTTTGGGTTTTTGAGTAGTAGCTGCATTATCTAGGTAAATGCATGGTCTTCCGTAAATATTTCTTTCCAAAATGGGAAATTGATCACGTATATTTATGAATTCTTCTTTTGAATACATTTTAGTTCTTATTCCAAGATATTGAGATTTTTACGAACCATTTTACCAATGAACTCCATATCATCATCTAATATTTCTTTAATGAAAGAGAGTAGCATCAAATCCTTTGCCTTTTTTTCTGGGATTCCTCTAGATCGTAAATAAAATAAAGCTGATTCGCTTAACTGACCAACCGTACAACCATGCGAGCACTTAACATCATCAGCAAATATTTCCAACTGGGGTTTTGCATTTATGCAAGATTCTTTAGATAGGAGAATATTAATACTTTTTTGAAAAGCATTAATTTTTTTAGCTTTTTTACGCACTACTATTTTTCCATTAAAAACTCCTTTAGCTTTTCCATAAAAAATGCTTTTGTAAAGTTCAGAACTATTGCAAGTTGGATAACGATGATCTACTAAAGTATGATTATCAATTATCCCCTCTTTTAGAGAAATGCTTAATCCCTTTAATTGAGAATTAACTCCCTCATCATTCTGAGAAATATGTAGATTATTTCTAATTAAACTTCCTTTAAGTGAAAAAGTATGGATAGAGAAAGAACTGTTCTTTTTTTGAACTATGAAAGTATTGTCCATCAATGAACTTTTAACAGGAAAATCTTGAATTTTAAGATATTTTATTTTACTATTAGGAGATGCATAAATTTCTGTAACTGAATTATTTAAAGCATTATTTAAAGCTTCATTTTTCTTGTTCAGACATTGATGTCTTTCTATAATCTGGACAAAAGAACCTTCTTCTAAGACTATTAGATTTCTTGGAAAGTTAATTTTAGAAGTAAAAAAATAAAGGATTTCAATAGGTTTTTTGACTAATGTTTTCTTTGGAAGATATACATAAACTCCATCTTTAGCAAAAGATGTATTTAAAGCCACCAAAGATTCCTTTTTAGGCGCAATTTTTGCGTAAAATTTTTCAATGATTGATTGATGCCTTGAACTTGAAAAGGCATCATATAATCTAAATACGTTTTTATTCATTATCTTAGATAGGGAAGAATGGAAAACACCATTGACAAAAATTATACGATAACTATCAAAATTCTTGAATAGATTTTTTTTTATATCTTCAGATCTATCTTCCTGTTTATCAGTAAGAAAGAACCCATATTCCTTTGAAATAATTTTTTTTAAATCAGTGTATTTCCAATCTTCTTCTATGTTAGAAGGGAAGCCCTTCTTACTAAAGAAATCAAAAGCTATACATTGCAAACGATAAATATATTCTGAGGTATTTTCCATTAACTAAACTTTATGCTCTTTTCGAATACATTCATATCCCATTTTTTCAAGATTAAAAGCGATTTCTTTTCCACCTGATTTTATAATCTTTCCATTATCCAAAATATGGACATAATCTGGAGTCACATATTCCAAAATTCTTTGATAATGAGTAATTATTAAAAAAGCATTTTTAATACTTCTCATTGCATTAATGAGATTGGAAACAACACGAAGAGAATCTATATCTAATCCTGAATCCGTTTCATCAAGTATAATGAATTTAGGATTTAGAATACTCATTTGAAGAATTTCATTACGCTTTTTCTCACCTCCAGAAAAACCTTCGTTAACAGCCCTGTAAAGTATTTTTTCATCAATTCCTAGTATTTTAGAATACTTCCGAACTTTTTTAAGAATTTCTACTGATGGAATTTCTTCCATTTTTTTAGCTTTTCTGAAGGAATTCACAGCAGTTATGATAAAATTTATTACAGATATTCCAGGTATATCTACTGGATCTTGAAAAGAAAGAAATATTCCCAAATGCGCTCTACTTTCCGGAGAAATATCTAAAATGTTTTTTTTTTCAAAAAAAATAGCTCCCTTTGTAACCTTATACTCTTTTTTTCCAGCAATTACTGATGAAAGCGTGCTTTTTCCAGAACCGTTTGGCCCCATAAGAGCATGGACTTGATTCGCTTGTATTTCTAGATTAACACCTTTAAGAATTTCTTTGTTTTCTAAAGAAACATGCAAATCAATAATTTTTAACATAATAAAAGACATTAACCTATTGTTCCGTCTAAAGATATTTCTAAAAGTTTCTGTGCTTCTACTGCGAATTCCAGTGGCAATTTTTTAAGAACGATACGACTAAATCCCCCAATAATAAGTGATATAGCTTTTTCTTTATCGATTCCTCTTTGAGCACAATAAAAAATTTGTTCGACCTCTATTTTTGAGGTAGAAGCTTCATGCTCAACCATAGACTCTGGGTTTTTTACTTCTATATAAGGAAAAGTATGAGCTCCACACTTATTACCGAGTAGCAATGAATCACATTGAGAAAAATTTCTTGCATTCTTTGCTTTTGTAGATATTTTAACTAAACCTCTATAATTGTTTTGCGCTTTTCCAGATGAAACTCCTTTGGAAATAATAGTGCTTCTTGTGTTTTTACCAATGTGGATCATTTTAGTACCTGTATCAGCCTGCTGAAAATTCCTAGTTATAGATAAAGAATAAAATTCTCCAAAAGAGTTATCCCCTTTTAAAATGCAAGATGGATATTTCCACGTAATAGATGATCCTGTTTCTACTTGAGTCCAAGAAATTTTAGCATTTTTTTCACATAAACCTCTTTTAGTGACAAAATTATATACTCCTCCCTTGCCTTTTTTATTTCCTGGATACCAATTTTGAATAGTAGAATACTTTATTTCTGAATTTTCTAAGGCAATAAGTTCTACTACTGCTGCGTGTAATTGGGTTTCATTTCGTATAGGAGCTGTACATCCTTCAAGATAGCTTACATAAGAATTTTTATCTGCTATAATAAGAGTCCTTTCGAACTGTCCTGTTCCACTTTCATTGATCCTAAAATAGGTAGAAAGCTCAACTGGACATCGTATTCCGCAAGGAATATAACAAAAAGATCCATCAGAAAATACAGAAGAATTAAGTGCCGAATAAAAATTATCATCTTTAGGCACTACTTTTCCTATGTATTTTTTTATCAATTCTGGATATTTTCTAATAGCTTCGCTAATTGAGCAAAAAATTATACCTTTTTCAAAAAGAATTTTTTTAAGGGTCGTACCTAACGAAACGGAATCCATTACAATATCTACTGCAACTACACCTGAAAGTCTTTTTTGTTCTTCAATAGTAATCCCAAGCTTGTTTAAGGTATCCCTCAATTCAGGATCAACTTCTTCCAAGCTATTCAATTTAGTTTTAGGTGCAGAATAATAACTAATATCTTGAAAATTTTGCCTTTTATATTTTATATTACCCCATTTAGGCTCTGAAATTTTTTTCCAAATGCAAAAGGCATCTAACCTCCATTGTAGCATCCATTCTGGTTCTTTTTTTTTTTTAGAAATAGAATGGATAACCTTCTCATTTAGCCCTTTTGCAAACTTATCGCATTCAATATTTGTATAGAAACCGTATTTATATTCAGATTCGATAACTTCTTGAAGAAGTTTATCTCTTTTTCTCATTGAAGCATATATGATAAAAAAAATAAAAGAAATTCAAAAAGAAGCGTCAGGTTTCCAAGCTGTAAAGCTTCAAGATATCGAAGATTTCCGGATTAAGTACCTAGGTAAAAATGGGCTAATTCCAACCCTATTTGGAGAATTAAAAAATCTTTCAAAAACAGAAAAAAAAAGGTTTGGAGGTAACATTAACCTGCTAAAAAGTATTGTATTGGATATAATACAGAAGAACAAGAAAGAACTTTCAGAGGAAGAAAAAAAATCAGAGGAAATGGACTTTACCCTTCCAGGCTATTCTTGGGAACTAGGAGCTAGACATCCTATTTCTAAAGTGAAGAATAAAATTGTGAAAATTTTTGAAAGAATTGGATTTCTTTTATGCAAGGGGCCAGAAATTGAAGATGATTGGCATAATTTTACTGCTTTAAATTTTCCTGAACAGCATCCTGCTCGAGAAATGCAAGACACTTTTTTTATTGAAAAAAATACGGATATTTTATTGCGAACACATACTTCTTCAGTTCAAATTAGATACATGAAAAATAATCCCCCTCCAATTAGAATTATTTCTAATGGAAGAGTTTATAGAAATGAAGTAATATCCTCTCATTCGCATTGCATGTTCCATCAAATTGAAGGGTTATTTGTGGATAAAGGGGTTTCTTTCGCAGATCTAAAACAAACCATTCAATATTTGAAACATTCTATTTTTGTAAATTCAAAAATTAGAGTAAGACCTTCCTATTTTCCATTTACAGCGCCTAGTGCAGAAATAGATATCCAATTATCTAGTAATGGTCCTTGGTTAGAAGTTCTGGGTTGCGGTTTGGTGAATCCAAAGGTTTTGAAAAATGTTGGAATAGACCCAGAAGTTTATTCTGGATTTGCTTTTGGTATAGGGATTGAACGTATTGCACTTTTGCTTTATCAAATAAACGATATACGATTATATTTTGATAATGATCTTCGATTTTTGCCTCAATTTAGGAGCGAATAGTACGTTGTCTCAAGGTTTCATATAGGGCAATCCCGCATGCTGTGGAAACGTTAAGTGAATTAATACCTTGCACAGGAATTTTTATTTGATAATCGCAAATAGTTATATATTTATTATGGATTCCATTTTTTTCACTTCCCAAAATTAAGGCTAAGGGTACTGTAAGATTTTCTTCCCAAAAAAGCCTTTTTGCTTTTTCAGTAACTGCTAAAATTCTAATTCCAGAATTTTTTAAAAAAAAAATAGTTTTTTTTAGATCATTTTCTTTACAAATAGGTATTCTGAAAATTGCACCTGAAGAAGTTTTTATAGAGTCTGCTCCAATATAGGGAGTTTCTTTAGTGGGAATTATAACTGCATCTGTCCCTGCACATACGGCAGTACGAAGTATTGCCCCAAAATTTCGTACGTCTGTTATTCTGTCTAAAATTAACAGTAAAGGAGTTTTACCATTTTCATAAAAAATAGGTAACAAATTTTCAATTCTATGAAAATTAATTGGAGAAATTAACGCAAGAACACCTTGATGATTTTTTCTAGTGAGTCTATTGAGTTTATCTATAGGAACCATTTGAAGAGGAATTTCATTTCTTTTTATCAAAAGCATAAGCTTTTGTTGATTAAAACTTTTTTTCATTAAGATCTTATAGATCCTTACACCTGATTGAATAGCCTCTATTAATGGATGGATACCGTATATAAAGTTCATAGTATCTACTTAAGCTTATAAAATAATTTTTAACCAGTTTTCTCATAATTTTTTCTCATAATTATCATAAAACATAGAGTCATATGACTCTATCCTGTTAAAAGTGAAAATTTCAACCCTGAAATATGAAAGAAGTAACTTTTAGAGAGGCTATATCGGAAGCTATGAGTGAAGAAATGAGAAGGGATCCAACCGTTTATTTAATGGGAGAAGAAGTAGCTGAATACAACGGAGCATATAAAACTTCTCAAGGAATGCTGGAAGAGTTTGGACCTGCAAGAGTAATAGATACACCAATTTCAGAACTAGGATTTTCTGGTATTGGAATTGGTTCAGCAATGAATGGGTGCAGGCCAATCATTGAATTTATGACATTTAATTTTTCTTTAATAGCGATTGATCAGATTATAAATAATGCAGCTAAGATTTATCAAATGAGTGGGGGTCAGTGGAATATTCCTATAGTTTTTAGAGGTCCCACTGCATCCGCTGGACAATTAGGTGCAACGCATTCTCAATCTTTTGAAAATTGGTATGCTAACTGTCCTGGATTAAAGGTAATCGTTCCCTCAAATCCTTATGATGCGAAAGGTCTTTTAAAGGCTGCTATTAGAGATGATGATCCTGTTATTTTTATGGAATCTGAACATATGTATAGCGAAACTATGTTCCTTCCAGATGAAGAATATCTTGTACCTATTGGGCTAGCTAGTGTAAAAAAAAAAGGAGATGATGTAACGCTAGTTTCATTTGGAAAAATTTTAAAAGTAGCTTTTAAAGTTATTGAAAAATTATCTGAAGATAATGTTGAAGTGGAGTTAATTGATCTTCGTACAGTACGTCCCTTGGATTATAATACAATATTAACTTCTGTTAGGAAAACGAATAGACTAGTTCTGCTTGAAGAATCTTGGCCTTTAGCTTCTATTTCTGCGGAAATATCCTATGTTTTGCAACAAAAAGCTTTTGATAGTCTTTATGCTCCGATAAAAAGGATAACATTACCAGATGTTCCAGCTATTTATTCATCTGCTTTGATGGAATATTGGTACCCTACTCTAGAAGAAGTAGTCTCTACCGTAAAAGAGGTTTTAAAATAAAAAACTTTTGAAGATATTTTTTTATTATGTTTCCTTTCTTCTATTTTTTTTGATCGCTTCTCCGCCGAAATCAAATCATTTTAATCCATCTAAGGGCATCTTAGATCATATAAAAGATGCTCATGAATGGCATATTTTTGGAAAAGAAATGATAATTTCTCTTCCTATAATTTTATGGGATAGAGGGTTTCGTATTTTTCTTTCGTCAGTATTTAATCATGGAAATAAATTCATAGAAGGCAACCATTGCTACTACAGATTCTTTCAAGATAGAATATACAAGACTAATTATTACGGCTACTTAGTTTTCGATTTATATGGCCATCCTGTTAATGAAAACCCATTAGATTTTTCAGTAACTAAAAACGTATTAACGTCTATAATTTCTTCTCTAATTCTATTTATTTTTGTCTTTTTTCTAAAAAAATCTGAAAAAATTCTTGAATTTTCGGTTTCTTTCGTACGTGATGAAATTGCTATTCCTACTCTGGGAGTAGAAAAGTATAACTCTTATCTTCCTTTTTTATTAACTCTATTTTTTTTTATTTTTATAAATAATCTTTTAGGTCTTTTACCTGGATCGTCCAATTTTACAGGAAACATTAGTGTTACATTAGCTTTATCTAGTATAACTTTTTTTACGGTAAACTTCAACTCTAGCAAAACTTATTGGAAACATGTACTTTGGAATGAGGGGGTTCCTCTTTTTGTAAGATTCATTTTATTTCCAATAGAAATAGCAGAGATACTTATAAGACCAATAACATTATGCATTAGGCTATTTGCCAATGTTACCGCAGGCCACATTGTGTTAATAAGTTTTATTTTTCTCATTTTCATTTTAAAGAGTATATCTATCGCAGTCTTTTCATTAGCTTTTTCCCTACTTGTTTCAGTTCTTGAAATATTGGTTGCTTTTTTACAATCTTTTATTTTTACAGTTTTATCTTCTTTGTTTATTGGAATGACTATTGTGGAACATCATCAGCTAGAAGAGTAATGGAATCAAATTTTATATACGTTGGTTTGACCGTTATAGGTGCTGGATTAGTTGTTATAGGTGCTGGATTTGGAATAGGAAAAATTGGGAGTTCAGCGATGGAAGCTATTGCTAGACAGCCTGAAGCTTCTGGAAAGATTCAGGCATCTATGATCATTTCTGCAGCTCTAATAGAGGGAGCAGCACTTTTCGGTGTGGTTACTGCTCTTCTTGCTGTTCTTAAATAGCAATACTTTTTATGGATTTGTTAGCTCCTTCCGAAGGATTAATTATTTGGCAAACAATTATTTTTATTATTTTATTAGTTTTACTAAGGAGATTTGCTTGGAAGTATCTTATAGAAATTATTGAAAAACGCGAAAAAAAAATATTCTCTGACTTAGAGAAAGCGAGACAAGCTAATCAAGAATTAAAATTCTTGATGATTAAAAAAGATAAAATTTTAAGAGAAGCTTGCATAGAACGAGATTTTCTTTTAAAAGAGGCTCTCTCCATAAAAGAAAAGATAGAGTTAGAGGCACTGGAAAAGTCCAAAATTGAAAGTGAAAGGATGCTTGAACAAGCTATAGATGTTATAAAAAACGAGAAATCTGTTGCTCTAAATTCTTTGAAAAAACATATAGCCGAAATATCTATTAGGATTTACGAAAAATTGCTTAAGCAGGAATTAAGTAAAGAAAATAAACAAAAAGAATTTATTCATAAATTGATTGATGAATTTAATTGATACCAAAGCTACGAATATAGCTAAAATTTATGCAAAGGGTCTTTTCAAATATGCTAAGGAAAATTACTGTTTTGATTCTGTCCTTTCAGAAATGAAAAATCTATATGATATTTTTCAAAAAAATAAAGATTTATTCTCATTTTTCAAAAGCTTCAGCAAAAAAAGTAAATTACGAATTTACCAAGAATTATTCAAAAATTTTTCCAAAGTCTCTCAAATATTTATTAGGCTTGTAATTGAGCAAAGAAGGGAATCCCATCTATCTAAGATAGCCAAGGAATATCAAAGGCTTTACCGTTTAAATATATTAAGGATAAAGATTATTACTTCAGCATCTATAGAAAATTATTTTTTTGAAAAAATTATAAAAAAAATACTTAGAGATAAGTATAGAAAAAAGTACATGCTTAAATGCCAAGTTCATAAAGAAATTATTGGGGGTTTTTTACTTTATGTAGAAAACAGGTGTTGGAATGCTAGTGTTCTAGGACTGATTTCTCAGGTTCGGAGAAAACTCCAAGCGTGAGGAAATGAAAAATTGATATGTCGGAAATAAAACCATCTGAAATATCGGAATTGATAAAACATAGAATTTCTGAATTAAGCTCCAATATTGAATATTCCGAATCAGGCTTTGTTTTCCAAAATGGAGATAGCGTTGCTAGAGTTTTCGGACTTGAAAAAGTTTGTTCTGGAGAGTTGGTTCAATTCCATACTGGAATAAAAGGGATTGTCCTTAATCTTGAGGAAGATTATGTCAGTGTAGTTTTTCTAGGTCCTTCAGATAATATTCGAGAAGGAGATATAGTCAAAAGAAGCGGACGCTTAGCTAGTATTTATGTAGGGGAAGGAATGCTAGGACGAGTCGTTAATGCTCTCGGAAATCCTATAGACGGAAAAGGCCCAATTCAAGGTAAACTTTTTGAATTACCTTTAGAACGAAAGGCGCCAGGTGTAATTTTTCGTCAACCAGTTAATGAGCCTTTGCATACAGGAATTAAAGCAATAGATATTATGGTTCCAATTGGACGAGGCCAACGCCAACTTATAGTTGGGGATAGACAAACTGGGAAAACGACTCTAGCAATTGATACGATCCTTAATCAAAAAAGACTTTATGAAAGTAGCAATCCCATATATTGCATCTATGTAGCTATCAGTCAAAAAGGATCTTCTGTTGCTGGTATTCTAAAAACTCTTCGAGAGCATGGTGCTCTATCTTACACAGTTTTAGTAGTAGCTAGCGCAGCTGACCCAGCACCTATGCAAATTTTCGCTCCTTTTGCCGGAACGTCTATTGGAGAATTTTTTAGAGATATGGGAAAATCTGCGTTGATTATTTACGATGATCTTTCCAAACAAGCTGTTTCATATAGGGAAGTTTCTTTACTTCTTAATCGACCCCCAGGCAGGGAAGCTTATCCTGGAGATGTTTTTTATTTACACTCTCGTCTACTTGAGAGATCCGCTAAAATTATTGAAGATGATGTCCTTGCTAGACAAATGAATGATTTACCAGATTCTCTTAAAAAGTTTGTGAAAGGGGGAGGATCGTTAACTGCATTGCCTATTGTAGAAACTCAATATGGAGATGTTTCCTCTTATATTCCTACAAATGTTATATCCATAACTGATGGCCAAATTTTTCTTGAGTCAGATTTGTTCAATGCTGGAGTTCGTCCTGCTATTAATGAAGGAATTTCTGTTTCTAGGGTAGGAGGAGAAGCTCAGATTGCATCTATGAAAAAACTATCTGGAACATTTAAATTGGATCAATCACAGTTTAGAGAATTAGAGGGATTTTCCAAATTTAGTTCTGATTTAGATACAACAACTATATCTCTAATTCATAAAGGTCGTTGTAATGTAGAATTACTTAATCAAGCAATTAATTCACCATATAAAATATCTGATCAAATAGCACTTGTATATGCAAGTACAAAAAATCTTCTTAAAGATATTCCTGTAAATAAAGTAAAAGATTTTGAAAAAGAATATTTAAGTTATTTGAATAATCAGCATTCAGAGGTAATTTCTGGTTTAGAAAAAGGAATTTTAAATGATAAGTTTACAGATGTTTTGGAGAAAATTGCCTTACAATTAAGTATTAAATATAAGCATTCCTAATCTATCATGTCTTTAGGGTTAAAGGAAATAAAAGGGAGGATCCATTCAGTGTCTTCTATCATGCAAATTACCTCTGCTATGAAAGTAGTTTCTGCTTCAAAACTTAAAAAATATGGGGAAATACTTTATCGTATTTGTCATTATGTAAATAAGCTGGAAGAGATATTAAAAAAAATGAGCTATTCTTGGGGTCGAAATTTATCCAAAAAATCATTATTCGTTGTATTTACTTCGCATAGGGGATTATGCGGAACTTTTAACACCTCCATCTTCCGTATGATAGAAAATCTTCTAAAGACAAAATCTTCCAAAGAAATTCATCTAATGATAATAGGAAAAAAAGGAATAGATTTTTTTGAAAAAAAAAAATATAAAATATTAAACGAAAATAAAATTTCTAAAATATCTATTCTGTCAAAGAAACTAATGCAAAAGTTTTTTAACATGGATTTTTTCTCAATAGATTTAGCGTATAATACACCAAAAAGTCTGAAATATCAAAAAACCATTAGAAAGCGATTTCTACCTTTTTCTTTCTCATCTAGAGCATATGTTAACTTTCTTTTTGAACCTTCAAAAGAAAGAATTTTTGATTCTATTATCCCAATGATATTAAGAATAAATTTTATCAAAGCTTTTTTGGAATCAACTGTATCGGAAAATACAGCTAGAATGACTTCCATGCATATAGCTACTGAAAATGCCTCAGATTTAAAATCTGAGCTAACATTGAGTTCGAACAAAATAAGACAAGAAGCTATTACAAAAGAGATTTTAGAAATTATTGGAGGAACAAAAAAATTATGAGAGTTTTAACTGGGATCCAAAGTACTGGAACCCCACATTTAGGGAATTTACTTGGAGCTATTTTACCCACCATTAAAATGACCAATATTTCTTCAAATCCTTCTTTTATACTTATCGCAGATTTACACAGTTTAACGAATATTAAAGATTCAGAAATTATAAAAGAGAATACTTATAGTGTTTTATCAGCTTTTTTAGCCTTTGGTTTACCTTTGGATAAAGTTGTCTGTTATAAACAATCTGATGTACCAGAGGTAACTGAGTTAGCTTGGTATTTGAGTTGTTTTTTTCCTTATAAACGTCTTACTTTATCTCATTCTTTTAAAGATAAGTACAACCAAGATATAAGCGTAGGACTTTTCTCTTATCCAATATTGATGGCTTCAGACATTTTACTTTATAATGCTAAAATAGTTCCAGTTGGAAAAGATCAATTACAACATTTAGAGATTACTCGTAATATCGCAGAGCGTTTCAATAGAAAAATGGGAAAAATTTTTGTCCTACCTAAGGCTAATATACAAGAAGAAGCTAAATCAGTGCCTGGAACAGATGGATATAAAATGAGTAAATCCAGAGGCAATATAATTGATATCTTTTCCACTAAAGAGTATTTAAAAAACCAGATTATGAGTATACGAACTGATAGCAAATCTTTAGAAGATCCTAAGGATCCTTATGTAGATAGCATTTTTTCTATTTATAGATTGCTAGCTTCTAAAGCAGAAGTGGAGGAAATGAGAGAACGTTATTTAAATGGTGGGTATGGATATAGTCAAGCAAAGAAAGTCTTGTATGAACTTATTTTAAATAGATTTTCTATTGAACGAAAAAAGTTTCATTTTTTTCTAAAAAAAAGAAATTATCTAGATGATATTTTCCACTTTGGAGCTAAAAAAGCTAGAAAAATTGCCAGATATACGATATGCAAAGTTAGGAAAGCTTTAGGTTTTCTTTAGTTTATTAAAGAACATGGATAGAGAAAGAATGATAAAATTTTTAAAGGAAATTTATATTTCCGGGCAGGAGATTAATATTGTAGATAATCAATCTATTCTTGAGATTTTTTTCTCTAAAAAGGAGATTGTTTTTCATATATCATTGCCTGCAATGCAAGCGAAAAAAAAACTTGAATATGATATTTCTAAAGCTATAAACACAAAAATAAAAATTAATACAGTAATTAATCATCAGAGTACTTGTAGAAAAATACAAGGAGTAAAAAGTATTATAGCTTTTGCTTCTGGAAAAGGAGGAGTGGGAAAATCTACTTTAGCCGTAAATATAACAATAACTTTATCTAAAATGGGTTTTAAAGTTGGCATATTAGATGCTGACGTATATGGGCCTTCTATTCCTATAATGTTTAATTCGGAAAATGTTAGAGTCCCTTCTATCTTTAGAGAAGGAAAAGAAAAAATCAAACCTTTTGAAAATTATGGAGTAAAGATGTTATCTTTAGGTTTTTTTGCTCATCTTAATAAAGCAGTTTTATGGCGCGGTCCTCTGGCAGTTAAAGCATTGAGACAATTAATAAGAGATTCTTATTGGGGAAATATAGATTTCTTAGTTGTAGATTTTCCACCTGGAACTGGTGATATCCATATTTCTCTTTTTCAGGAGTTGCCCATTTCCGGAGCTATTGTGGTAAGTACACCACAAAAGCTATCTTTGGCTGATGTTAAAAGGACTATAAATATGTTTAGGCTAAAGGAGATAAACGTTCCTATACTTGGAATCGTAGAAAATATGGCTTTTTTCAAAAGAAAAGATACCCCAAAAAAATATTTCCCATTTGGTAAAAAAGGTGCAAAAAAACTTTCTATTGAACTTGGGCTTCCCTTTTTAGGTGAAATACCTATCGTAGAAGATCTTCATTCAGATACAGAATCTGTGTTCTCTCTTTATACAAATAAAGTTTTAAAAAAAATTTCTAAAAATATTTTAATAGGAATTGATTAATAGGCTTTTATTATTTTTAAATAAAAACTTTTTTTAAGATTTTTTTTATCAGTTAGATTTAATAAATTCTGATAGATTTAATAAATTACGATTCAATGATCGTACAATGCAATCCTAAGACCAAGCAGCGAACCACATAGAACACAAAATATAAATCTTTTTAGTTGGGGTAGACAAGATTCATAATAGATGAAAAAACACTTTATTCTTCAAACAAACGGTAAACACAAACGGTAAACAAACGGTAAACAAACGGTTTTTTATAAACAAACGGTTTTGTTGAATACCAGTTTACCCTTTGTGCTCTCAGTATCAACACAAAAATAACCTAAGCGTTGGAATTGAAATTGATCCCCATCTTTAGCTAATCTTAAAAAGGGTTCAGCGTAACCATGTACAATTTTTAGAGAATTTGGATTTAAAAAATCCATAAAGTCTCTTACCTTATTTACTTCTGGATTTTCTTCTAAAAAAAGATTATTATATAAACGTACTTCTATTTCAAAAGAATGCTTTATAGAGACCCAATGCAAAGTTACTTTAATATTTCTATTCTTTTTTATTCCACTACCTGATTTACTATTAGGATCATACAAACAGTGGACTCTTACAATTTTTCCATTAATATCTTTAACGGCTTTAACTGCTTTTATAATATAGGCATTTTTTAGCCTAACTTCTTGATCTAGAGTTAAACGAAAAAATCTTTTAGAAGCATTTTCCATAAAATCATCTCTTTCTATATATAAAAACTTTGAAAAAGGAATTTTTCTTTCAGGGTTTTCCCAAAAAACCCATTCCACATAACTATCTGGATAGTTATCAATGACTAATTCAATAGGATCAATAACCACCAAAGCTCTTTGTGTTATTACGTTCAAATGTTCTCTAATAAAAAATTCGAGTAAAGATAGGTCAATTAAGTTATCCCGTTTTGCTATCCCTATCCTATTACAAAAATCTCTTATAGATTTAGCTGTATATCCTCTTCTTCTTAAACCTCTTAATGTAGGCATGCGAGGATCGTCCCATCCTCTGACTACCCCTTCTTCCACGATACGATGAAGCTTTCTTTTGCTCAAAATAGTATAACTTAGGTTAAGTCTGGAAAATTCTATTTGCTTAGGCCGTATTTGGTCTTCTTTTTTAGGTATCTGATCCAGATACCAATAATATAGAGGCCTGTGATTTTCAAATTCAAGAGAACATAAAGAATGGGATATTTTTTCTATATAGTCTGATTGCCCATGTGCCCAATCATAAGTTGGATAAATGCACCACTTATTTTTAGTATGGGGATGTTCTTTTTTAAGAATTCGATACATGATTGGGTCACGCAAATTCATGTTTGAAGAACTCATGTCTATCTTTGCTCTAAGCACATAACTTCCTTCTTCAAATTCTCCGTATTTCATACTTTGAAATAAATTTAGGTTTTCTTCAATAGGACGAGTTCTAAAAGGACTTGAAATTCCAACTTCAAAAGGCGTCTTTCTATTAGAAATAATAAGATCTTTTGTTTGTTCCTCCACGTATGCCTTGCCATATTTTATAAGAGATTGACTCCATTTGTATAAATCTTCGAAATAATCGGAAGCGTAACATTCCTTATCCCATTTAAAACCTAGCCATTGTATGTCTTTTTTAATTTCTTCTACATAAGAATTTTTCTCTTTTGTTGGATTGGTATCATCAAATCGTAAATTTACGGGTACTCTATATTTTTCTCCTAAACCAAAATTTAGACAAATAGCCTTTGCGTGTCCTATATGAAGATATCCGTTTGGTTCTGGAGGAAAACGAAAGTGAAGCTTTTTTTTAGGAAACCCCTTTCTTAAATCTTCTTCTATAATTTTTTCAATGAAGTTTTTTTCATTCATTTTATATCATTTAAAATAAAAAATATTAGGTCTAAAAATTTTTTACGTTTTAAAAAACTATGAGGGAATACATACGTAACTTTTGTATAATTGCACATATAGATCACGGAAAAAGTACTCTGGCTGATCGATTACTTGAGTTAACGAAAACCGTTTCTGATCAAGAAAAAAAAGATCAACTGCTTGACGATATGGAACTAGAGAGAGAGAGAGGAATTACTATAAAAAGTCACGCTATACAAATGACATATGCTTATAGAGGGAAAACTTACATTCTCAATTTGATTGATACACCTGGACACGCAGATTTTTCCTCTGAAGTCTCGCGCTCTATTTATTCTTGTGAAGGAGCTCTACTTGTTGTAGATGCTTCTCAAAGTATACAAGCTCAAACTATTTCGAACCTATACTTAGCTTTGGAGAATAATTTAACTATTATTCCGGTTTTGAATAAGATTGATCTTCCTGGATCTAGAACTTATGAAGTACTCGATGACGTTATTGAATTGACATCTAGTCATCCTAAAGAAATTATATTAGCTAGTGCTAAAAAAGGACTGGGAATTGAAGAAATTCTTCAAGCTATAATGACACGAATTCCTCCACCTAATGGGAGCCCTTTAGAACCGCTCCAAGCGTTTATATTTGATTCAAATTATAATCCATTCAAAGGTATAGAAATTTATTTTCGCATTATACATGGGTATATGGTAAAAGGCCAAAAACTTAAGTTTTTAGACTCTGGCCAAACATATTCTGCTAATGAGATAGGGATCCTTAAATTTAAAAAAATTTCCAGAGAGTGTATTCAAACAGGTGATGTAGGATATGTGATATCTGGAATTAAAGAAGCTAAAGATGTAAAAGTTGGGGATACCTTTACATCTTCAGAAAACCCAGCTATTTTTCCTTTAAAAAAATTTGTAGAATCTAAACCAATGATATTCTCAGGCATTTATCCCTTGCATAATAAGGATTATGAAGAGTTGAGAACTTCTATGGAAAAATTACGTTTAAATGATGCTTCTTTAAGTTTCGTTTCTGAAACTTCAACTGTTTTAGGGTTTGGGTTTCGATGCGGATTACTTGGAATGCTTCATATGGAAATAGTTAAAGAACGGCTTGAAAAAGAATATAATATGACCGTAATTATTACCATTCCGAATGTTTCTTATCATGTTTTTTTAAAAAAAAATACGGAAAAGGCTATAATAGTTAAAAATCCATCGGATTTTCCTGATTTAAGTAAATTGGATCGTGTAGAGGAGCCTTATATCCGTGCTGAAATTATTACTATGTACGATTATGTCGGATCCATAATATCCTTGTGCTTGGAAAAAAGAGGTGTGATAAAGAATCAATTGCATCTTACTTTGCATCGTGTTAAATTGGTTTTTGAAATGCCTTTATCTGAAGTCGTTTTTGATTTTTATGATCGTTTAAAAAAACTTTCTAAAGGGTATGCTTCTTTCGATTATACTCTTTTAGAGTATAGACCTTCCAATTTGGTAAAAATAGATATTCTGATAAATCACCAAGTCGTTGATTCGCTTTCCTTCTTGTCTCCTCGAAATAATTCATTTAAAATGGGAAAAAAAATATGTGAAAAATTACGGGAACTCATTCCACGCCATCATTTCGATATTCCTATTCAAGCAACTCTTGGAAGCAAGATTCTTTCTAGAGAAACGATCAAATCTTTTCGAAAAGATGTAACAGCTAAATGCTATGGTGGGGATATCTCTAGAAAGAGAAAGCTACTTGAGCAGCAAAAACTAGGAAAAAAGAAAATGCGTAATATTGGTAAAATAGAGATTCCACAGTCAGCTTTCATAGAAATTTTTTCTCTTCTTAGATTTTTAAAATAATGTAACGTGTATGCAATAGTAGATATTGGAGGATTTCAGTGTAAAGTTTTTACTGGAAAATTATCATTCGTTCCTCTTCTAGATTCTGAAATTAATTCAGAAGTATTTTTTGATCGCGTTTATCTGATAAACAAAGAAGTAGGATCCCCAATTATTGGAAATCCTATTATACAAGGATCTTTTGTCCAAGTAAAAGTACTGAAACATATAAAAGGGGATAAAATCCTTGTTTTCAAGAAAAAAAGAAGAAAAGGATTTAAAGTTAAACGTGGATATAGAAAAAAAAATACAATAATTAAAGTGATTTCTATTCTTTTGGTAAAATAATATTTTATGGCTCATAAAAAAGGTGTAGGGAGTTCTAGAAATGGTAGAGACTCGAAAAGTAAGCGATTAGGGGTAAAAATTTTTGGGGGTCAGTTAGCTAAAGTAGGAAATATAATAGTGCGGCAACGTGGAACAAAACATTTATCTGGTAGATGGGTAGGGGTTGGAAGAGATCACACTTTATATGCAAAAGCAGAAGGAAAGGTTTTTTTCAGAAAGAAAGCGAATATTTCTTTCGTTTCTATAGAAAAAATATGATCTGGACTGGGTAGCTCAGATAGGACAGAGCTACAGTTTCCTAAACTGTAGGGCGCAGGTTCGAATCCTGCCCCAGTTGACTAATATAAAAAAATATAAATATGCTTTCTATTCAGGATAGAACCCAAAGGAACATTAGGAAATTGTATATAGAAAGTTACGGATGTCAAATGAATTTTTCAGATAGCGAAATTGTAATTTCACTATTAAAAGAAGATGGATTTGAACCAACTAATAAATTTGAAGAAGCGGATTTATTATTTATAAATACTTGTTCAATACGAGAAAAAGCTGAAAAAAACGTAAAAAATCGTTTAAAAATATTTAATCTTTTAAAAAAAAAAAAACCTAAAATGATAATCGGAATGCTGGGTTGCATGGCCGAACGTTTAAAGTTAAAACTATTAGAAGAAGAAAAACTCGTTGATTTAATCGTAGGGCCTGATTCTTATCGAGACATTCCTCACTTAGTTAAATTAGTTGAATCTAAAAATGCTATTAATGTTACTTTTTCTAATTCTAAAGAAGAGACATATGCAGATATTAAACCAGTTCGTGAAAATGGAGTTACTGCTTTCATAAGTATTACACGTGGTTGTGATAATATGTGTAGTTTTTGCATAGTTCCTTTTACCAGAGGAAGAGAAAGAAGTAGAGATCCTAAAAGCATTATAGAAGAATGCGAAGAACTATGGAAAAAATCGTATAAAGAAATTACTCTTTTAGGTCAAAATGTGGATTCTTATATTTGGTACGGGGGTGGGGTAAAAAAAGATTTTCATAAAGCTTCAAATTTAAAAAAATATACATCTATAAATTTTGCTAAACTCCTTGAGTTTATCGCTAAAGCTGTTCCAGCCATGCGGATCCGTTTTTCTACCTCCAATCCTTGTGATATGTCGGTAGAAGTTTTGGAAACAATTTCTCGGAATACGAATATTTGCCAACACATACATTTACCAGTCCAATCTGGAAGCACTAGAGTACTTCAACGAATGAATCGCAGATCCACTCGCGTGGAATACCTTTCTTTAATTAGAATGATTCGAACAATCCTTCCTGATTGTTCCATATCGCATGATATAATTACAGGTTTTTGTGGAGAAAGGGACCAAGATCATAATGATACATTGAGTTTAATGGAATACGTGAAGTATGACTTTGGCTACATGTTCGCCTATTCATCTCGTCCTGGAACCTTTGCTGAAAAAAATCTTAAAGATGACGTTCCTGAAAAAATTAAAAAACGTAGACTTTCTGAAATTATAGATTTACAACGAAAACATTCTTCTGAACGAATACAGAGACATGTTGGAAAGGTACAGGAAGTTTTAATTGAAGGTGAATCAAAAAAAAGTAAATTTCATTGGTATGGAAGAAACTCTCAAAGCGCGGTTGTAGTTTTTCCAAAAGATAATTATCATTTAGGAGACTTGGTTAAAGTAAAAATTAATGATTGTACGGCTGCTACTTTAATAGGGGAAGTTTTAAAACATTAGTATATATGGTAACGATTTTTTGCTAAAGAGTAAAAATTTATTGAATCTAAGGGAAGATGGGAATTCTTGAAAATAGAAAACATTTTATGTTTCTTTATGTATTTTTGGCGGTAATTCTTATTTTGACTTGTTTACTACTTACATTTGTAATATTAATACAAAATCCTAAAAGGGATTCTCTTTCTTATTCTAATTTAGGAGATAGAAGCATTCAAATATTCGGGGTTCAACGTGTTGTAAATTTTTGGGAAAAGCTTACTTGGATTTTAGCTATTTTCATTTTTATTTTGATTTATTTTTATAATTTTATTTTAAAAAACAGATAGTTTCAAATAATTTGTATGGAAGAATTAAAAATTAAACCTTTAGCAGATCGCGTTATTGTGGAACCTGTGCCTGCTGAAAGCAAGACTGCATCAGGAATTATAATTCCTGATACAGCTAAGGAGAAACCTCAAGCTGGTATAGTTGTTGCGGTTGGACCTGGAAAAAAAAATGAATCTATGACAGTAAAGGAGGGTAATAAAGTATTGTATGGAAAATATTCAGGCACTGAATTGAAAATATACGGGAAAGATTACCTTATTATGCGTGAATCTGACATTTTTGCAATTATTTAAATTAAAATTCTTATGGCTAAAGATATAAAATTTGACGTAGGAGCCAGGGACAGATTGAAAACAGGTGTAGATGTCCTAGCTAATGCTGTAAAAGTAACTTTAGGTCCGAAAGGAAGAAATGTAGTTTTACAAAAATCTTTTGGAAGTCCTCATGTAACAAAAGATGGGGTTTCTGTAGCAAAAGAAATTGAATTAGAAGATGCCATTGAAAACTTAGGGGCACAGATGGTTAAAGAGGTAGCCTCTAAAACCAATGATGTAGCTGGGGATGGAACAACAACAGCTACTGTTTTAGCTCAAGCTATCATTAGAGAGGGTTTAAAAAATGTAGCAGCCGGTGCAAATCCTATGGATTTGAAAAGAGGAATAGATAAGGCTGTGGAAATAGTAGTAGAAAATCTAAAAAGTCAATCCCAAAAAGTAGGTGAAAAAGGAGAAAAAATTAAACAAGTAGCTTCTATATCTGCTAACAATGATGAGGAAATAGGTTCTTTAATAGCTAATGCTTTCGAAAAGGTAAAAAAAGAAGGGGTAATTACTGTAGAAGAGGCAAAAAGCATGGAAACCACAGTAGATGTTGTTGAAGGAATGCAATTTGACCGAGGATATCAATCTCCATATTTTGTTACAAATTCAGAAAAAATGGTTTCGGAGCTAGATAATCCATACATACTTATCTACGATAAAAAGATATCTTCAATGAAAGATCTTATGCCTATCTTAGAATCTGTAGCTCAATCAGGAAAACCTTTTTTGATCATTTCTGAAGAAGTTGAAGGGGAAGCTTTAGCCACTTTGGTAGTTAATAAGCTTAGAGGTACTTTAAAAGTAGCTGCTGTTAAAGCTCCAGGTTTTGGAGATCGTAGGGAAGCAATGCTTGAAGATATTGCGATTCTCACTAGAGGAATAATGGTTTCTGAAAAAACAGGGCAAAAGCTTGAAGATGTGAAAATAGATATGCTAGGACGTGCAGAAAGAGTTACCATAGACAAAGACAATACAACTATTGTAAATGGATATGGAAATAAAGAAAGTATAAAAGGAAGGATTAATGAAATAAAAACTCAGATAGAGAATACCACTTCTGATTATGATAAAGAAAAACTTCAAGAACGTTTAGCTAAATTAGCAGGGGGCGTAGCTGTTCTTTACGTTGGTGCTGCTTCTGAAGTAGAAATGAAAGAGAAGAAAGATAGAGTAAATGATGCACTAAATGCTACTCGTGCAGCAGTAGAGGAAGGAATTGTAGCTGGAGGAGGAGTAGCCTTAGTCCGAGCTATAAAAGCTCTTCAAAATATCCAAACTGATAATGTAGATCAAAATACAGGAGTTCAAATAGTTAAACGAGCTTTAGAAGAACCTTTACGTCAAATTGTTGCTAATGCTGGAGAAGAAGGATCTGTAGTTGTTGCCAAAGTGGCTGAGGGAATAGACGATTTTGGATATGATGCTAAGTTAGGTCAATATAAAAATATGATTCAGGCTGGAATAATCGATCCAACAAAGGTAACACGCGTTGCTTTGGAAAACGCTTCTTCAGTAGGTTCCATGCTTTTAACTACTGAATGTGTAGTTACCGAAATTAAAAAAGATGAACCTCCTACTCCACCTGGAGTCGGAATGGGAGGTGGAATGATTTAAGAACTTTTTTTTATTTGTAGCAAGCCACCAAGAATATTATCTATTCTTGGTCTTGGTGGCTGTGCTAGCATGTGAGACTATTATTCTTTTGAATTCCTTATTAAATTCAATAATTTTAAATTTATCATTTTTTTTAATATTTTTTTCTAAAAAACGAGCAGGAGCAAAAGCTTCTACCAAAATTTTTTTTTGACATCCGAGCAATATAGTTGCTCCTTTATCAAAAAACTCTATAGGTAGCCCATAATGTAGACTATCCAATACATAGATTTTTTCATATAGATCCCATGTATTTTCCATAAGCTGTTTATGTCCTAGATTTATACGTCTCTTATTAACATCTAAATTTAAGATAACCACCTCCATTTTATCTCCTTTTTTGCAAAATTCTGAAGGATGTTTTATCTTCTTGAACCAAGTAAGGTCTTTAGACGATACGACTCCACTAATCCCTTTTTCCAATTCTACAAAAACCCCAAAATTAGCAAAACTATGAATAATTCCGGTATGTTTTGAATTTATGGGATATTTATCGTAAATATTCATCCAAGGATCTGGAGTGATCCTTTTTATACTCAAATACATTTTTTTTTCTTTACGGTCTATTCCTGTAATTATAGTTTCTACTTTATCCCCTATTTTTAGAAAATCTTGTGCAGAAAGAAGATTGAAATCCCAAGTCATCTCACTAGTATGGATCAATCCTTCAATTCCAGGAAAAATTTCTACCAAAGCCCCATAATCAGACAGTAAAGTTACTACGCCTTTTACTTTATATCCAACTCCAACGTTAGGATCCAAGGCATCCCAAGGATGTGTAAGTAACTGTTTTAATCCAAGTTGAATTCGATTCTTGATATGATCAACATTTAGTACAACACATTTAACCTTTTGACCAATCTCTACCAACTCTGAAGGATGATCAATTCTATTCCATTTCATATCAGTTATGTGAATCAAAGCATCTATTCCTCCTATTTTAGCAAAAACCCCGTAATTCGTAATATTTTTTACCGTGCCTTCAACTACTTGCCCTTTTTCCATACAAGCGATTATCTCTTTTTTCTGTTCTTCAATATCTCGCTCCATCAATATTTTATGGGAAACAACAATATTTTTCGTTTTTTTATTGATTTTGACTACTTTTACATCTATAGGTTTTCCTACGTATTGGTCAAAATCTCGTATGGGCTTCACATTTATATGTGATCCAGGTAAAAAACATTCAATTTCTAGAGCTTTTACTATCAATCCACCTTTAGTTCTAGCTAATACAATTCCTAAAATTATTTCATCTTTTTCATAACTATTGTTAATACGTTCCCAATTTTTAAGAATTTTTGCTTTTTTATGTGAGAATATGCATTGACCTTTATAATCCATCTTCTCAATCATTACCTCGACAATGCTCCCAATTTTTAGCTCTTGTTTTTTTTTAAATTCTCTTAATGGAATCACCCCTTCAGATTTAAAACCAATGTCCACTATTGCTTCCATATTGGAAATATGGGATATAACTCCTTTATATATTTTACATTCTTGAATATCTGGGATAGTTTCCGTATAGATTTTTTTTAAATTTCCCTCTACACCTGCTATTTTTTTCTTGTTTTTCATGTTATTTTTTTTATAAATTTTTAAAAAAACTAAAATAAGTATCTCCGGATTTCTTAGTATCCAGATAATAGGGGAGTCTCATTACGAAAGAATTTTTCTTAGCTGAATGTTCCAAAATCATTAAACCATTTTTTTTTATACATCCATTTTTTTTCAAAACTAATTGAAACAATAACTCCAAATTACGATTATCTATATGGTAAGGAGGATCAGCAAAAATTATATCGAAAGTAGGAATATTTTTATTCAAAAAATGAAAAGCGTTTTCACAATATATTTGCATTTTATTGTAAATTTTAAACTTCTTAGAAGTTTCCTTTATATACTTTGTGCAAAGGCAATTTACGTCAACGCAATAAACCATCAAAGCACCTCGAGAAATAAATTCATAACTAATATTTCCTGTTCCGCAGAATATATCTAGAACAAGAAGATTATTTTCTAAATAATTAGATAATACGTTGAATAAAGATTCTTTAGCTTTATCCATCGTAGGTCTAACGTAAATATTTTTCGGTGGATCAAATTTTCTACCTTTTAATTTTCCAGAAATAATTCGCATATTACGTCTCAATCTGGAACCTTAGCCACCGAAGCAATTTTATCCTTTTTAAGATTGATCAATCGGACTCCTTGCGTGTTTCTACCCATAACGCTAATACCTGATACTGGAATGCGAATTATAATACCAGATTTATTCATAATCATTAAATCATTTTTATCCGTTACATTCTTAATAGCGATTAATTTTCCAGTTTTTTCAGTTATATTGATTGTTTTTATTCCCTTTCCAATTCTATCAGTTCTGCGAAAAGATCCTAAATTGGAACGTTTTCCATATCCATTTTCTGAAACGACCAATATATTTTCTTTTTCCCTGTTTTTAACGCAAACCATTCCAATAACAGAATCTTTATCAGAGGCTAATGATATACTTTTAACTCCAGAAGAATTTCTACCCATTAAACGAATTTTTTTTTCCGTAAATCGAATAGATTTTCCACTTTTTATAGCAATAAGAATGTCACTGTTTCCTGCAGTAAGTTTTGCTTCTATTAGAGAATCACCAGGTCGAATGATTGTTGCCTGTATTCCTCTTTTTCTAGGATGAGAATAGCTTTTAAGTGGGGTTCTTTTTACTATTCCTTTTTCTGTAACCAGAATTACGTAATGACTATTGATATAGTCAAAGTTCTTTAGATTTCCACTTAAAATATAAGCTTTAACTTGATCATCACTATCAATTTCGATAAAATTTTGTATAGCTCTCCCCTTAGACGTTTTTGCACTTTCTGGTATTTTAAATACCCTAAGCCAAAAACATTTTCCTTTTTTCGTAAATAAAAGCATATATGGCCTCTTTTTTGCTAAGAGTAAGTGTTCCATAAAGTCTTTTTCATGCGCACCAGCTCCAATATTCCCTATTCCGCCTCTAGATTGAGGTTTATACGCAGATAAAGGAGTGCGTTTTATATATCCTTTATGAGATATAGTGAGTACAACAGGTGTTTCATCCACAAGTTCCTTAGCGTTTACTGAATAATCAATTTCAGTTCTCCGTTTATCGCTATATTTTTCTTTGATTTCTATTAGTTCACTTTTTATAAGCTGCATGCGCAGCATTTCCAGATTTAGGATATTGTTCAGTTTTTCTATAGTTTTCTTCACCTCTTCATATTCTGATCTAATTTTGTTCCTTTCAAGATTAGTAAACCGATGCAAACGCATTTCCAGAATAGATCGTACTTGAATTTCTGAAAAATTGAATTCCTTTGTAAGTTCTTCGATAGCATCCTTTGGTGTTTTTGAATAACTAACCAGTTGAAAAACTGTATCAAAGCTATCTAAAGCAATAATAAATCCTTTAAGGATATGAAGACGTTCTTTCGCATTACGTAGATCATGCCTGGAACGTCTTATAATAACATCATTACGATGATCTACAAAATATTGAATAATATCTTTAATATTTAACTGAACCGGTTTTCCTTTAACTAAAGCAATATTGTTAACACTAAACGAAGTCTGAAGATCAGTGTATTTATAAAGTTTATTCAAAATTATTTGAGGTTCAGCCCCTTGTTTTAGCATATATACGATGCGCATTCCACGCCTATCAGATTCGTCTCTAATCTGCGACAAGTTTTCTATTTTACCTTCTTTTAAAAGATTTTTAGTTTTTTCGATCATGTCTTCCTTGTTTACCTGATATGGGATTTCGTCTACAATAATGCATTTACGTCCTTGAATATCTTCAAAATGAACCCTAGCTCTTAGTAAAATACGACCTTTTCCCACGTGAAAAGCTTCTTTAACTCCTTGATATCCATAAATAATCCCTCCAGTAGGAAAATCTGGCGCTTTAATATAATTAATTAATTCGTCAATACAAATATTTTTGTTATCAATGTATGCGCAAATAGCTTCAATGGATTCTTTCAAATTATGAGGTGCCATATTTGTGGCCATTCCAACCGCTATGCCTGATGCTCCGTTAATAAGGAGATTAGGAATACGAGTAGGTAGGACGGTTGGCTCTTCCATTGAATCATCAAAGTTTAGTTGCATATCCACAGTTTCCTTTTCAAGGTCAACCAGCATTTCTTCAGAAAAATTACTTAATCGAATTTCTGTATACCTCATCGCTGCAGGTGGATCGTTATCTAACGATCCGAAATTTCCTTGACCATCAATTAACGGATATAGCAACGACCAATCTTGCGCCATACGTACGATAGCTTCATAAACAGAACTATCACCATGTGGATGAAATTTTCCTAATACTTCCCCAACTATCCTAGCGGATTTTTTATATGGACTCTTAGAGAGAACATTAAGTTTATACATTCCAAAAAGCACACGTCTATGCACCGGCTTTAGTCCATCTCTTACATCAGGGAGAGCTCTTGAAATAATTACTGACATCGAATAATCGATGTATGAAGATTTCATTTCATTTACTATATCAATAGTAATAATCTTTCCTTCTCTACTCTTCATATTCATTTATTTTTTTTAAAAATTTCATAATTAATTATTTTTAATAAACTTTTTTAGTTGTTCCAAACTTTCTTTAATGATTACATCGCCTACTTTTTTGTCGTAGTTACATTCTCCTATAGTTCTAAGAAGGGAAAAGCAAATTTTTCCTACCTCATTTTTTTTATCATTACGCATGAAACTCAAAAGAGTTTCTGTGGTTTTTTGGTCAATTTCCTTTATTGGATAAGTATTCGAAAGATTTTTACTGATTTCATCATATTGTTTTTCTGTTAGGCAATTTATTTTCCAAGAAATCCAAGATTCGCAAATCATTCCAAAAGCAATAGCTTCTCCATGTGAAATAGGAGAATGCCTATAAAGAAAAAATGCTTCTATAGCATGGCCTATAGTGTGACCAAAATTAAGAATTTTTCTTAATCCAAATTTCTCTTTTGGATCATTACGAACCATTCTGGTTTTTATAAAAATGGATCTTTCAATAAAAGATCTCCCAATTAAATTATTGGATAAAATATTTACTTCTTTCCAAAAAGATGAATCTGCAACTAGTCCATATTTAAAGATTTCTGCCATTCCTGATTTTAATTCCCTTTTTCCTAAAGTTTTTAGATAATTAAGATCAATTAAAACTAATTCCGCTTCTTTGAAAAGACCTATTTCATTTTTTATTCCGTTAAAATCAATCCCAGTTTTTCCTCCTATCGAAGCATCTACCATAGAAAGAAGGGTAGTTGGAACATTTAAAAAACTTATTCCTCTTTTGAAAACTGAAGCTGAAAACCCTCCCATATCTGTAACAACCCCACCTCCAAGATTAATAAGGAGACTCTTTCTATCGGAATTTTGTTTTTCAAATTCTTTCCAAATTTTAATACAATTCTGTAGATTTTTTTCTTTTTCACCTGAAGGTACCTCTACAATTTTAGCTTTTCTTAAAAAGGTTACGCGATCATGCAAATATGGAAGACAATGTTCTCTTGTATTTGAATCAACCAAAATAAAAATATTCGAGAGATACCTTTTATGGTAAAAAATATGCAATTGTTGGTATGCCTCTTCCCCAAAAAACACAGATGTGGGAAGTATAGAGATATTTTTCACGTTTGTTATGGATTAAAAAAAAAGTTTATTATTTTTTAAATGTCTGATGAAATATAAGTAACAGTTAAAATATTATTTTTATTTTTGTTTAATATGCATTATTTGCATAATACGTTTTTTATATCTTTTAAATAAAATTAAAAAAAAAATGAATATTCCAAAAACAGATTTAAAAAGAGTTGTGGTTATTGGAGCGGGTTTTGGCGGTCTTCAAGTAGTAAAGTTGGTTAAAAGAAATAACTTTCAAGTTGTTCTCATAGATAGAAATAATTATCATACTTTTCAACCCTTGCTTTATCAAGTAGCTACTGCAATTTTGGAACCTGATTCAGTTATTTGTCCCATACGATCTATCATTAAGAATACGGAGAATTTCTTTTTTAGAATGGCGGATGTGCATTACGTAGAACTCAATAAAAAAAATATTAAAACAAATAGGGGAAATTTGGGATATGATTATTTGGTTTTAGCAACGGGGTCAAAGACTAACTTTTTTGGAAACAAAAATATGGAAACGTTTTCCTTTTCAATGAAATCCATATTCGAAGCTATTTACCTGAGAAATTCAATATTTCAAAATATTGAAAACGCTTTGTTTACTAAGAATTCAATAGATAAAAATCGTCTAATGACATTTGTTATTGTTGGGGGAGGGCCAACTGGTGTGGAACTAGCAGGTTCTTTATCTGAGATGAAGATGCACGTTTTGTCTAAAGATTATCCAGATTTGAACGTTCGGAAGATTATGAACATTCATCTAGTTCAAGCTTCATCTAGACTTCTAGATGGAATGTCGGAATCATCTTCCATTGAAGCTTTCAAAGAACTGAAAAAAATGGGGGTAAATATATTGGTAAATTGTATGGTTAAAGATTATAATGGTAGAATTTTACAGATAGAGAAGAAGTCTTTTATAGAAACTTCTAATGTTATTTGGGCAGCTGGCGTAAAAGGTGCATTAATAGATGGTTTTAATTCGGACAAAATAGAAAAAGGGCGTCTATTAGTAGATTCTTTCAATCGTGTAAAAGGTTTTGAAGATAGTGTTTTCGCAATAGGTGATATTGCTCTAATGAAAGATGATCCTTATCCTATGTTAGCTCAGCCTGCTATACAACAAGGAGTTCTCCTTGCTAAAAATTTAAATCGAATGGCGGAAGGTAAAGAAATGCATACTTTCATATATAAAGATTTGGGATCAATGGCTATTATTTGTAGAAACAAAGCTGTATGTGATTTTCCTAAATTTAGGATAAAGGGTATGTTGGCTTGGATCATATGGATATTCGTTCACTCTATGAAGTTGGAAGGATTTAGGAATAGAATGATTACTTTAACAAATTGGATCATTCAATATTATAGATACAATAGAGGAATGCGTCTTATTATTAAAAGCGGAGAGAAAGGGATTCGAACCCTTGACACATAAAGTGAACATACTTTCCAAGCATGCGCCTTTACCACTCAGCCACCTCTCCTTAAAATTCTGCGTTTCCAGGTGTCCTTGGAAAGGGTACAACATCACGTATGTTCCTCATTCCTGAAACAAATTGAGTAAATCTGTCAAAGCCCATACCGAAGCCTGAATGGGGTGTAGATCCAAAACGCCTAGTGTCCATATACCACCATAAAATTTTTTTATTAATTCCACAATCTACCATCCTATGTGCTAATATATCATAACGATCTTCTCGTTCAGAGCCTCCTATTATTTCTCCAATTCTGGGAAATAAAATATCCATAGCTTTAACAGTTCTTTCATCATCATTCAGCCGCATATAAAAAGGCTTAACTATTTTTGGATAGTCAAATAAGATTAATGGGGATTTAAAATATTTATCGGTTAGATATCTTTCATGTTCTGATTTAAAATCCATACCCCAGTGAATAGGATATATAAATTTTCTATTGCTTTTTTTAAGTATTTTTATAGCTTCAGTGTAACTGAGTTTTATAAAAGGATGCATCAATGCGATACTCAATTTATCTAAAAGCGATTTTCCTTTATTTTTCTGTTTTTCTTCAAAAGAATGATATATTTCTAGATATTCCAGGTCTTCTTTGCAATTTTTGCATATATGCGAAATGAGATGTTTTAAAAACATTTCAGCTAAAGTCATACTCTCTTTAAGTGTGCAAAAAGCTATTTCGGGTTCAACCATCCAAAATTCAGCTAAATGTCTAGGCGTATTAGAATTTTCTGCCCGAAAAGTTGGTCCAAAAGTATAAACTTTTCCAAAAGCTAAAGCAGCTGTTTCAGCTTCCAATTGACCTGATACGCTTAGATAAGCTTGTTTACCAAAAAAATCATTTAATACACTAAACATTTTTCCAGCACCTTCAGCATCAGCTGTCGTTATGATAGGAGTATGAATGTAAAAAAAATCGTTTTTGTGAAAAAATTCATGCACAGAAAAAGAAAGATGATGGCGTATACGAATAATCGCTCCAAAAATATTAGTGCGAAATCGCAGATGAGATTGTTCCCGAAGTTTTTCCAAACTATGTCTCTTTGGCTGTAAAATAGTTCCTTGTATCTCCTCCTTTTTAGCTTCTCCGCATATTTCAATTTCTTCCGCATGTATTTCAATATACTGTTCTTTTCCAGGACTCTTAACGATTATCCCTTTTACTTTAATAGAAGTTCCTATGTTCATTTTTCTCAAAAAATATTCATTAAAGGATGATCTATCTATGATAATCTGCAAATTTTTTATAGATGAACCATCATAAAGTATAATGAATCGTCTATTTCTAAAACTACGGATCCATCCTTTTGTTCGTATTTTATTAGAAATATTTTCTTTCCTTAGAATTTCTTTTACACTAGATATTTTCATTATTATGTAGAAAAATGCATTAAATGCTCATAATTTCCTTTTCTTTTATTGTGTAGAGATCTTCCACTTTTTTTATGTATTCATTAGTTATTTTTTGAATCCTTTCTTCTGCACTTTTCATATTGTCTTTAGAAATACCTTCTAATTTTTTAAGATTTTTGTGTACCTCTTTTCGGATATTTCTGATTCTTACTTTAATATTTTCCAACTCAGCTTTTGTTTTCTTTACTAGATTTTTTCTACCATCTTCAGTTATCCTAGGCAAACGAATCAGTATATTTTCCCCATTGTTTATTGGAGAATAATTAGCATTAATTATAGATTTTTCTATAAATGAAAGCATAGAACGATCCCAAGGTTGAATTTTTAGAGTCATGTAATCTGGAGAACTGACATTAGCTATTTTTTTAAGAGTAATCATTTTTCCATTACATTCAATTTTTATACTCTCTAAGAGAATTGGATTAGATTTACCAGAACGGATTCGAACAAAGACCATCTTTAGGTATTCTAGAGATTTTTCCATATTTTTTTCTCCAGATTTTATGATTAAATCTAATTTTTCCATATTTTAAATTTTTTTATTGATAGATCATTTGAATAATTTTGCCAATATTATTAGGACGATCCATAGTATAATAATGAATTATTTCTACTCCAGAATCTTTTAATTCTTTAGATTGTTTTATACTCCATTCTATTCCTATTTTTTCTATATATTTTTCGTTTTTCGCTTCTTTTACAAGCTCATTTGGAAGAGATACATAAAAATTATATGGCAAACGTTTTAAATGAGCTTTGCAGTATATTGGTTTAATACCTGGAATTATAGGTACGGATATCCCTTTCTCTCTGCAGATTTTGATAAATTCAAAATATTTTTTGTTCTCAAAAAACATTTGAGTTATTATATAATTAGCCCCTGCTTCAATTTTTTTATTGAGATAATGTAAATCCATTTCTGTATTTGGAGATTCAAAATGTTTTTCAGTATATCCAGCTACTCCAATGCAGAAATCAAATGTTTTACTATTGATAGTATCAGGTACTTGCTTCAGTAAATCCAGGGCATATAATTTTTTTTTTACCCACTTTTTCGCACTTTATATAATCTCCTCTAAGGTAGAATAGATTTTCTATTCCCAGAAACTGGAGAGGAGCTTCGATGTTATTATTGTAAAATACAGAAGAAAGCAAATGAGGGACAGTTTCAACATTATATTTTTTCGTTAAAGCAGCACAACTACCTATAGTTCCTTGCCTACTTTTTCTAAAACACTCATACCGATGATAGGTTACATGGATAAAGGGTGGACGAAATTCCATTAAAGGATCTAAAGTATCGAAAACAATTTCTATTGATCCTTTAAAGATAGGAGGAAGGATTTCAAAGGAAAACAATGTTTTTTTAGTTCTGGTAATATGTTCAATTACTTTCATTTTTTAATAACTTCAAAACCTGTATAAGGAACTAATACCTTAGGTAGGGTAATATATTCTTTTTTTTGATTATTCTCCATCAAAGCAGCTAAAACTCTTGGTATAGCCAAAGCACTTCCATTTAAGGAATGACAAAGTGTTTTTTTTCCTTCATCTGTTCTATATCGAAGATGAAGACGATTACTTTGATAATCAGTGCAATTAGATAAAGAGCTTACTTCTAGCCATCTATGCTGGGCTGCTGAATAAACTTCAAAATCATAAGTTATTGAAGCGGTGAATCCCAGATTACCTCCGCAAAGTTTTAACACTCGAAAAGGTAGTTCTAAACTTCTTAAAAGTCTTATAATATGTTCTTTCATTTCTTCAAATGCAAAATTTGACTTTTTAGGTTCAGTAATTTGTATAATTTCCACTTTATGGAATTGATGGATCCTGTTTAAACCTCTAACTGGATTTCCATAAGATCCAGCTTCTCTCCTAAAACAAGGAGTATAAGTGGTTGCTTTAATGGGTAGTTGTTTTTTTTCCAATATTTTATTTCTAAATATGTTCATTAAAGGTACTTCTCCAGTTGGTATTAAGTAAAGATTGTCTTTTCCAAGATGGTACATTTGGAATTCTTTATCCGGAAGTTGTCCGGTACTTTGGACACTTATTTCGTTAACAAGGTATGGAAGCTCATATTCAAAATACCCAGATTCTGTGTTTTTATCTAGAAAGTATTGAATTAATCCACGCTGGAATCGAGCCCCTTGTCCTAAATAAATAGGAAATCCTTTTTGGCTAATCTTTGTTCCAGTTTCAAAATCGAAAATTCTAAATTTTTTTTCCAAATTCCAGTGTGGAAGAGATGATTTACTCAGAGTTGGAAAATCTCCCTCTTGATAAATAAGTTCATTCTCTTCTTTTGATTTACCGGTTTTTACGCATTCATCAGGAATGTTGGGTATTTGCAATAGTTTTTTTGAAAGCTTTTCAGAAATATCGACCAGTTGGTCTCTTAGAGACTTAATTTCTTTTTTAAACTCAGTTGAGTTTATTTTATCTTTTTTACCTAAAAATTTAGAGAAATTTTTAGATTTAGATAAAATATGTTCTAATTTTATTTGTAGTTTTTTTTTACTTTCGTCCAAAATTAATACTTCATTAAGTAGATCCGTTTTAGGAAAAAATCGTTTATTCAGTCCAATTAATACCTTTTTTTTATATTCTCTAATGAAAGAAGTTAGTAACATTTGTTATGTAGTAATTGTGTATTCATGGATAATGTATTCTTGAGCATAGGAATTGCTCGTTACATATTTAGCTAATTTAATTTATCTAGATATCATATAAAAAAATGTCTAAAATTTGTCATATAACAGGAAAACGATTGATTATAGGAAATAGGGTTTCTCATTCCAATAAAAAGACGAAGCGTTATTTCAGTGTTAACATAAGTAAGAAGAGATTTTTCCTAACATCTGAAAATCGTTGGATTACTCTGAAAGTTTCAGCTTCAGGGATAAAGACTATAAATAAGGTGGGTATAGAGAAAGCTTTGAAAAAAAAAACGTAAGGTGTCTAAAAAAAAATCTAATAGGATCCAAGTGATCCTAGAGTGTCTGGAGCATAGAAGAAGTAATATTCCTGGAATATCTCGTTACATAACGATGAAAAATAGGAAGAATACGCCTAATAGAATGGAATTAAAAAAATATAATCCCATTCTAAGGAGACATACTCTACACAAAGAGATAAAGTAATCTCATACAGTTTATGAATAAAAAAAAGTGCAAGGTAATTATTTTTTTAAAATCGTCTAAAACGAAAGCTTATTCTTTCGAAGAAAAGATCCTTGATGTTGATAAAGTGAGCATTTTCTTGGATGATAAAAAACGAGAAAATACAAAATAAATATGAGTATTTATGGTAATTTATTCTCATCTGCAAAAAATCTTTTAAATAGAGGCCTAGAAAAAACGAGGGATTCTTTTTTTTCCAAATTAGGAAAAATAGGAAAATCTAAGATAGAGGAAAAATTTCTAGAGGAACTAGAGGAGGTGTTGATTTCTTCTGATGTTGGAGTAAAGACTAGTCTAAAAATCATTGAAAATATAAAAAATCGCGCATACTTGAACCTTGAAGACATTCAAGGTATTCTTAAGGAAGAAGTCTATTTTCTTTTACAAGCAAAAGAAATTCCAAGCATAGGGCAAGGAGTTGAAGGCCCTTATGTCATAATGATCGTTGGGGTTAATGGAGTGGGGAAAACTACAATGACTGGAAAATTAGCATGGAAGTTTAAAAAATCTGGGCTTAATGTTATTATTGGGGCAACTGATACTTTTCGGGCAGCTGCCATTGAACAGCTTAAGATTTGGTCAGATCGTGCAGATGTTCCTTTAATAAAACAGAATATGGGATCTGATCCAGCTTCGGTAGCTTTTGATACGCTCAAATCAGCTAAATATAGAAAGGATGATATAGTTTTAATAGATACGGCTGGACGGTTGCATAATAAAGTAAATCTTATGAACGAGCTTTCTAAAATTAAACGAGTTATGCAAAAATTAATTCCTAAAGCTCCACATGATGTTCTGCTCGTTTTAGACGGAACTATAGGACAGAATTCTTTTGAACAAGTGAGGAAATTCTTGTCTTTTACTGGAGTTTCTTCTTTAGCAATTACAAAACTAGATGGCTCTGCTAAGGGAGGATTCATTATTGGAATTTTTGATGAATTTAAGATACCGATAAAGTATCTTGGAATAGGAGAGGGAATTTCTGATTTACAACCTTTCGATAGAGATTTGTTTATTGAATCCCTTTTCAATAAAGAATATTAGATTAGTTGTCCTAATCCTAATAATAAGGAAAAAATTAGAGTATTTATAGACAATTTCTTCAATTCCGAATCAAATTTTTTCTCTTCTTTCGTTAGAATAACTTTTTTAAGATGAATTGCCATTGGAAAAAATGATATTAAAAACATAAATTGATAGATATTCCTAGGATTTTTTTTTCTTAAAATGAACTTTAAGCTACAAAAAAAGGCTCCAAAAACTATTAATATATGGTATATTTTAGCTTTTATGAAACCTAATCTTACGGCTAAAGTCTTCTTACCATTTTTTCTATCACTTTTTATATCTCTAATATTATTTAAATTTAGAACAGCCATACTTAAAAGTCCTACTGCACTAGCAGGTAGAAAAAGATCATATTCAAAAATATGAGAATATAGATAAAAAGTTACATTAACGGGAACTAATCCAAAAAAAATTAACACAGAGACATCTCCAAGGCCCCAGTATCCGTATGGATAAGGACCTATTGTGTATTTTATTGAAGCCGAAATACACACTAATCCCCCTAAAAAGAAGAATAACCATTCCCAAAAATGGGCAAAATCAAAAGATTGGAATATTAAAATTGAAGAAGAAATAATAGATAAAAAAATTAATAAGTATATATACTTTATCATTTTTTGCATAACTCTTTTTTCTCCAACTCCATCTCCGTAGTCATTAGAAAAATTGGATAAAACCTGAAAAAGAATGGCTGTACAAAAAGACCAAAAAAAAACTTTAGAATTCCAAAATCCCTGAGCTTTAGCAAGAAAAGCTCCTAAAATTACCCCTGAAAGAGATAAAGGGATAGTTCGTATACGCATGGCGTATATCAAATCTTTCATAGCTTAAATAGTTAAGTGACCTCGACAGGATTCGAACCCGCAAACCTTCTGATCCGTATTCAGATGCTCTATCCAAATTAAAGCTACGAGGCCTAGCATATGTACAGTATAAGAAAAAATTCATATTGATGCAAGTTTTATAGAATAATAAATGTTCTTTATGATAGAGTGGAACATATGCTGGAATGCAAAGTTGATTTTGTAGAAATCATATCAAATGCTCCTAATAATAGGGAACTTAAATATGTTACCAATTCTATAACATCTATTTTGAATACATTTCCAGAATCTCTTATACTTTTTTTGAAGCCAATAGTCGTTTAAAACGACGGTAGACAGTTACAAAGAAGCTTCAAAGTGCATAGAATTAATCAATATAGGTAAATCATAAAAAAATCAATAAATATGAAGTTAACTACCTTCCTTAAAGAAGGAGAATCTCTCGATAAGGCTTTAAAAAAGTACAAAAAAAAGATTGAAAAGATACATCTACTGAAAGAGATAAGGGATCGTAAATACTATATAAAGCCTTCTTATATACGAAGAAGGGAAATAAACAGAGCTAAATATAGGGAGTATTGGAGGTGTAAACGAGAGGAATAATATGATTAATAAAGAAACTATAGCAGCTCCTGCTACATCAAGTAGCGGACTTGGGGCTATTTTTCTAGTTAGGATATCCGGAAAAGAATCTATCGACATAGTCGAAAATATTTTTAGACCAGTTAATTCAAGAAAAATTTTGAGAAATCAAAAATCTCATAGTGTCCATTTAGGATATTTATCAAATAATGGCAAGGATTTAGATCAAGTGTTAGTTTCTTTATTCAGGTCTCCGCATTCCTACACTGGGGAAGACATGGTAGAAATTTCTTGTCATGGATCTTCTTATATACGAGATAAGCTTTTACAGTTGCTTCTAGAAAAAGGAGCTAGAATGGCTCGTCCAGGTGAATTTACTATGCGTGCTTTTATAAATGGAAAAATGGATCTATCTCAGGCTGAAGCTGTCGCAGATCTTATTTATGCGGAATCTGAGTCATCTCATAGTATTGCTATGATGCAGATGAGAGGAGGCATTTTTCCTATTATTAAAGAGTTACGTAAAGAACTTATTCAATTCGCTTCTATTCTTGAGTTGGAGTTGGATTTTTCTTCAGAAAATGTAGAATTTTACAGTAAGGAAGATCTATATAAGCTTTTGGATAAGCTTGAAAATAAATTAAAAGGTTTGATTGATTCTTTTTCCTTAGGTAACGCGCTAAAGCAGGGAGTTTCTGTTGTACTAGTTGGGGCTCCAAACTCTGGAAAATCCACATTGTTTAATGCTCTATTGAAGGAAAATAGATCTATAGTTTCAAAAATTCCGGGAACGACACGTGACGTTATTGAAGAGAGTCTTATCTTAGATGGGATCCGTTTTAGGTTTATAGATACTGCTGGCATAAGACAAACAGAGGATGATATTGAGAAAATAAGTATTCAAAAAACTATTGAAATAATTAGGAAAGCACAATTGATTATTTATCTTTTTGACGCAACTTCTTTTGAAGAAGAAAGAATCCTTAATGATATTTCTAAAATTAGAGCTTCTAGAATCTTTATTGTGGCTAATAAGATTGATCTAGCTAATAAGATTGATCTAAAGATGATTAAGATTGATCTTTCTTCTTTTTTCCAAATATCCGCTAAATTAGGGATAGGGATTAATGGATTGAAGAATGCTCTGTCTAATTTTGTAGATAGGAAAATTTTAGATCAAAAGATGGTTATTTCACAATGGAGACATTATGAAGCATTTATAGGAACTTTGGACTCTATTTATGAAATACGAAAAGGTATTGAACGAGGTCTTTCCGAAGACTTGATCGCAATGGATATTCGTCAGGCTCTACATTTTTTAGGAGAGGTTACAGGAGATGTAAGTACAGATAATTTACTGGAAAACATTTTTTCAAAATTTTGTATAGGTAAATAATAGATCATCAAAAAAGCATTTGCTTATGCATAGTCTTATAAAATACGTGCAAGAAAAATACGTAATAAAGGAAAGAAAATTCCCAGTTTTCCTATCTGGTTATACGATAACAATTCACTCTGAAGTTATAGAAGGAGAAAAGAATAGAACTCAGTCTTTTAAGGGGGTAGTTATTCAGAAAAAAGGAAAAAAATTTGTAAAAACCTTTACTCTTCGTAAAAAGAGTGGGGATATTGGTATTGAGCGAATATTTATGATAAATCAACCTTCAATTAAAAAAATTGAAATAAACAAAAAAGGTAAAGTGAGAAGATCTAGGATTTATTATTTACGAAACCTAAAAGGAAAGAAAGCTCTAATTAAAGAAAAAAGGTAATCAGAAAGAGACTTTATATTCCCTTAAAGCTTCATTTAAAGAGGTTTTTTTATCGGTACTCTCTTTTCTCTTTCCAATAATTAGGGCACATGGAATATGATAAGTACCGGCAGTTGGGAATTCCTTAGGATAAGATCCAGGAATTACCACAGAACGAGCTGGAATGATTCCTTTCATTAGTTTGGATTGAGACTTTGTCACATCGATAATTTTAGTGGAAGAGGTCAAAACTACATTAGCACCTAAAACAGCTTCTTTCTTTATATGGACTCCTTCAACTACGATACATCTTGAACCTACAAAGACATCATCTTCAATAATTACTGGGGATTTCTGAATAGGTTCTAAAACGCCTCCTATCCCTACTCCTCCACTAATATGTACCCTTTGCCCAATTTGAGCACAACTACCTATAGTGGCCCAAGTATCTATCATAGTAGATGCTCCAATATAAGCTCCAATATTTACATAGGAAGGCATTAGCACAACTCCAGAAGAGATATAAGATCCATATCGTGCAATAGCAGGGGGAACCACTCTAATATTTTTTTCTCTATATCTACCCTTTAATGGAATTTTATCATGAAATTCTAAATTTCCTGATTTAAATACTTCCATTTTTTGTATAGAAAAATACATTAATATGGATTTTTTGATCCATTCGTTAACCTTCCATGTTTCTAGGTTTAATGGCTCAGATACTCTAAGAATTCCTTGATCAAGTTTTTCAATTATTTCAAAAACAACATTTTTCACAGAATCTTCTTTCCATGATTTCTTATCCATCCAGTTTTCCTCTATTACCTTTTTAAATCTTTTTTTCATTTTTAAAAATGTCAAAAATATTAGGCATAGATTATGGTGTGAAAAGGACTGGAATATCCATTACGGATGAGTTTAATTTTATTGCTTGCGGATTAACTACAGTCCCAACAAAAAAGTTATTTTACTTTCTAAACGAATATTTCAAGAAAGAATCTATAAAAAAAATTGTTCTAGGTCTTCCTAGAACAGAATTATCTTTGGAAAAAGTTATTCAAAAATTTATTAATGAATTTAGAAAAAAACATTCTGAAGAACTTACAATAGTTCGTATTGACGAATGTTTTACTTCAAAATTAGCTAAATATACAATTGCAAAAAGTTATCTAAAAAGGAAAAAAAGAATGGATAAATCTATTGTAGATAAAATAAGTGCTGCAATTATTTTGCAATCTTTTCTAGATAGAGAAAGATTTTCCTCAATCTATAGATGATGATTCACCCAATCATACTTTACGGTAATCCTATCTTGAGAAAAAAATGTAAAGATATAAATCCCCATTATCCTTCTTTAAAAAAAATGATTGAAGATATGTTTGAAACGATGGATAAAGCAGAAGGGATAGGCTTAGCTGCACCTCAAATTGGGCAGAATGTTCGATTATTTATTATCGAAACTAAAGTTTTCATAAACTCTAAAGTTTTAAAGATATATGGGAAAAATTCTAAATTACAAGAAGGATGTTTAAGCATCCCATCTATCTTTGAAGAGATAGAAAGACCCACACACATAGAAATTGAGTATTATAACGAACATTGGATAAAACATAAAGAAATTTTAGATGGCTTAAACTCCAGAGTAATTCAACATGAATATGATCATATTGAAGGTAAACTATTTATCGATTATCTTCCCCCTGAATTCCTAAAAAATAAGCTAAAAGAAATCTATCTAGGTAAAGTAAAAACAAAATATAAAATAATGAAGTAAAATTCACACTTTAAGCTACAGATTCTACTATTTCCTTAAAAACTTCTGGAAAATTCGTTGCTAAATCAGATAGTACTTTTCGGTTTAATCCAATATTTACCTTCTTTATTTTATCCATAAAACTTGAATAAGATATCCCATGAATACGAACCCCTGCATTAATACGCTGGATCCACAAAGATCTAAAAAATCTCTTTTTTTTTTTTCTACCTGTATAAGCATATTGAAGAGCCCTTTCTACAGCATTTTTAGCTACAGTATATACTTTACTTCTAGCTCCATAATAACCTTTTGCTAAATTTAAAATTTTTTTTCTTCTATTTCTAGAAGCTACAGAATTTACCGATCTTGCCATAGTTTTACGTCAAAAGTTGACGTTTGATATTTTTAAAATCTGCAGGGTTTACCGATGTAAAATGGGTCAGTCTTTTTTTTCTTTTATGAGTTTTTTTAGTTAGAATGTGATTTTTAAATGCATGCTTTCTCTTAATATTTCCATTAGAAGTTAACTGGAAACGTTTTTTGGCTCCAGATTTACTTTTCAATTTTGGCATACTAAATTTTTATTTTATTCATTTAGGAGATAGAATTATAAACATTCGTTTACCCTCCGTTCTTATCGCTTGTTCTATACGACCAAATGGACTCAAAACATCAACAAATCTATTGATCATTTCCTCGCCCTTCCCTTTATGGAGAATGTTCCTCCCCTTAAAGAATAGAGAAACTTTAACTCTTTCTTTCGATTTCAAAAATCTTTCAGCATTTTTTATCTTGAATTCTAGATCATGTGAACTAGTTTGAAGTCCAAAGCGGATTTCCTTTATTATCCGTTTTTTATCTCTATTTAACTGCTTTTTCTTTTTTTTTTGGTCGTATAAAAACTTTTTATAACTTAGAATCCTACAAACAGGGGGCCTAGATACTGAATCAACTTCAACTAGATCTAACCCTTGATCTTTAGCTATTTTTAGAGCTTCTAAAATAGGAAAAACCCCACTTCCATCTTCACTAATTAACCTAACCTCTTTTGAGTAAATATGCTCATTAATTGGGTGAAGATTTTTTTCCTTATTGACTTTAATCCTATGGATATTACTTTTTTTTTTAGAAAATTTTCTATGCAAGATTTAAATGTTTTTATAAAAATTAATTTCTTTTCTTAGAAAGTCTAGAAAGAGATTTATCGAAATAGATCCCAAATTTCCTATTATATGTCTGCGTACAGAGATTGTACCTTTTTCTTGTTCCTTGTCTCCAATTACAGCTATTATAGGTATTTTATAGGTTTCGGCATCTCTAATTTTTTTAGAGATATTTTCATTTCTCTCATCCAAGATAGACCTTACCCCATAAATATATAGCAAATCTAAAACTTTTTTTGCAAATTTAAGATTTTTTTTTTTAATTGGAAGCAAAATAACTTGGGTTGGAGCAAGCCAAAGTGGGAGATTTCCCACTGTGTGTTCCAAAAGAATCGCTGAAAATCGTTCTAAAGAACCAAAATGTGCACGATGAATTATAACTGGTCGATGAAATTTATTATCTATACCTTTATAGGATAAATCAAAACATTCAGGTAAATTGTAATCTACTTGGATTGTACCTAATTGCCAATTTCTACCTAGAGAATCTTTAACCATAAAATCTAGTTTAGGGCCATAGAAAGCTGCTTCTCCATATGCTAAAATAGTTTTTAAGTTTTTCATTCTTGAAGAGTGAATAATAGCTTCTTCTGATTTTTTCCAATTTTCTTCAGAACCTATATAAGAATTTCTATTATCTCTTAGAGAGATCTTTGCCGTATATTCTTTAAATCCAAAGACCCTAAATACATAAAAGATCATATCAATCACAGATTGAATTTCAATAGACAACTGATCTTGAGTACAAAATATGTGGGCATCATCTTGAGTGAAGGATCTAGTACGAGAAATCCCATGTAGCTCTCCGCTTTTTTCATATCGATATACCGTCCCGAATTCAGCTAAACGTTTTGGCAAATCTCTGTATGAGAATTTTTTATTTCGATAAATTTCACAGTGATGTGGACAATTCATTGGTTTTAAAAGAAATTCCTCTTCTTTATTAGGAGTCCTTATTGGTTTAAAAGAATTTTTTCCATACTTTTTCCAGTGGCCTGAAGTTTCATAAAGTATTTTATGCCCAATATGGGGCGTAATAACCATTTCATACCCAGATTTTTTTTGCAACTTTATTAGAAAATTTTCCATACGTTTAAGTAAGTCGGTACCTTTAGGTCCCCATAAAGGCAATCCAGATCCTACACGTTCAGAAAAAATAAATAAACCAAGTTCTTTACCTAATTTCCTATGATCACGCTTTTTAGTTTCCTCCAAAATAAGAAGATACTCTTCTAAATATTCTTTTCTAGGGAAAGAAATTCCGTAAATGCGAGTAAGCTGTTCATTTACCTTCCAATAGGATCCGGATGTATTGAGAATTTTTACTGCTTTTATCAATCCAGTATGCGGAATATGTACGCCCTTGCATAAATATGTGAAATCTCCATAAGTGCAAAAAGTAATAACTTGAAAACTTTCGATTAATTCAATTTTATATTTGTTTCCTTCATAATGTTTTATAGCTTCATTTTTTGAAAATGTATCACTTTTAAAAGTGGTTGATTTTAGAGCGTTTTCCATAATTTTTTTCTCAATCTTATTGAAATCTTTTAAATTCGCTTCTCCAAAATCTAGATCAGAGTAAAAACCATTTTCAATTGGAAAACCAATATGTAAATTTGCTTTAGGATAAAAATTTAAAATAGCTTGAGCTAACAAATGAGCTGAAGAGTGCCAAAAAGCCTTTTTACCTAGGCTATTATGCCATGTATAAAAAGATAATTCATCATCTTCGAATATTTCTATATCTAATTCAATTTGTTGTCCGTTAATACTAGCTGATAAAACTCTTTTTGAAAAACTATGACTGATACCTTTAACTATTTTAGCGGGAGTTATTACTTTGCCATTAGGAATTCCTTTGCCATTAGGAAAACGAATAATCATATTTTTAGAATTATTTTCTTTATATACTGAAATTTTTTCAAAAGATCATCTACTTCTTCGATAGTATTTCCAGATCCTTTGGAAATACGAATCTTTCGACTTTCGTTTATGAGTTCCGGATTTTTACGTTCTTTTTCCGTTAGAGAATATATAATTGATTCGGTCTTTTTAAAAAGATCCCCTTTTAATTCAATTTTATGAAAAATATTTCCCATACCCATCATTCCTAATAGATCTTTTACGGGTCCCATCTTTTTTACCTTATGAATTTGACTTAAAAAATCATTAAAATCAAATTTATTTTGATCAATCTTCCTATGTAGTTCTTCTGCTTGTTCTTTACTTAATTGCTCATTAACTTTTTCCACCATAGAGATTACATCCTCCATTCCAAGTAGGCTTTTCGCTATTCTTTCTGGATAGAAAATATCTAAATCCTCTATTTTTTCTCCAGTTCCTATAAACTTTATTGGCTTTTTAGAAATGGAACAAACAGTGAGAGCAGCTCCTCCCTTAGCATCACCATCTAGTTTATTCAATACGACTCCGTTAAAATCCAGTACATCTTTAAAATTTTTTGCGGTATTTGCGGCATCTTGTCCAGTCATTGCATCTACAATAAAAAGGCTTTCTGATGGACGAATCGCTTTATAAATACGCTTCATTTCGTCCATCATTACTTTATCAATAGATAATCGTCCAGCCGTATCAATTATTAGCACATCATAATTACCTTCTTTAGCAAAAGCGACAGATCTTTTAGCAATTTCTAAAGTATTTTCATTCCCATTTTGGGAAATAACAGTAACCCCTATTTGGTCGGATAGAACTTTTATTTGATGAATAGCAGCTGGTCTATATATGTCCGTTGTGGAAATAAGTGTTTTTTTTCTTTTTTTTTTTAAAAAATGAGCTAGTTTTACTGAAAAAGTCGTTTTACCACTTCCTTGAAGTCCGAAAATAAAAACAACAGATAAATCTTTTGATAAATCAATTTCATAATTTCGTATACCCATTAATTCAACAAGTTCATCATGAATAATATTTATTAAAAGTTTCCTTTTATTGAAAGATTCAAAAACTTTTTTACCTAACGCCTTTTTTTTTACCCTTTCAATAAATTTTTTAACTACTTTAATATTAACATCTGCATCCAATAATGCTATACGCACTTCCATTAGAGATTCTGAAATATTTTTTTCATTTATTTTTCCATGTACTGTTAAAAAATGGATGGCTTTTTCTAGATTTTTTTTTAGTGATTCAAACATTTTTATTTTTTTTTTAACGGCTACATTCTTTCCAGCATCTTAATCCCTAATAGATCCATTACCCTCTTTATAACCTTTGCACTTATAGAGGATAAATAAATACGAAACTTTCTTTGATGAATGTTTTTCGAGTTCAAAATGTTTATATTCTGATAAAATTCGTTAAAACTTTTAGCTAAATCATAAACATAGTTAGCAATTATTGAGGGATTTAAAGTTCTTTCCGCATTTTTCAAGTAAAAAGAATATCGCTCAAGAATTTTTATAATTTTTTTCTCAAAATAGGTCAAAGAAAAATCATTCTCTAAAAAAGTGTTATATATTTTTGTTTTTAGTTCAAGAGAACGAATCCTTGCATATGTGTACTGAATGTAAGTAGCTGTATTTCCTTTCAATTCTATGGAATTTTCTGTATGGAAAAGAATTCTTTTTTTGGGATCAACTTTTAGAATAAAATATTTTAAAGCACCTATTCCAATGATTTCCAATAGAGATGGAATCTTTCCAAGATATTGAGTTAATTTTCTAGCGGTTCTATGCATCTTATCCATTAAATCATCAGCATAAACAACAGTTCCTTCTCTAGACTTCATCTTACCTGATGGTAGATCAACCATTCCATAAGAACAATGGAATATAGACCAAGGATATCCTAAATCTTTTAGGATAAGAAATAATCCCTGAAAATGGGAATTTTGTTCTTCTCCAACAACGTAGATCATAGAATCAATAGAATGTTTTTTAAATCGTTCAAGAGTTGTTCCAAGATCTTGAGTAATGTATAAAGACGTTCCATCTGAACGAAGAAGAAGCTTTTTCTCTAGTCCTTTAAAATACACCCATATTGACCCGTCTTTTTCTCTAAAAAAAAATCCATTTTCAATACCTTTTTTAATAATGTCCCTACCTAGAATAGAGGTTTTACTTTCATATTGTATTTCATCAAAATGAACGTTTAATCTTCGATAAGTTTTATCAAATCCATCGTAAACCCATTTATTCATTTTCTTCCATAGATTTAATGTTTCATTTTTACCGTATTCCCATTTTATTAAGGTTTCTCTGGCATCCCTCATTATTTCTGATTTTTTCTCAGCTATTTCACGTTTATACCCATTAGCGCATAGAAATGCGACCTCTTTTTGCCATTTTTTCTCAAAGAGAACATAATACTTTCCTACAAAATGATCTCCTTTGATCCCACTACTTTTAGGAGTTTCCCCATTGCTAAATTTTTCCCAAGCGATCATAGATTTGCATATATGAATTCCCCTATCGTTGATAATTTGAGTTTTAATTACATTTTTACCGTTTGCTTTAAAAATTCTTGATATAGAATCTCCTAAAAGAATATTCCGCATATGCCCCAAGTGAAGAGGTTTATTGGTATTAGGTGATGAATATTCCACCATTACAGAGTACTTTTTTTTGTTTTTTTCGACGAAAAAGTCATCTTCAATCATACTTTTAAACAACTCTAAGTAATAATCATCTTTCCAAATAAAATTAAGAAAACCTTGAATCAACTGAAAAGATTCAAAAATATCTGTGTTAATTAATACAGAATTTCCAACTTCTTTTCCTATTTCTCTAAGAGATTTTTTTATCTTCTTTTCCAAGGTAAATATTACCCAAGTAATATCCCCTAATTTGGTGTACTGAATTTCTGGCCTTAAAGAAGTAATATTGTAGCATTGATGTAGAGCTTTTCTAGCAATAGATTCCATATAATGGATGAAATTTATCATCTAGGTTTTTGCTACGCTTTTATTCAGCGCCTGATTAACATAAACAAACTTCTCCATAGTTCCTTGTCTATAATATAAGAATGACATTTACAAACACAATTGTAAAGCGTGTAATTCTGAATACATAAAAACAGTTTAGGCAGCTGAAACTCTAATATCCGCTTTTTTGTTTTATTTTTCTGAATATTTCAAGTACTTTTTGTCCAATTTCTGAAGGAGTATCTGCTATATGTATTCCGCATTTTCTCATTATTTTTATTTTGGATTTAGCCGTATCTTCTTCTCCTCCAACAATAGCTCCAGCATGTCCCATAATTCTTCCTTTTGGAGCTGTTTGGCCAGCTATGAACCCAATAACCGGTTTCTTATTACCTATTTCTCTAACCCCAAGCGCAGCGTCTTTTTCCATTTTTCCCCCAATTTCCCCTATAATAACAATCACTTCGGTAGCATCATCTTCCATAAATAACGAAACAATTTCTTGCATGCTACTCCCAATAATAGGATCTCCACCAACTCCAACTGCTGTTGATATTCCAAGTCCAGATGCCACTATTTGATCAGCTGCTTCATAAGTTAGCGTTCCAGATTTTGACACTATCCCAATTGGACCTCTCTCAAAAATAAATCCAGGCATAATTCCAACTTTGGATTCTCCAACTGTAATTACACCTGGACAATTTGGTCCAATTAGTCTAGATTTTTTTTCTCTAAGGTATCTTTTCACCTGAATCATATCATAAATAGGAATACCTTCGGTAATACAAACAATAAGGGAAATATTAGATTCAGCCGCTTCCATAATAGCATCTGCAGCAAATGCAGGGGGAACAAAAATAACACTAACATCGGCGCTTGTTTCTCTAACGGCTTTATCAACTGTATCAAATACAGGTTTCCCTAGATGTTTTTTTCCTCCTTTTCCTGGAGAAACTCCACCAAGAATAGAACTTCCATATGCAATCATTTGCTCAGAATGAAAGCTTCCTTCTTTTCCCGTGAATCCTTGTACAATAATTCTAGAATTTTTACTAACTAGTATGCTCATAATTTCATTGTTATCTGAGCAGAACCTTTCTTATAGTTCCCCAAAAAAACAAAAAATATTTTAATTCGTATATTAACTAAGTTATTAAAAACGTAATACATATGATTTTTTTAAAGCGTTTAGGGTTCTTTTCTTTGGGAGTGATTTTAGGATTGATTATCATGTATTCTTCTAATAAAAGAGTTTTGAATGATCTCAGTAGCAAAGAAATTCTTTGTAAATTTTACGTACCCCAAAATAAAAATAGAGATTTTATTTGGCTTTTCCACGCTGGAAAAATAAATTTTCTAAGTACCATAAATAGGCCTTTTACTGTATACAAAATACATTATAATACCTACATTTTTATAGTAGAAAATAGGGAGAAAACTGCAATAATTCAAAGTGTGAAAAAAGATGAAAAGAACATATCAACCTTCTAGAATAAAAAGAGCCTCAAAACATGGTTTTATGAAAAGAATGAGTACTAAAAGGAGTAAAAAAGTCTTGAAAAGAAGAAGATCAAAAGGTAGGAAAATATTAGTTTAAAGTTATCCTTTCAGAGATTTTTTATTCCTTTTTTTATGATTACTTTTCATTTTTGTTGGATGTTTTGGAATTTTTTACTAAATTGGAAAAAACTCTTAAGTTGGAGAGTTATAGGATACTTGTTCGAAAGTTTATCCATTTTACTTGTAGCTTTTATAGTAGATTTTTTTTTTAAAAAAAATTTTAATAAAACGTTTCATCAAAAATTTGATAAAACAAAATCCTCGGTTTTGAAGAATTGCATGAGTTACCTCCTATTTTTCCTCTCAATAATTTTCATATTTCAAAATATCCCCCCTTTGAAAAATTTTGGGGATAAACTACTAACTGGATCTGCTATTTTAATAGGGGTTATTGGGTTAGCATATCAAAAGTTTTTTATTGACTTTTCAAGTAGCATTTCTCTTTTAATATCTCAACCTTTTCGTGTGGGGGATTACATTGAAACATCAAAAGGTTTTTACGGATATGTTCAGGAAATAACATTAAGACACACAGTTATAAGAACTGTAAATAATAAAAAAATTTTTGTACCGAACAGTAAAATAAACGAAGAGATGATTATCAATAATGATATTGGAGACAGAAGAGTTAGAAAAAACATAGATCTTAAAATTTCTTATAATTCTAAGATAGATTTGGCTATAAAGATTATCAAAGAAGAAGTAGAAAAACATCCTTTTTGTATTGATGGTAGAACATACGAAGAAAAAAAAATTGATCTACCTTTAGTTATTGTTAAAATAACAAGTTTTAATGATTTTTATATAAATCTTAGAACCTTTGTATGGTCAGAAGATAATAGTAAAGGAGTTCAACTTGAATGGGATTGCCTTAAGAAAATAAGAAATAGATTTGAAAAAGAAGAAGTTTTCCTTTCTCTCCCAAATAGAATTCTATTAAAAAATTTTTCATACTCATACAAAGGCTTATATTCTGTTTTATATAAAATGTTTAAAATATTTTACATGAATCTCAATAAAGCTCTTGATAAAAAAGTATTTAAAATTATAAGACAATCTTTTCAAGAAATTGGAAATAATGGTTATGTTATTGGTGGATATGTACGAGATTATATAATAGGAAGAATAAAAGAAACAAAATACATAGATATTTTCACACTAGGTGATGTAATTCTTTTAGCCAAACTAGTTTCTAAAAAAATAGAAGGTAGAATTCGTATTTACCGACGTTTTGGAACAGCTTTTCTTAAATATGAGAATAAAGAAATAAAATTTTTAGGAGATAAAAAGGATGCTTTAGAGGAAGATCAAAAAAAACGTGATTTTACCATAAATTCTTTGGCCATAGGATTAAATGTAAATGATTTCGGACAATTGATCGATCCTTTTAATGGATTTCAAGATTTGAAAGATAAAATAATCCGAACGCCTTTAGATCCGTATCCAACCTATTTAGAGTATCCATTAAGAATGATACGCGCCTTTAGTTTGGGATCTAAATTAAAATTTAGAATAGAAAAATCTTCGTTCTATTCCATTAAAAAAAATATCAATCGGATATCTATCGTTCCTATAAAACGCATAATGGAGGAATTCCATAAAATTCTTTTATCTGACCAACCTTCTAAAGGTATTCGTTTACTTTATGGAGCTGGATTGCTATCTATTCTTCTTCCAGAAGTAACAGACCTTCAAGGTATAGAAGAAAAGGACGGATATAGACATAAGGATAATTTTTTCCATACAATAGAAGTAGTTGATAATGTTAGCAGAAAAAGTTATTCTTTGTGGTTAAGATGGGCAGCCCTATTACACGATATAGGAAAAAAGATAACAAAAAAATATTTCCCAAAGATAGGGTGGAGTTTTCATTCACATGAATTCGTTGGTTCTAATATGATACCGAAAATCTTTAAAAGATTAAAATTTTCCCCAGTAATGCAAATGAGATATGTTCAAAAAATAGTAAGATACAGTTCTAGACCAGTTTCTTTAGTCGACGATCATACCACAGATTCTGCTATACGTAGATTTATTTTTGATGCTGGAAAGGAATTGGAAGATCTTATGCTTCTCTGTAAATCCGATATAACTACAAAAAATGTAATGAAAAAGCGTCAATATAAAGATAATTTTACTTTAGTCTCCTTAAAAGTACAGAAACTTGAAGAAAAAGATAGACTCCGAAATTGGAAATCTCCAATATCAGGAAATGATATTATGAATCTATTTAAGATTCAACCGTCCAAGCAAGTTGGACTCATTAAAAAATCTCTAAAAACAGCAATTTTAGAAGGGGAAATTTCTAATGAATTTGACGCTGCTTATAAATTTATATTGAGTAAGGGAGAGGAGTTAGGGTTAGTTAACATGTTTATAGGCGTTGTAAGATGAACGTATTAGAGCTCCGCTTTCTACATAACGGAACCCCATATCTATCCCTATTTCTTTGTATTTTTTAAATTGATCTGGATGAATAAAATCGTGCACTGAAATACGTCCATTTTTTGGTTTCAAATACTGCCCAATAGTTATAATATCTACTTGAGCTTTTTTGATATCAAGCATAGCTTGATATACTTCTTCTTTATTTTCGCCCAGTCCAAGCATAATGCTTGTTTTCGTCCTTATTTTACCATTTTCTTTCAAATAGCGAAGTACATTTAAACTTCTATCATATTTAGCTTGAATTCTCACTTTTTTAGTTAATCTTCGCACAGTTTCCAAATTATGGGATATAACTTCAGGTTTTACGTAAATTATTCTATCTATAATAGATTTATTATCTTGGAAATCAGGAATGAGTGTTTCAATAGTTGTACTAGGGCTAATTCTACGAATTGCTTGAACAGTTTCTGTCCATATTAAAGATCCCATATCTTTTAGATCGTCTCTATCTACCGATGTAATAACAGCGTGTTTAATTTTCATGCTTTTTATGGAATAAGCAACTCTTTCAGGTTCTTCCCAATTTACTGTATTAGGCCGCCCTGTTTTCACTCCACAAAAACTGCATGATCTAGTACAAATATTCCCCAATATAAGGAAAGTTGCAACTCCTTTATTCCAACACTCTCCCATGTTAGGACAACTACCACTTTGGCATATAGTATTCAGTTTATAATTCTCAATGGTTTCTTTTATCTTTCGATAATTTTCTCCCATTGTAAATTTTGCCCTAATCCATTCAGGCTTTTCCATCCATCTAATAATTTTAAAAATATGAAAACAGTTGAAAAAAAATTGAGGGCCTTATACAGGCTTCAATTAGTGGATTCTCAAATCGATCAATTAAGGGAACTAGTTCAAGTTCTTCCTTTAGAAATACAAGTATTGGAAGATAAACTAAAGGAGTTTTGTAAAAAAATGAACAGCATAAAAAAGGTTATTGCTTATTTGGCAGAAGGCATAGAAGAAAAAAAACTAGAAAATTCAAAGAATCAAGAAAATTCAAAAAAGTGGGATAATAAGGAACTTGAGTTTCATCAATTAGAAATAGAACTAGCCTCTAAAAGGATAAAAGAATATAAGCTAAGAATTAATGAAAAAAAAGAAGAATTTAAAAATTTCAAAGAAAATTATGAGAATAAAAAGATTCTGTTTAAGAAAAACATTTTAAAATTAAAAAAAAATACAAAAAATAAAAAAAAAGTGGATGTTCTTAGTAAAAAAGCATATTTTTTTAACAGTAAAATAGATAATAGTCTTCTTACTATTTATAAGAAAATTCGTAAAAAAGTAAAAGACGGGAGAGCTGTTGTTCCGGTAGAAAAAGGAGCTTCAATGGGTTCTTATTTATTAATTCCACCTCAACTAAGGTTAGAAATCTCTAATAAAGAAAAAATAGTTATTGATGAAAACAGCGGACGAATACTTATCGATTCTGATTTAGCAAAAGAAGAACGAGAAAGAATTTATGAAGAAATAACCCCAGATCCAAGAAGTTCTTCTCCTATATACCAAGTGGCAAACTGTCCTTCAGAAATGGAAGTTTGAAAATCCTCAAATTCTGTATAAATTACATCAGACAGCGGATGGAAGACAGCTTTTTGTACGGACTGTCGATAACGAACTCTACAAAATACAGGAATTTCTATTTTCATTTCATTGGAAGAGTATTCTATCTGACGGATCCAATTCATATCTTTTTTTTTGACAAAAAAAGCTTTTTTGTATAATCCAGGATGATTCTTTCCCATACCAACATATAAAATGTTTTCTTTTATATCAATTTCTAGGACAAAAAGAGCTTTTTTATATCCTCCTACTTTTAGACCTTTTCGTTGACCTTTGGTAAAATAATAAGCTCCAGGATGTTGGCCTATTATTTTTCCATCTGTTTTTTTATATATTTTTTTTTTGGAAAGAAAAATTAATTCCTCCTCCCTTTTTAAAAAGGTAGTAGGGGGATGATATATAGGAGAGTCGGAAGATATTTCTACAATATCTCCAATTTTAGGTTTCAGTCTAAATTTTAAAAAATCAAACAATCGTATTTTACCAATAAAACAAATACCTTGAGAATCTTTTTTTTTAGCTGTGAAAAGGCCTATTTCAGAAGCTATTCTTCGAACATTTTTTTTAGTTATTTGACCTAATGGGAAAAGAGCTTTGCTTAACTGGTATTGATTGAGTTGGCAAAGAAAATACGATTGATCTTTTTCTTGGTCTTTTCCTGAGAGCAAACGATAAATTTTTTGTCCATTTTTAAAAAAGCTTATTTTTCGTACATAATGTCCCGTTGCTATAAAATCAGCATCAAGAAAAATAGCAGTTTTCAAAAAAAGATCAAATTTTATTTTTTTATTGCAGAGAATATCTGGATTAGGGGTTCTCCCTTTTTCATACTCTGAAAACAGATAATCTACTATTTTTTCTTGATACTGAAGACTGAAATCAATTAATTGAAATGGTATTTTTAGCATTTCAGCTACTAGAAGAGCATCATTTTTATCCTCAATCCAAGTACATTTTCCTTCCTCTTGCCAATTTATCATAAATATTCCAATAACATCATACCCCTGTTTTTGGAGTAAAAAAGCAGCTACACTAGAGTCTACTCCACCTGAAATACCAACAATAACTCTTTTTTTATGGGACATCTTAGAACATTTCTCTAACTTTTTCAAAAAAAGATTTTTCTAAACGGCTAGGTTTGGGAATAAAATTCTCAGCATTCTTCATTTTTTCGAAAAAATATTTTTGTTCAGAAGTCAACTTTTTTGGAGTCCAAACATTTACATGAATTAAGAGATCTCCATATTTTTTAGATTCAAAGTAAGGGAGTCCTTTTCCTTTTAGACGAAGAGTTTTTCCAGACTGAGTTCCAGAATCTATCTGAACACGAACTTTTCCATTAATAGTTGGGATTTCTTTGAAAGATCCTAAAACCGCATCGGATATAGAAATGTATAGGTCATAATGTAAATTATGTCCTTCTCTTTTAAGGTTTTTGTGGGGCATTTCTTCAATGAGGACTAATAAATCGCCTGGATCACCAGCTCCAAAAGGAGCTTCGTTACCTTTTCCGTAAACCTTTAGGTGCACTCCATCGAAAAGACCATACGGAATTTCAATACTAACAAGTTCCTCTTCTTTTATGAGTCCTTGACTATTAGCCCCCTTAGGAAGATAATTAATAATTTTTCCCACTCCTTGGCATTTTTTGCATAAACTAGTACTACGCATTCTACCTATAAATGTGTTTGTAAAATGTGTAACATTTCCACTACCATTGCATATATCACATTTTTTTAATAGAACACCTGGTGCGACTTTCATCCGTTTAACCTTAACTTTCTTCTCTATACCTTGAGATATTTCTTTCAGCGTTAGTTTCACTCTAATCCGCAAATCGTTACCTTTTATGGATCGTTTTCCTCCGAATCCAAAACCTCTTTCCCCAAACGCTTCTCCGAAAATATCTCCAAAACTGCTAAAGATATCTTCCATGTTCATGCCTTCTGATGTCCCATCATAGTATCTACTGCTAGAATCAGAATGACCAAATTGGTCATATCTCTGTCTTCTTTCTGGATTGCTCAAAACGCTGTACGCCTCTGCTGCTTCTTTGAACTTTTCTTCAGCTTCCTTTTTATTATTAGGATTTTTATCTGGATGATATTTTATAGCTACCTTTCTGTAAGCTTTTTTTATTTCCTCAGATGAGGCATTTTTAGAAACTCCTAAAACTTCGTAATAATCTCTTTTTGCCATTTTTTCCATCATTTACCAACAACGACTTTAGCATGTCTAATTACCTTATTTTCCATCATATATCCGGCTTCTATAATTTCTACAATTTTCATAGAGTATTCTTTTGGAGCTTGTACTTGTGTAATTACTTCATGTAAGTCAGTATTGAGATTATCTCCTTTTTTTATTTCTATTTTTCTTAATCCGTTTTCTTGAAGAACTTTAATAAATTTTTCACTAATAAGCATTATTCCTTTTGATTGTTTTATTTCATTAATTCCTCTTTCAAAATCGTCTAAAACAGGTAGGAGATCTATGATTAAATTTTGATGAGCAGTTTTGAATAGTTCAAAACGTTCTTTTTGGGTTCGTTTTTTATAGTTTTCAAATTCAGCAAATAGACGTATAAATTTGTCTTTTTCTTCTTTTATTTTCTCCATATGTTTTTCGTAATCTATTTTTTTTTTATCTGGAGATGAGCCAGAAATTTTGTTTTTTTCATTTTCTGGATTCATAGGCTATTTATTTTGTACATATGGTACTTTAAACGTTAAACGTGTGAGATTGTTTATGGAATTATCTTATAATGGCAGGGATTATAACGGATGGCAATTACAAAAAAATGGAATATCTGTGCAAGAAGTTATTGAAGATAAATTATCTAAACTTCTAAAGACCTACATAAAAATTTATGGCGCAGGGCGTACAGATTGTGGGGTACATGCTTTTAAAATGTTTGCACATTTTGATTCAAAATACCCTTTAAATTTAAAGGAGATTAGGAGAATAAATTATTTTTTACCTAAAACAATTAAAGTATCTCGTCTCTCTCCTGTTAGAGAGAATGCTCACGCTAGATTTGATGCAATAAGTAGAACTTATCAGTATCATATTTCCTTTGATAAAGCTAAAATCGGAGGGAGTTTGTGGTTTAAAAGTCCTTTAGATATCAAAAAAATGAATAAGGCAACTGATATATTGAAGAAATATGAGGATTTTAGCAGTTTTTGTAAACTTATTGAAAATAATAAAAAACGTACCTGTAAAATTTATAGAGCTCAATGGTTTAAAAGGAAAAAATCTTTGTTTTTCATTATAGAAGCAAATAGCTTTTTAAGGAATATGGTTCGCGCAATAGTTGGAACTCTTATTGAGGTAGGAATAGGAAAAATTGATCTTTCAGATTTTTCTAAGATTATTGAAGCAAAGGATCGAAGATTTGCAGGTAATTCAGCTCCTGCCTCAGGTTTATCTTTGAAAAGGATTCGCTATCCAGAAGATATTTTTTTATAGATGTTATTTAACTATTGATAGATATCGTTCTAAATCCAAGGCGGCCATGCATCCTGTTCCAGCTGATGTAATTGCTTGACGATATATAGGATCTTGAACATCTCCAGCCGCAAAAACACCTTGTGTATTCGTTTTTGTACTTACTTTTTCAGTAAGTATATATCCTTTATCATCCATTTTTAGCTTATCTACTAAAGATAGTGTATTTGGTGTATTACCAATAGCTAGAAATAGTCCTTCTATAGAAAAATGTTTTTTTTTATTTGTTTTATTATTAACGACTCTTATTCCTTTTACTGTTTTATACCCTAAAATTTCATCAATTTCATTATTAAATAAAGTTTCTACATTTGATAGAGTAGAAATTCTATACTGCATGACTTTAGAAGCTCTAAAATACCCTCTTCTTACAAATAAGTAAACTTTAGCACAAATTTTAGATAAGTAGATTGTTTCTTCAATTGCAGTATCTCCTCCTCCAATAACAGCCACATTTTTGTCTCTGTATAAAAACCCATCGCAAGTAGCACAAGAGGAAACCCCAAATCCAATAAAACGTTTTTCACTATAAAGGCCAAGATATTTTGGAGTAGTTCCAGTGGAAATAATTAATCCTCTAGTTTTTATTATATTTCCATCATCAATCTTAATTTGATTAATTACTCCTACCTTTTTGGTAGTGGAAAACTCAAAAGATACAGCTTCTTGCTTTTTAATGAAAGTATGAAAACGTTTTGCTTGTTCTTCAAGTTTCTCCATTAACTTAGAACCATTTATTCCTTCAGGATAACCTGGGTAGTTTTCTACAATAGAGGTAGTAGTTAATTTTCCCCCAGGTTCCATCCCTGTATACAAAATAGGGGTTAAATCAGCTCGTGCTGCATATATAGCTGAAGAATATCCAGCAGGTCCAGATCCAAGAATAACGCAATTTAAAATATTATCACCTAACATACTTTTTGAATCAATTTAACACAAGAAAATAATTACAAATAGATTTATGCTAATAAGTAATATTGTATCATAAATTGTATTTTCTGCATATAAGATGATCGATGTTTTTTATCAATAAGAACCACAATAGAATTTGAAAGACATCATCTTTATGATTTTGCTAAATTTTCCTGCTTATAATTTCCGTTTTCAAAAGAAAAAAAATAATAAAATTTATATTTTTTGCATTATTAGAAAAAATTTTTATTTGCTTACCCCAGAAGAATGGGTAAGACAACATACACTACATTTTTTTATTTTTGAGAAAAAATATAATCCAATAAGCATTTATGTAGAAGTTCCCCTACATTTTTTAAAAAGTAGAAAGAGAGCCGATATCATAGTATATAAACGAGAATACCCCTATATTATTGTAGAATGTAAATCTCCATTCGGAAGAATTACCCAAAAAAATTTAGAACAAATTATTCTTTATCATATGATTTTGAAAAGTTCTTACCTGATGATAACTAACGGATTAAAGCATATTTTTTATAAATTTGACGGCAAGAACCAAAAACTTTTTTCTATTCCTCCTAATTAAAACATGTATTCTAGGAAATCTACGAGTTTACTGGAATACCCCACCTCATTGTCATACCAAGAAATTACCTTTACGAAATTTGGATTTAACATTATTCCAGCATTAGCATCAAAAATAGAGGTCCTATTATCTCCTAAAAAATCCATAGAAACTACATCTTCTTCCGTATAACCAAGAATCCCCTTTAACTCACCATTAGCTGCTCGTCTCATTGATTCTTTTATTGCTTCATAGTTTGTTTCTTTTTTTAACCTAACGGTTAAATCAACTACTGAAACATCAACAGTTGGTACTCTAAAGGCCATTCCAGTAAGTTTTCCATTAAGATCAGGAATGATTTTACCTAAAGCTTCAGCTGCTCCTGTTGAGCTGGGAATAATGTTAACCAGGGTAGATCTTCCTCCTCTCCAATCTTTGACAGAAGTGCTATCCACTACTCTTTGTGTAGCAGTTGCTGCATGAACAGTAGTCATTAATCCTTCAATAATTCCAAACTCCTCATGTAGAACTTTAGCTATTGGTGCTAAACAATTAGTTGTGCAAGATGCAGTGGAAACGATATTCTGATCCTTTTTCAAAGATGTATGATTAACTCCCATAACGAACATTGGAGTGCTATCTTTAGAAGGCGCAGAAATAACAACTTTTTTAGCACCAGATTGTATATGAGCTTGGGCTTTTTTTTTCGTTAGAAAATGCCCGGTAGAATCTACAACGCATTCTACTCCTAATTTTCCCCAAGCTAGTTTACTTGGATCCTTTTCAGAAGTTATTTTGACTAATTTTCCATTAACCACTAAATTTCCTTCCTCTATATAAACCTCTCCTTTAAACTTTCCATGTATAGAATCATGTTTAAGCATATAAGCAATATATTCTGAGGAAACCAAGTCATTTATAGCTATCACTTCCATTCTTCTATTATCAATAGCCGACTTAAATACTAAACTTCCAATCCTCCCAAAACCATTTATCGCAATTTTCATTTTAAATAGTAATTTTATATAGAAATGATCTCCGAAATCTTCAATCATTGACTATTTTTAATAATTTCTTCTTCAAGAAGTGTTATACACCGAACATTACATTTCTTTTCCCATTTATTAAGCCTACTACACCACTTTAGCACAGCCTTACACTACACACCGATTACCCCATCTCTGTCTATATATTTAAGTTCAAACATTTTTAATTTATGGACTAAAACTGATGACCAAGAAGCTTTTACTCTAACGTAATTATCTGTATATCCTTGTATAAATCCATTTTTATTTTCGCTTTCAAAAAGAACTTGACGAATTTTTCCAATTTGACGTTCATAAAATATTCTTTTTTTTTTAGTTGAAAGAACACGTAGAATTTTGTTCCTTTTATATCTAATATTATTAGGAATGATCCCATCCATATAAAATGCTTCGGTATTTTTTCTTTCTGAATAAGAGAAAACATGCAAGTAGGAAACATCTAAAGAATCCAAAAAGTTATATGTCTTCAAAAAGCAGAAGTCATCTTCTCCAGGAAATCCTACAATTACATCCACACCGATACAAGCATTATACATTATAGATCGGATAGTGCTAATTCTATTAGCATAGAAACTACTATGATATCTCCTACGCATTATCTTCAGTATTTTGTCACTTCCTGATTGTAATGGAATGTGAAAATGAGGAACAAAACGTTTACTTTTTGCCAAAAACTCTATAAGTTCATCTTTAAGTAAATTTGGTTCAATAGAAGAAATCCTAAATCTATTCACCTCTTCTATTTTCTCTAGTTTTTTCAAAAGAACTAGAATATTTTCCCTTTTGCTTCCATAGTCCCCTATATTAACCCCAGTTAATACAATTTCTTTCACCCCTATTTTAGAAATTTTTAGAACGTTTTTTAAAATGCTTTCTAAAGGTTCAGAACGAGATTCACCTCGAGCTAAAGGAATGGTGCAATATGAACATTTATAGTTGCATCCATCTTGGATTTTCAAAAAAGATCTAGTTCTAGAAATAGAATGCGATCCAACATAAAAAATTTTTTTCCAAGAATGGACTTCTCCCACATCTTTCTTAGAAAGATCATTTATATAGTCAGTAATTCTGAATTTTTCAGTAGCTCCTAATACAAGATCGACTCCTTTAACTTTAGAAAGTTTTTCAGGTTCAAGCTGAGCGAAACAACCTACGGCTATTATAAATGCTTTCGGATTCTTTCTTAAAAAAGAACGAACAATATATTTAAATTCTTTATTAGCAGTTTCAGTAACTGAACAAGTATTTATAACATAAATATCGGAAGTTTCTTTAAAAGAAATTATTTCATAAATTTTATTAGAAAATTTACTTGAAATAGAAGAACTTTCTGCAAAATTAAGTTTACATCCAATAGTATAAAAAGCAACCTTTATCTTATGCATTTTAATGTATTATATGACAATTACAAAAGAACAAATAAGAGAGATTTTTCAACGTTTTGAGAATCTTTTAGATAGGTTCGAAATACCAAAAAAACTTGTTGGAATTAGTGAGACGGAAAAAAAAATAGCATCTAACGATTTTTGGAAGGAAACTGAGAAAGCTCAAAAAATTATGAAAAGCTTGCATAAAGAAAAAAAAATGGTCGAAGACTATAATAATATTCGATTAATTTTAGAAGAATTGCAATTCTATTTTGAATTTTTCAAAAATGGAGAAATTTCTGAACTAGAATTGCAAAATCAGTTTCAAAAAATTGAAAATATTCTTTCAGATTTTGAGCTTAAAAATCTTCTTTCTTTAGAATCAGATTTTTTAAGTGCAGTTATGCATATTTCAGCTGGTGCTGGAGGAACAGAAAGTTGTGATTGGGTTTATATGTTGATGCGTATGTACTTTATGTGGGCAGAAAAAAAAGGGAATAAGGTAAATGAAATTTATCATCAACCTGGAGATATTTCAGGAATAAAATCAATAACTCTAGAAATCAAAGGCCCTTATGTTTTTGGATTTCTAAAAGGAGAAAATGGTGTGCATCGGTTAGTAAGAATTTCTCCTTTTGACAAAAATGGTAAACGTCATACTTCTTTTGCTTCGGTTTATGTATATCCATTAGGAGAAGATCCTATTGAAGCAGACGTAAAAAATTCTGAAATAGTTTGGGAAACTTTTCGATCAAGTGGATCAGGTGGTCAAAATGTTAATAAAGTAGAAACTGGAGTTCGTTTACGTCATATCCCAACTGGGATAGTTATTGAAAATATAGAATCACGTTCTCAATTTAAGAATAAGGAAAAGGCTTTGCATTTACTTAAATCTAGGTTGTTTGAAATTGAAATTAAAAAAAATAGTGCTAAACGTAATGAAATTGAGTCTAAAAAGAAAAAAATAGAATGGGGATCACAGATTAGAAATTATGTAATGCATCCTTATAAACTCGTTAAAGACTTGCGTACCGGATACGAAACATCTGACGTGGAATCCGTAATGAATGGGGAAATTGATGCTTTTTTAAAGTATTTTTTGTTGTCCTATAAATGAAGCTTTTAGAGAAAAAAACGGCTCTAATTAGTGGAGGAAGTAGAGGTATAGGAAAAGCTATTGTGGAAGCATTTGCTATGGAGGGAGCACAGATTGTTTTTAGCTTTTTAAAGTCAAAGGAAAAAGCTAGAAATCTTGAGAAAAATTTAAAAAAAATAACAAAAATTAAAGCTTATAAAGCTGACTTAAGAAGGCCTCAATCAGCTAAAATACTTGTAAAAAAAGCTATTGATGAATTTGGAAAAATTGATATTCTAGTAAACAATGCTGGGCTCATTAGAGACAGTATTTTTATTAGAATGAGAAAAGAAGACTGGAATGAAGTTATTCAAACCAATCTTAGTTCCATTTTTTACCTAACACAAGAAGTTGTAAAAAAAATGATAAAAAAAGGATCAATTATTAACATAAGTTCTCTATTTGGGGTTCTAGGTAATAAAGGTCAAGTGAATTATTCAACGTCTAAATCTGGAATTATTGGATTTAGTAAATCAGTATCTAAAGAACTAGGGTCTAGAAACATTCGATGCAATGTGGTTTCCCCAGGATTTATTAATACTGAAATGCTCGCTTCTATGGATGAGGAAATGCTCAAAGAATGGATAAATAATATTCCACTGAAAAGGTTTGGGTATCCAAAGGAAATTGCGCAAGCTTGTATTTTTTTAGCCTCTGATATGTCTAGTTATATCAGTGGAGAAGTTTTGAACGTAAATGGTGGAATGAGTCTAATATGAGATATGGACTTTAGCAAATTAACCATAAAATCTCAAGAAGCTATACAAACTGCACAAGAAATTGCACGAAAGCATAATCATCCATCTATAGAAACTTCCCATATTCTTAAGGGTGTCTTCCAAGTTGATGAAAATATATGTCCTTTTCTTTTAAAGAAACTTGGCGCAAATCCTAAAATCGTAGAAAGACATCTGGATGAAGCTATTAAAAAATTGCCAAAAGTAATAGCTTCATCCAGAACCTCCTTTAGAAGCCAAAGCATAAAGATGTTCATTGATGCCTATTTTTTAGCCAAAAAACTCAACGATGATTTTATTTCTATTGAACATCTAATATGGTCTATCCTAAAAATAGGAGATTACACTTCACAGGTTTTAAAAGATCAAGGAATTTACGAAAGTAATATTGCAAAGTTTATTGATGAAATGAGAAAGAAAGATGGAAAGGTGCAATCTCAATACTCTGAAAGAATATATAACTCTTTGTATAAATACACTAAGAACTTAAATAAATTGGCAAGAGAAGGTATTATTGATCCAGTAATTGGACGAGACGAAGAAATACGACGTGTATTACAAATATTATCTAGGAGAACAAAAAACAATCCAATTCTCATTGGAGAACCTGGAGTAGGGAAAACCGCTATTGCGGAAGGATTAGCTAATCGAATAATTAACGTAGATATTCCAGAAAACTTAAGAGAAAAACAAATTTTTTCTCTGGATATAGGGGCATTGATAGCAGGTGCTAAATACAAAGGAGAATTTGAGGAGCGTCTAAAATCTGTAGTTAGGGAAGTTACTCAATCTGATGGAAGAATTATCCTATTCATCGATGAAATTCACACTTTAGTGAGTGGAGAGCTGGATGCTGCAAACATTCTTAAACCAGCATTAGCTCGAGGTGAATTACGCTCAATTGGAGCAACTACTCTTGGAGAATATCAGAAATATTTAGAAAAAGATAAAGCTCTAGATAGAAGATTTCAGAAGGTTTATGTAGCCGAGCCAGATACATCCTCTGCTGTTTCAATTCTAAGAGGAGTTAAAGAGAAATATGAAAATCATCACAAAGTCCGTATTAAAGATGAAGCAATCATTGCTTCAGTAGAACTTTCTCAAAGGTATATTAGCGATAGATTACTCCCAGACAAAGCTATCGATTTAATCGATGAAGCAGCTTCTAAATTGCGCATGGAAATAAATTCAAAACCAGAATCTCTGGACGCTATTTATCATAAGATTATGCATCTTGAAATTCAAATAGAAGCTATTAAAAGAGAAAAAGACGAAAAACAACTTTTTGTTCTTCAAAAATACTTGAAAAAGCTTAATAAGCAATGTGCTATTTTAAACGAGCGATCTTTCGGAGAAAAAGATTTAATTGAAAGAATACAGAAATCTATTGAACGATTTAAAATTGAAGCGGATCAATCAGAGCGCTTCAGTAGAGTTTCTGAACTTAGATATGGAAGGATTAAAGAAGAAGAGAAAAAAGTGAAAAACCTTGAGAAGGATAATGGAAAAAAAATTATACAAGAAGAAGTTGTTAGAGAAGATATTGCTTACGTTGTATCTAAATGGACAGGTATTCCTTTGTCTAAAATGTTACAAAGTGAAAGAGAAAAACTACTTAACATTGAAATTAAATTGCGTCAAAGTATTATTGGGCAAGAAAACGCTATAAAATCTGTTTCTAATGCTATACGTAGGTCTCATGCTGGAATTCAGGATGAAAATAGGCCTAGAGTTTCTTTTCTTTTTATGGGTCCAACTGGTGTTGGAAAGACAGAATTAGCGAAAGCATTGGCTGAATATTTGTTTGATGATAAAAACAATATAGTCCGTATAGATTTGAGTGAATACCAAGAATCTCATGCTGTAAGTAGACTTATAGGTGCTCCACCAGGATATATAGGATATGATGAAGGAGGACAATTAACTGAACGTATTCGAAGGCGTCCTTATTCTGTAATTTTACTTGATGAAATAGAAAAGGCGAACATAGATGCTTTTAATATTCTCTTACAGGTTTTAGATGATGGCCATTTAACTGATGGCAAAGGTCAAACCGTTAATTTCAAAGAAACCATTATTATTATGACGTCTAACATTGGATCTGAAATAATTCAAGAAAATTTTGAGTCTTTTGATAAGAAAATATGCGATACAATTGTAAATACAAAAAATAACCAAATCCTGCCTGAATTCCTCAATCGTATTGATGAGATTATTTTATTTAAACCTTTGTTTCATTACGAAATACAAAAAATAGTACAAATACAATTAAATATGATAAACAAAAGGTTCTCTAGAAGAGGAATCTTTTTAAAGATTACCAAAGAAGCCTCTGAATATTTGTCTGAAAAAGGATATGACATATATTTTGGAGCTCGTTCCTTAAAAAGAGAACTTCTGAACGAAGTTCTAAATAAACTTTCTAAAGAAATTCTTTCTGTAAAAATAGTGGAAAACGATATTATTATTCTTGACTTCTTAAGTAAGGAAGGGATTGTTTTTCGAAAACAATTAGTCTAAATTTTTTATGTCTGAACAAGAAAATATACGAATAAATAAAATTGATCAATTAAAATATCTAGGCATAGAACCTTATCCAGCGATAATTCCTAAGGAAAATACAAGTGCTAAAGAAATTTTTGAAAATTACGAAAATGGAAGAAAGGTAAGTCTATACGGACGTATAATGAGTATTCGTATTATGGGAAAAGCTGCTTTTGCAGAAATAAAAGATTATAGTGGTCGAGTGCAAATTTACGTTTCTGAAAATATTAAAAAAAATGCTTACAATTTTCTATTCAAGAAACTCCTTGATATAGGAGATATTATTAGCATTGAGGGATTTTTATTCAAAACAAAAGTAGGTAAGATAACGGTTTACGTTGAATCTTTTTCCCTGCTATCAAAATCTCTACGTACACTACCTCAGGTTAAAACTGACGATAAAGGTATAGTACATGATGCTTTCTCCTCTATTGAACAGAGATATAGAATGAGGTATGTTGATTTAATTGTAAATGATAATGTAAAGGACATTTTCGTCAAGCGAAGTAAAATAATTCAATTTATCCGACAATATTTGAATAAATTCGATTATCTTGAAGTCGAAACTCCTATTTTACAACCTATTCCTGGTGGAGCTCAGGCTAGGCCTTTCAGAACACATCATAATACACTTAATATACCTATATATCTACGTATTTCCAACGAGTTATATTTAAAAAAACTTATTGTAGGTGGTTTCAAAGGCGTATACGAATTTGCCAAAGACTTTAGAAACGAAGGTATAGACAAAACACATAATCCAGAGTTTACTCTTTTAGAGCTTTACGTTGCTTACAAAGATTATCATTGGATGATGAATTTTAGTGAAAAATTAATAAGGGATCTTGTTTTAGCTATAAATGGAAAAGAAACCCTTCAGTTTGGGGATAAAATTATTGAATTTAAAGTTCCTTTTACTCGTATTTCCATTTTTGAAGCTATTGAAAAATATACAGGTTTTGATATTAGCAAAATAAATGAAAAAGATTTACACAAAATTTGTCATAAACTTGGAATAGAAATCCAACCTGGAAAAGGAAGAATCATAGATGAAATCTTTAGAAAAAGATGTGAAAGCTATTATGTTAAACCAACTTTCATTATGGACTATCCAGTAGAAATGAGCCCCCTAACAAAAAAACATAGAGAAAAATATGGACTTTCTGAACGTTTTGAGATGATTATTAATGGGCAAGAAATAGCTAATGCTTATTCTGAACTTAACGATCCAATCGATCAAGTATACCGATTTAAAGAGCAAATAAAGCTCGCTAAAAAAGGCGACGATGAAGCAATGCTTCTTGATAAAGATTTTATTCAAGCGCTTGAATTTGGAATGCCTCCTTCTGCTGGAATTGGAATTGGAATCGATAGATTGGTGATGTTACTTACAAAGCAAACTTCTATTCAAGAAGTTATTTTTTTTCCTCAAATGCGTCCAAAATAAAGCAATTGATAAATTGCCTGATTAATTTTTTCAAAATGAAAAGAATCTAAAATTTTTTTCATACTTTGAAAAATTTCTTTATTACATAGATTTCCTATACTCCCTTCATGGGTATGATTTATTTCTACTGAAAATTTAAAAACACCTTTTTTAAAGTCATTATATACTTTTTTATAAGCATCTCTAAAAGGCATTCCATGCATTGTAAGATTATTAACGACTTCAACACTAAATATTTGTTGATATTTATCTTCAAAAAGAAGATCTTTTTTAAGAATGATTTTATTTACAACATAATTAGCCATGCGTAAACAATTTTTTAAATCTGAAAAAATAGGTAAAAAACGTTCTTTAATTAATTGTAAGTCTCTCTGATATCCAGATGGCGAATTAGCAGTCATCAAATAAATTTCATTAGGAAAAGCTATTAATCTATTGCACCGGGCACGGATTAATTCAAAAACATCTGGATTTTTTTTATGAGGCATTATGCTAGATCCAGTAGTTAATGTGTCCGAAAAGCTAATAAAACTAAAATTATGACTCATATATAAGCAGACATCCTGAGATAGCTTGCTTAAAGTCGCTGCTATTGAAGATATGGCGGATGAAGTGATACGCTCTGTTTTACCTCGGCCCATTTGAGCGTATACAACATTATAATTTAGCGTTTCGAATCCAAGAAGAGAACTTGTCATATAGCGAATTAAAGGAAAAGAAGACCCATAACCAGCTGCAGATCCCAACGGATTTCTGTTAACAATACGGTAAGCTGATCTAATAAAGACTAAATCATCTATTAGGCTCTCAGCGTAAGCTGAGAACCAAAGGCCAAAAGATGAAGGCATAGCCATTTGATAATGAGTATAACCTGGAATTAATAGTTCTTTGTATAGTTCGCTTAGATTGATCAAAGTTTCGAATAAATCTCTAATTAAAAATACGATTTTTTGTATTTCTGCACGGATAAATAGTCTTAAGTCAAGGAGAATTTGGTCATTTCTGGACCGACCACTATGAATTTTTTTCCCAATTTCTCCAATACGTTTGGTTAAAAAAATCTCAACTTGAGAATGGATATCCTCAACTCCTTTTTCAATTTTAAATTTTCCAGACAAAATTTTTCCGTGAATTTCACGGAAAGTTTTACATAAAACACTCAACTCGTAACTATTTAATAGGCCTATTTTCTCTAACATAATGATATGAGCGATTGCACCTACTACATCATAAGGAGCTAATAATAAATCAAATTCGGGTTCAAAACCTAGAGTAAACTTTTCTATTTCTTTGCTTATTTCAATTTCTTTTTGCCATAGTTTCACTGGTAAAATTTTTAAATTTAGATGGAAGAATTTTCACTAGAAATCTTTTCAAAAGATCTATATATAAAATTAGTTAGAGGTTCTCCAGATAACATATTTTTTGAAAGCAAAGCTAAATCTATAGAATCTTTAATGATATTTTCCCTTTTAGATTCATCCTCTTCTAAAAGTATTTTCTTCATAAGTTGATGATTTACATTTACTACTAGATTGTATTTTTCGTATCTATTACTTAGATTCAAGTAATCGACTCTATTTTCTACGAGACTCATTTCTTTTATTCTGAGCATAAATTCTGGAACGGTTATCATAAAAGGTAAATCTGTCTTTTGAAGAGTTTCTAATCTTATGTTAAGATTATTCTCTAAAGATAAGACTTCAATCATTTTTTTTAATTTTTCTTTTTCCACATTAGAGAGTGTACCATTTTCTTTTTTATCAATCAATTTTTCTATGTGATCTGAATCTACTCTAACAAAAGAAATCCCATTATTTTTCATTTCCAATTTTTGAACTAGATGCGATGTCAAAGGACTTTGCAAAAGAAGAATTTCATATCCTTTTTTTTTCGCTGATTTAATATAGCTGTGCTGTGATTCTTTATCGCTTGCATAGAGATATATAAGGTTACCTTTATTATCTTTTTGACTATCTTTAATCCTGTTCGTAAAATCTTCAAAAGTAAAATACTTACCATCTACATTTGGATAAATGTAAAATTTTTTAGATCTTTCAAAGAATTTTTCATCGGTAATCAAACCATATTCTATGATAATTTTCATGCTTTCCCACTTTTTTTCTAATTCTTCTCGATTATTTTTAAATAACTTTTCAAGTTTATCAGATACTTTTCGAGTAATGTAGTTAGATATTTTTTTTACAGTTGAGTCAGATTGTATATTAGAGCGGGATGCATTTAGAGGAATATCATTAGAATCTATTACCCCTAATAGCATTTTTAGAAAATCAGGAACGATACCTTCAAGATTATCGGTAACATAAACTTTATTTTTATATAATTGTATTTTATCTACTGTAAACCCATTTTTAATTTTTGGGAAAAATAAGACTCCTTTCAAATGGAAAGGATGCTCAATATTAAGATGAATCCAAAATAAAGGATCTGAAAATTGCATTGGATAGAGATCTCTATAAAACTTCAAATAATCCTCATTTTTTAGATCTATTGGGTTTTTTGTCCATATAGGTTTAGGACAATTTACAATATTGTCCACTATAATTTTTTCGTCTATACCAGCTTGGTTTTTTTTTTTCTCTTCTCTAGAACCAAACTTTATTGGAAAAGATATATATTTGCAATATTTTTTAATAAGTCCATTAATGCTATTTTCTTCTAGAAATTCTTTACTTTCATCGCTAATATGTAAAATAATTTCAGTTCCTCGTTTCTTTTTTTTATCGGTTTCTTTTATTGTAAATGTAGGAGATCCGTCACAAATCCAATGAACAGCTGAAACGTTTTTATAAGATTTAGAAAAAATCTCTACCCTTTCAGAAACCATAAAAGATGAATAGAAACCCAATCCAAAATGTCCAATTATTGATTGAAGATGATCTTTACCTTTTTCTTTGTATTTATCTACGAATTCTTCAGCACCTGAAAAAGCAATTTGATTAATATATTTTTCCACTTCTTCAGAAGTCATACCTATCCCTTTATCAATTACATGCAGGGTTTTAGTTTCTTTATTGATTTTAATTTCAATTTTTAGATTCTCCATCTCTTCTATTACTTCTCCTAGTTGGATCAAAGTTTTTATCTTTGAAGTAGCATCTGATGCATTGGAAATAAGTTCTCTTAAAAAGATTTCTCTATCAGAATATAGAAATTTTTTAATCATAGGAAAAATATTTTCTATAGAGACCTTAATATTTCCTGTTGTATTTTTTACAATAATCATATATAATTTTTTTTATGATGAAAGGCTTCATAAATGATTTTAAAAAAATAGTGGGAAATCCACTTAAATCCCTATTTATTGGAGTAAATTTAGTCTTTATGGAATGTATTCTATCAATAGACAATACGGCTGTTTTAGCTGGAATGCTAAGAACTTTTAAAAAAGAAAAAGATCGTAAAAAAGCGTTCCGTTATGGAATAATTGGCGCTTATTTATTTAGAAGTATATTTTTAATATTCGTTACTACTTTAATGGCAATTTGGTGGATTCAACCTATAAGTGGAATATACTTGATTTTTTTAGGTGGAAAAAACGATCCTCCCCCTTTACCATTAAAATTTTATAGGTCAACTGTCCTTAACAAAGTTTTTTCAAATTTTTGGAAGACAGTAATTTTTATGGAATTCGTAGATTTAGCTTTTTCTATGGACAATGTTTTTGCAGCATACGCTTGTTCAGGTAATCTATTCCTAATATGCTTGGGTATTTATTCAGGAATTTTAGCTATTAGATTTTTAGCTCAATTTTTAATAAAATTAATGGAAAAATATCCATACTTAAGGAGATCGGCTTCTTTAGTAATTATTTTATTAGGATTTAGATTAATTTTCTCCTTTTTTTGGGAAAAGTTTTTCCAAAGATTCTTTTTTTTTGCTAAAAGCTCTACGTATTTAGATTTTTTTTTATCTATTGCTAACACAATAATATTGTTTTATCCTTTTTTTAAATTAAACTAATAAAAGGATCCTCTATAAATTTTTTAAATGTCCGTAAATATTCAGCTGCTACAGAACCATCTATTATACGATGATCACAAGCTAATGTAGTTTTCATTGTATAGCCTATAGATAATCTACCTCTTTTAATAAAGGGTTTTTCAACGATAGATCCGACTGATTGTATGCAAGAATTAGGCTGGTTTATGATTGAAGTAAAAGATTCGATTCCAAACATTCCTAAATTTGAAATAGTAAAACTACTTCCCTCTATTTCTTTAGCTTTAATTCTTTTAATTCTAGCTCGGTTAGATTTATCTTTTACTTCAAAAGAAATTTGTTTTATAGATTTTTGATCAGCGTGAAAAATTACTGGAACGAGCAATCCAGATTTTATGGATACAGCTACGCCTATATTTATATAAGCATTATAGACAATGTTTTCCTCTGTCCAAAAAGCGTTTATTAATTTATGTTCAAGAATGGCTAAAGCAGAAGCTTTAATAATAAAATCATTAATGGTAATTTTTACATCTGTAAGTTTTTTATTTACTTCCTGTCTCAATTTAAGAATTTTCTCCATATCTATTTCCACTGTCAAATAGTAATGAGGAGCTGTAAACTTTGATTCGCTTAAACGTTTTGATATAATTTTACGTGTAGATGAATGTTTTTCTATTCTTTGAGGCTCTCTGTAATGTTTCTCTACATATCGTTTATTGGGTATTAGCTCGCTAATATCTTCTCCTTCTTCACCTATAATAGCAAGTATTTGATCTACTTTAGTACTTTCACCTTCCTCTAATCCAGCATAAAGCAATATTCCACTAACATCAACTTCAAAATCTTGATTTACCTTGTCTGTTTTAATTTCAGCTAAAATATCTCCTTCTGAAATTTTATCTCCAACTTTTTTATACCATCTGATCAACTTTCCTTCTTCCATAGTATCACTCAAACGTGGCATAGTTATTATTTCAGCCATACTTTTATGTTTGTTATATCAAGCCATTTCATCAACAAATGGATAATTTTTTTGTTTTGAAACAAATTCATACATCTGTTCTCTTTCCGGAAAATTAGAATACTCCGCAAATTTAACACAGTATTCCACTTCTGATTTTGCTTTTTCTTCAAAATATTCTAATTGTTTTTCTGAAGCCCATTGATTTATCAATATCAATTTTTTTACCCTAAGTAAAGGGTCTTGTTTTTTGTACTGTTCCACCTCTTCTTTAGAACGATAAGTTTCTGAATCGGATATGGAATGTCCTCTATATCGATAGGTTCGAACATCTAAAAAACTTGGGCCTTTTCCAAGACGAGCTCTCTCTATTGCTAGATAAGCAGCTTTAGCTACTTTTGCTGGATCCATTCCATCTACTGGATAAGAAGGCATATCGTAAGCGTATCCAATTTTGTAAATCTCTTTAAGATTAGTACTTCTATCGATAGAAGTACTCATAGCATATCTATTATTTTCACAGATAAAAACTACAGGCAATTTCCAGGTCATTGATATATTAAAAGTCTCATGTAAGGAACCTTGGCGCACAGCTCCATCCCCCAAAAGTGTAATCGTCACGTATTTTCTATTGAAGTACTTATCTGCAAAAGCAATCCCTGCACCTAGAGGTATTTGTCCTCCCACTATACCATATCCTCCATAAAATCTTTTTTCTTTATCGAAAATATGCATAGATCCCCCCATTCCTCTAGAAGTTCCAGTAATTTTTCCTAAAAGTTCAGCCATTACTTTATGAGGCCCCACTCCAATAGCAATAGATAAAATATGACAACGATAAGCCGTAATCATCTGATCTTTAGTAATATCCATCGCATGTATTATTCCAGTTGGAATTGCTTCTTGTCCATTATATAAATGCAAAAATCCCCTTATTTTTTGATTTAAATATAAAAATCTGCATTTATCTTCAAATCTTCTCCAGAAAAACATATTTTGGAACCATTGCAAATAAGTCAGGGAAGTAATTTCTTTCATTATGTCTATATTTCTTATTTTTAGATGGAATGCATTTTATATTTCGGAGATTTTCCTAAATTCCACTTTTTTTTTATTCACAATGCTTTTTGACCATTACATTTATCATTATCTTTCTGAAAAAAAAATTATTGTGCAAAAGAAAAGTGAAAATATTAAAGAATTGGATTCTCATCATTTAATACCTTTTCTTTTAAAAGCTAACCTAGCTGCTCCATTATGGGAAGAGTTTTTTTTCAGGGGTATTATACTCAAAGTATTTTTACAAAATAAAATTCCTACATTTAAAGCTCTATTTTTTTCCTCTTTTTTGTTTGGTATTTTACATGGGGATCCAGGGCAATTTTTAGGTGGATTTATTATTGGGATTACAATAGGAGTCGTTTACTTAATTACTTATTCTATATTAAATTGCATACTATTACATGCATTCAATAATTTTATAGTAAGTTTATATTTTACCGTCCAAAGAAAAGGAAAAGTATTCGTAAAAATATTGGAATGTATAATAAATAATCATTATATTTTTTTAATATCGATACTTTTTATGCTAGTTTTTTATTCTTTAATAATGGGAGGCTTCAGTAATGTATACCCTAAAAAGGAAAGACAAAGCTCCTTTGTTAATTTCAAAAATAACTCTTTGAAAAAGATGAAAAGCTTCTCTTTTATAGATTAAAAGAGGATCTTTTTGTTCGTAAATAGAGTTTTGAACTGAACTACGTAGATTATCCATATTATAAATATGATCTTGCCACTTTTCGTCTATTATTTCTAATATTACCATTTTTTCAATATCTTCCAAAAAAGCACTACTTTCGTAAAGTCTCCCTAAATCTGAAGTAAGATAAAAAATTCTAGTTCCATCAGTTATCGGAATGGTTACTTGAAGGTATTGTTTCATACCGGAAATAATTTTTTTAATATTTTCAGATAGAGATTCTTTTCTTTCCATATAAATATTAATTATTTTTTGATATATTACATCAAGGAATTCATTTGGAGAAAATTTCTCTAAATCAATGGTAAATTCTATTTTTAATAGACTCTTCAACTTTTGTTCAATATTTTTTACCTCTTTACTTAAAAGTAAATCATATAGGAGATCATAAAGCATCATAGAAATATCTATATGAATATTTTCCCTAAATAAAACATTTTGTCTTTTTTTATAAATTATTTCTCTTTGTTTATTCATTACATAATCATACTCTAGTAATCTTTTTCTAATGCTGAAATTATTCTCTTCAACTTTTTTTTGAGCATGTTCAATCGAACGAGATACCAAAGGATGTTGAATTACATCACCCTCTTTATAGCCAAAACGGTCCATTATTTTAGCTAAATTACTTGAACCGGAAAAAAGACGTATAAGATTATCTTCTATAGAAACATAAAATTGAGAACTACCTGGATCACCTTGACGTCCAGATCTCCCTCTTAGTTGTCTATCGATTCTTCGAGAATCGTGTCTCTCTGTACCCAAGACAGCCAAACCAGAATCTTTAACATCTGGAGATAATTTAATGTCAGTTCCCCTCCCAGCCATATTTGTAGAAATAGTTACAACGCCAGAAATACCGGCTTTAGAAATAATTTCAGCTTCTTTTTTATGTTGTTTAGCATTTAATACATTATGAGTAATATTTCTACTACTTAGCATTCTGCTAAGGAGTTCAGAAACTTCTATCGAAGTAGTTCCAACTAACACTGGCCGCTTTTCTTTCTGAGAAAGTCTAAAAATATCATTAATAATAGCATTGTATTTTTCGCGCATTGTTTTAAAGATAAGATCTTGATGATCTACTCTCTGTACTGGAAAATTAGTTGGGATAACTATTACGTCTAGTTTATAGATTTGCCCAAATTCGCTAGACTCTGTCGCTGCAGTTCCCGTCATTCCAGAAATCTTTTCATACATTCTGAAATAATTCTGCAATGTAATAGTAGCAAAGTTTTTGCTACAAGATTCTATTTTAACGTTTTCTTTAGCTTCAATAGCTTGATGTAATCCATCAGAATAACGTCTTCCTTCCAGAATCCGTCCAGTTTTTTTATCTACAATTTTTACTTGGTCATCGATCAAAACATACTCTACATCTCTCTCAAAAAGAGTATAAGCTTTAAGTAATTGATTAAGTATATGCAAACGCTCCAATTTAATGTTAAAATTTTTTAACATTTCCTCTTTTTGGAAATTTTCTTCTTCCAGATTAAGCATTTTTTTCTCCAGATGCGCAATCTCTGCATTTATATCTGGAAGAATAAAAAAATTAGGATCATTTTCCTCTTTAGAGATAGATTCAATTCCTTTTTCAGAAAGATCAACAGAATTATTCTTTTCGTCAATAACAAAATACAGTCCAGAATCAACTTTAGGCATTTCCCTATTGTTGTCCCGCATATATTTCTCTTCTGTTTTTTGCAGAAGAAAACGAACATTTTCTTCCTGTAAAACCTTAATTAAGGTTTTGAATTTTGGTAATCCCCTATATACTTGAAGTAGTTTAAATCCTCCTTTCTCCTTATCTCCTGATTTAAGGAGATAACAAGCTTCTTTAAGAATTTTGCTAAGTTCCATACTCTGACGTTCAATTAAATGAACTACTTTAGGTTTTAACTTATCGTAGATATTACGATTGTTTTTATCTCCGGATCCGGAGATAATCAATGGGGTTCTTGCTTCGTCTATTAAAACTGAATCTACCTCGTCAACAATTGCATAATGAAGATTACGTTGAACTACTTCTTCAGGTAGTTTTGCCATGTTATCCCGCAAATAATCAAAACCAAATTCACTGTTTGTGCCATAAGTAATGTCCGCTTCATATGCTTTTCTCCTAGAGTAAGTATTAGGAGTATGATTATCTATACAATCTACTCTTAATCCATGAAATTCCATAATTGGAGCCATCCAAGCAGCATCCCTTTTAGCTAGATAATCGTTAACAGTAACGATATGGACCCCTCTACCTAGAAGAGCATTCAGATAAATTGGTAAAGTAGCAACTAGAGTTTTTCCTTCTCCAGTTGCCATTTCAGCAATTTTTCCTAGATGTAGAACTACTCCTCCAATAAGCTGAACGTCATAATGCACCATATCCCAAACAACCGTTTTACCTAAAACATCCCAAGTGTTTTTCCATATAGCTTTATTACCTAAAAGGGTAACATAGTTTTTTTCTATAGAAAGACGTCGATCAAATTGCGTAGCCAAAACGCAAATGGTATTACTTTCTCTAAATCTTCGTGCAGTATCTTTTACTAAAGCAAAAGCTTCAGGAAGTATCAGTTCTAGGGTATTTCTTTCAATCTTTAATTGCTCTTTTTTTAATCTATCAATCTCAATTTTTTCTTTAGCGTATAAATGAGTATTTTGAACTTTTTTTTCAAGTTCTTTAATTTTTTCTCTAATTTTTTTGGTATTTTCTCTAATTTGAATTTTAAATTCCTCAGTCTTAGAGCGTAATCTCTCTATAGAAAACGAGGCTATAATAGGCTCTTTTTCTTTTATCTTATTTAAGTAGTTTTCTTTAATTACTCTAAGTTCTTTTTCGTTTTTACCCCCAAAAAACCTATTAAATATTTTTTTAAAGTTCATATTCTTCTTTATTGTAGAGATAATCTTCATCAGATATTGGACAATCTGGCCATATATCCTGAATTGTGTTATATACCTGATAATCATCTAGTTCTCTCAGGTTTTCTATTACCTCTTTAGGAGCTCCATTTCGGTGCGCATAATCAATGAGTTCAGATTTCGTAGATTCTACAGGAAAATCTGCAATATAAGCAATTAATTCACAAGTCCACGTTGGCATAACTATAATATATTAAATATGAGTAAACGAATTGTATTTTTTGGAACAACCATTTTTTCTGCAGTTTCTTTGAAAAAAATTTGGGAAAAAGGATATCCTATAATGGGAGTGATTGCTCCCCCTGATAAAACCTATGGTAGGGGTTTTAAAAAGCATAAATCTATAATAAAAATAATTTCTAAATCCCTAGGATTCCCTTTGTTATTACCAACAAATCTTAAATCATATTTTTTTTTAGAATCTTTAAAAAAATGGAAAGCAGATATACAAGTTGTAGTCTCTTTTAGAGTTCTACCAAAAGAAGTTTGGAGCCTTACCAAAATGGGAACTTTTAATTTGCACGCTTCATTATTACCTGAATATAGGGGAGCAGCTCCCATCCACTGGGCTATTATCCATGGTGAAAATAATACTGGATTAACGACATTTCTTATAAACGATAAAGTAGATATGGGAAAAATTCTTCTTAATAAAGAAGTCCAGATTGGAAAGCAAGAAACCTTTGGCGATCTTTATGATCGCTTAGCATACATAGGATCTAATCTTGTTCTAGAAACTATAGAAGGAGTACTCCTAAAAAAAATAAAGCCTTTTCCTCAACTTTCTTCAAATTTTCAAATTGCTCCAAAAATCTCAACACAGGATTGCCGTATTAATTGGAATTCTTCAGTAAAAGTCATCTTCAATAAGATTAGAGGATTAAGTCCACATCCAAGCGCTTGGACATTTCTATATTCGAAAAAAGATAAAAAAAGAATGAAAATTTATAGGGGTAAAACTTTAATTACAGAAAAGAATGAGTATTCAGGACGAGTAATAATAACATCATCAGAAATAAAAATTTCTGCCAAAGATGGATATATTTTAGTTTTTGAGGCTAAAATAGAGGGAAAACGAAAAATGCAAAAAAAAGATCTTATTAATGGTCTTAGACAAAAAATTTTAGTATGTTGTTAAATAAATTTTTCGAGAGTTTCAATAGATCTAAAAGCATCAATCATTTCTTGAATATTTCCGTTCATAAATTCTTCAAGAGTATAAATAGACTTATTTATCCTATGATCCGTTACCCGTCCTTTGGGATAATTATAGGTTCTTATTTTTGCAGAACGGTCTCCTGTTGAAACTAAAGATTTTCTTTCAACAGCCCGTTCTTTTTTTTTACTATCCAATTCAATTTGATAAATACGTGAACGCAAGACTTTCATAGCCTTTTCATAATTTTTATGTTGGGATCTGTCTTCTTGACATTCAACAAAAATTCCAGTTGGAATATGTTTTAGACGTACAGCAGATTCAATTTTATTAACATTTTGTCCACCCGCTCCACTTGATCGAAAAGTTTCCCTTTTTATATCTGAAAGATTCAAATCAACTTCTATATCTTCTATCTCTGGAAAAACTGCAACTGTTATTGCTGAAGTATGTAACCGTCCTTGAGATTCTGTTTTTGGAACCCGTTGCACCCTATGTACCCCTGATTCAAATTTCAATATTCCATATGCTCCTTTTCCAAAAACATTTAAAATGATTTGTTTATATCCTTTAACATCAGACGCTTGCGCATTCAATAATTCAAATTTCCATCTCATGTATTTGAAATACATTGTATACATGCGGTAAATATCTTCAACAAAAAGACAAGCTTCGTTTCCTCCAGTTCCAGCACGAAGTTCAATAATAGCATTATTATCATCTTCCTGTTTTTTCTGAATATTCAGAATATCTTTTTCTAGATCAGACAAAACGGATAAAGCTTTATATCTCTCAATATGGGCTAATTCCTTTATCTTTGGATCTTCTTCTGTGATTAAGATTTTATCTGCTTCTGAAACGTTTTCTTTATAAGTTTTATAAATTCTATAGATCTCAACGACTTTTTCAAGGTCTTTTAATTGACGTAGAAGAGATCCATATTTCTTATGATCTGCGATAATATCTGGGCTAATTATTAATTCTGAAAGTTCATCAAAACGATGTTTTATGCTTTCAAGTTTTTCGAAAAAAAAATTTTTTTTCATTATTTTATCTTTATCTAGCAAAAAAACTATGATTATTGAGAAGACTCTCAATATTGTAGGAGTAGGAGAATATATTTTTACTAAAAAATATTTTTTTACTATTCCTAAAAAAAAACTTAAGAAACATCTTAATGAAGGTGTTTTAGAAATAATACCTGATAATAATTATGGATTTTTAAGATCCTCTAATTTTAATTATTTAGCCTCTCCTAAAGATATATATGTATCTAAGTATCAAATTCTACTTTTTGGACTAAAGACAGGGGATACAGTAAAAGGAAAAGTTCGTACTCCTAAAAAGGTAGAAAAATATTTGACCTTGATTAAGATAATTGAAATTAATAATTGTAACCCATATAAGGTAAGAAAAAGAATCTATTTTGAATACTTAACTCCTTTATTCCCAATGGATAAATTCAATCTTTCTGGACAGAAAGCTACATTGTCTACAAGAATTATTGATATTTTTTCTCCAATTGGGAAAGGACAACGTGGAATGATAGTAGCTGCCCCAAAAACGGGAAAGACGACTCTACTTAAAGAAATAGCGAATGCTATTTCAGCTAATCATCCAGAAGTATACTTGATGATTTTGTTAATTGACGAACGTCCTGAAGAGGTTACATACATGCAGAGAAGTGTTCAAGGAGAAGTTATTTCATCAACTTTTGATGAATCAGCTGAAAAACATGTTCAAGTAGTTAAAATTGTTTCTAAAAAAGCTAAAAAAATGGTTGAATGTCAGCATGACGTCTGCATTTTAATGGATTCCATTACCCGCATATCAAGAGCCTTTAATACTGTATATCCATCTTCCGGAAGAGTTTTATCAGGAGGTATTGATGCAAAAGCGTTGCATAAACCGAAGATTTTCTTCGGTTCAGCTAGAAATATAGAAAATGGAGGATCCTTGACTATAATTTCTACAGCTATTATTGATACTGGATCAAAAATGGACGAAGTTATTTTTGAGGAATTCAAAGGTACTGGAAACATGGAACTACAACTTGATAGAAATATTTCTAGTCGTAGAATTTATCCATCCATAGATTTGTTTTCTTCAAGTACAAGAAGAGAAGATCTTCTTATGGAGACTGAAACACTACAAAAAATTTGGATTATACGTAAATATATTTCTGAGATGAATATACTAGAAGCAATAGATTTTTTACTTTCACGTATTTCTAAAACAGAAAACAATAAAGAGTTTTTTGATTCGTTTCTTGATTCTATGATTGAGAATAGGAAAATTATTTATCGAATAGCAAAAAAATAATCCCTAAAAATAAAAAGATGTCTTCAATATTTCTTTTTAAGACTTTTCAAGAAAAATATTTTTCTGAAAACGTTAAACCAGTAAATTTATATTTAAAACTAAGAGATTATTTCCCCAAAAGTTTACTTTTAGAGAAAATATGCGCTTCCATTCTTTGTCTAGATCCAATTTCAGAGATTACTATTGATAAAAATCAGGCCAATATTTCTTATCCAAACGATTACTCAGAAAGCTTCCTTATTCTAAGAAGATCTGAAGTTAAGAAGATAATCGATAATTTCTTTAAAAAATTCCGCTCTGAAAATATTGCTTCTCCTTATTCAGGTTTTTATGGATATTTTTCCTACGAAAGCATTCAATATTTTGAAAATATATCCTTAAAATCTCCCATAAAGTCCACATACCGTATTCCTCAAATACGTCTAAAATTTTACGTGAATCTTATTATATTTCATCATTTTTGCGATGAAATCATTTTTGTAAAACATAATTTACCTGAAAAAAAAGGAATGTATTCAATTAAAAAATTGAATAATTTTCTTAAACGAAAGAAAAAAAACTATTTTTTTACGTTGAAAATTTCTGGACAACTTGACTCAAACATAAGCGATAAAGAACACAAAAATATGATAATACAAGGAAGAACATCTTGCTTGTATGGAGATGTTTTTCAAATCGTTCTGTCTAGACAATTTAGTCATAAATTCATAGGAGATGAATTTAATGTTTACCTAGCTATTAGGGAGATAAATCCATCTCCATATTTATTTTATTTCGATTATGGAAATTCCAAAATATTTGGATCTTCTCCAGAAGCACAATTGATAGTCAAAAAAAACATAGCTTACATTAATCCTATTGCAGGGACAATTACTCGATCTATAAATAAAATGGAAGAAAGTATCCTCTCCCAAAAACTTCTCCTAGATCCCAAAGAAAATTCTGAGCATATAATGCTTGTTGATTTAGCTAGAAACGATTTAAGCAGAAACTCATCAAAAGTAAGAGTGGAAAGTTTCAAAAAACTTCAATATTTTTCCCATGTTCTGCATATGGTTTCCAGAGTTTCTGGAAAACTATATTCTGATATTTCTACAATGAGAATATTCGGGGATACATTACCATCAGGTACTCTTTCTGGAGCCCCAAAATATAGGTCGATAAAAATTATAGACCAGATAGAGAATCAACATAGGGGAATTTATGGGGGTGCAATAGGGTTTTTCGGACTAAATGGAAGAATGGATACATCGATCATTATTCGATCGTTTATAAGTAAGGAAAACACTCTGTTTTTCCAAGCCGGAAGTGGGATACTCTATGAGTCTATAGAAGATAATGAAGTTCAAGAAGTAAAAAATAAACTTATGGCTTTGTTTAAATCCATAAATTTTGCCCAAAAAAATTTAAAACTATGGAGGGGAAAATATTAATCGTAGATAATTACGATTCCTTTACATATAACTTAGTATATATGGTAAAAAAGCTTTACGGAAAAAATCCTGATGTATTTAGACATGATGAAATCTCTTTAGATAATGTTGAAAATTATGAAAAAATAATACTTTCTCCAGGTCCTGGAATACCAAATGAGTTTAACCTTCTAAATTCTCTTATTAAAGTTTATTCCTCAACAAAAAGCATATTAGGAATTTGTTTAGGACTCCAAGCTATTGGAGTTGCATTCGGGGCAAAATTGATAACCACAAAAAAAGTTTATCATGGTATTTCTCATTATATACAGGTTAACGATTCTAAAGAAGTTCTTTTTAAAGGATTACAAAGAAAGTTTAAAGCTGGACGTTATCATTCTTGGGTTTTATCAAAAGAGGATTTTCCAAATGATTTAAAAATAACGGCACTTGGTCCATTAAATGAGATTATGGCAATTAGACATAAAACATACGAAGTACGTGGATTACAGTTTCATCCTGAATCTATTTTAACTACACAAGGAGAGAGAATAATAGGAAATTGGCTTAGATTACCATTATGAAAGAAACTCTTATCTTCCAAAAAAGTTTATACAGGGAAAAAGCCAAACGTATTTTTATAGACATATTTATGGATCGATTGAACCTATCAAATATAGGAAAACTCATTACTATTTATAAGATGAGATTTCCTACTTTAGAAGAAATAGAAGGCTTTCGAGAAGCTTTTATGCAATTTTGCATAAAAGTTGATTTGGGAGATTTCCCAGCCATAAACATAGTTGGATCTGGAGGTGATGGAAAAAATACTTTTAATATTTCCACTTTAGCTTGTTTTGTGGTTGCAGGTACGGGATGTAAGGTAATTAAGCATGGAAATTACAGTGTATCCTCGATTACAGGATCTTCCACCCTTTTAAAAAAACTAGGATATACTTTTCCAAAAAATGAAAGTCAATTAAAAAAAAATCTTGAAATATCTGGGATATGCTACCTTCACACTCCTCTATTCCATCCTCATCTGGATAAGATATCTAGAATTCGAAAAGAAAAAACATTTTTTAACATACTTGGTCCACTTATTTCTCCAATAGAACCCAAAAAATTTTTAATAGGAGCAAGTGATTTTAATGTAGCCCGGCTATATAATATATTTTATAAGAAAACTGATTATTATTATTCTATAATTCATAGTTTTGATGGATATGATGAAATTTCTCTAACGGATAATTTTATCTGCTATACTCGAAAAGGAGGAAAACCCTACTCACCTAATTCATTAGGTAAAAAAAAAATGATGAAAATGAAGTAATTGGGGGTAAAAGCATTGAAGAAAATACCAATATATTTTTTGAGATTCTATCAAAAAAAGGGACTTTTGCACAAAACGAAGTTGTATTAACAAATACTGCTTTTGCTTTAATGTTGTTAAATAAAGAAAACTTTGAGAAAAGTTATTCTCAAGCTAGAGAATCTTTAAAAAGCGGAAAAGCAAAAGAAGTATTAAAAAACTTTCTTAAATAGAATATTATGAATTTTCTTTACAAAATTATTTCTAAGAAGAAAGAAGAGATTAGAAAAAATAGTAAAAAAAAATCAATAGAAGAACCAAGAAAGTGTCTTTCCCTATCTAATAGCATTAGAAAAAGCAAAACTGGAATCATTGCAGAATTCAAGAGAATCTCTCCTACTAAAGTACTTATTAACGAAAGATTTTTTATAGAAGACGTAGTTATAGGATATGAAAATGCTGGTGCATCTGGTGTATCCGTTTTAACTGATGATAAATATTTTTCAGCTAGAAATGCTGATCTACCTAAAACTCGGAGAAACGTTTCCATTCCCATATTACGAAAGGATTTTATTATTGATGAATCCCAAATAATAGCCTCAAAAGCAATAGGAGCTGATGCTGTTTTATTTATTGCGGAAATTCTTTCAAAAGAGGTGCTCATTAAATTCGTTAAAAAAGCTAAGAATATTGGATTGGACGTAATAATGGAACTTCATTCTTCAAACGAACTAGAGAAAATTCCCTTAGAGTTAGAGGAAGAGATTGACTTTATTGGTGTTAATAATAGAAATTTAAAAAATTTCTCAATAGATATTGAGTGTTCGGTCCAGTTATCTAGAAAAATAAATTTTTTTAAAATTTCTGAAAGTGGAATTTCGAATCTTGGAGATATTTTTTTTTTAAAAAAGTTAGGGTTTCATAGCTTTCTAATAGGAGAAAGTTTTATGAATTCTTCTAATCCTTGGAGGATTTGTGAAAAAATTATACAGAAGATGAATAATATTCCTTCTTATGAATTCTTCATTAAAAAATGAAAAAAAAATTGAAAATAAAGATTTGTGGAATGAGAGAATTTTCCAATATTTCGTCTATTTCCATGTTGAAACCTGATTTTATGGGTTTTATTTTTTATAGAAACTCTCCTAGATTTGTTGGAGAAAATTTTATTGCTCCTAATTTAGGAAAAATATCTAAAGTTGGGGTTTTTGTTAACGCTTCGGAAGAAGAAATCTTAAGGAAAAGCTTTGAAAACAGGATTAAAAAGGTCCAATTGCACGGAGATGAAAGTCCAAATTTTTGCGAAAAAATATCTAGAAAAGGATTGAAAATAATCAAAGCATTCCAGATAAAGGACTCTTTTTCTTTCGAAAAAGTAAAAGCATACACGGATATCTGTCCGTATTTCCTTTTCGACACAAATACTCCAAATTTCGGAGGAAGTGGGAAAAAATTTTTATGGTCAAAACTTTCTGAATATAAAGAACCCACTCCTTTTTTTCTGAGTGGTGGAATAAGTGCTGATGATTGTTCACCCATTCTTTCGATTTCACATTCTAAATTATTTTGTATAGATATGAATAGTCGTTTCGAAGAAAAACCGGCTATAAAAAATAAAATTCTGTTTAAGAGCTTTATAAAAAAAATAAGAAAATGATAGCTGACGAAAAAGGATTTTATGGTCAATTCGGGGGATCTTTCATACCTGAAATGCTTCGCTATAATATTGATGAAATTAATAGTAAATACAAAAAAATTGTTGAAAAAAAAAGTTTCCAAAGAAAATTGAAGAATTATCTGAGAGATTTTGTAGGTAGACCTACCCCACTTTTTTTGTGCAAAAAATTATCCTCTATTTATTGCTCTAATATTTACCTAAAAAGAGAAGATTTAAATCACACAGGATCTCATAAAATTAATAATGCCTTAGGCCAAGCTTTGTTAGCTAAAACTCTGGGAAAGATAAAAATTATTGCCGAAACAGGAGCAGGTCAACATGGAGTAGCAACTGCGACAGTTTGTGCTTTTTTAGGAGGTCTTGAATGTATTATATTTATGGGAAAAAAGGATATAGAACGTCAATCTCCCAATGTTTCCCGTATGAATATGCTTGGAGCAAAGGTAATTCAGGTTTTAACAGGACAAAAAACTCTTAAAGATGCAGTAAATGAATCGATCCGTTTTTGGATTAATCACCCAGAAAGCTATTATTTGATAGGTTCTTCCGTTGGACCACATCCATATCCAAAAATGGTTACAGAATTTCAGTCAATTATTAGTGAGGAAATACGGGAACAACTTCTTAAAAAAGAAGGCGTTTCTTGCCCAAATTACATACTGGCTTGTATTGGGGGTGGTAGCAATGCGTCTGGAGTTTTTTATCATTTTTTAAATAGAGAATCAGTAAAGCTTATTGCAGTAGAGGCAGCTGGAACCGCAAAAACTTCTGAAACATCTACTGTTTCCTGTATAGGAACTAAGGGAGTTTTACATGGAAGCATGTCTATAATAATGCAAAATGAAGATGGACAACTAGTTAATCCTTGTTCAATATCAGCTGGATTAAATTATCCAGGGATTGGACCAATGCAGGCTCATCTTTTTGAAAGTAAAAGAGTTCAGTTTATTAGTGCAACTGACGAAGAAGCTTTGCAGGCTGCTTACGAAATTTCTAAACTTGAAGGAATTCTTCCAGCTTTAGAAAGCGCTCATGCCTTAGCTATCTTGCCTAAGTTACATCTTAAACGTGAAGATTTGGTAATTGTAAATCTCTCAGGTAGAGGAGATAAAGATATGAAAGCTTATATTCATCATTTCACTTAATCATATCACTTAAATCTCAGAGTAGGCCAAAATTTACACTAGTGAACTCTATAAAAAAATGTTTTTTTGAAAAAAAAAAGTATATATTAAGTATTTATTTAACAGCAGGTTATCCAAATATAAAAAGTACACAAAAAATTTTTAAAAAATTACAAGAAATTAAAGTAGTTGACATTATTGAAATAGGCTTGCCATATTCAGATCCTTTATCTGATGGAATCATTATTCAAAATAGCAGCCAAAAAGCCTTAGAAAATGGGATAACCATAAAGCTATTCTTCAGTCAATTATATGCAATAAAAAAAAACAAACCCATAATACTTATGGGTTATTATAACCAGTTTCTAAAATTTGGAGAAGAAAGATTTTTAAAAGATTGTATTAAATCCGGAATATCTGGTTTAATTTTTCCGGATCTTCCAGTTGAAATTTATAAAAGTAAATACCATACTCTTTTTAAGAGCTTTGATTTACCCTTGATTTTCCTAGCTACCCCCAAAACTACTGATAAATATATTCTTATGCTAAGTAAGATAACAAGAAGTTTCTTGTATTTGGTTTCTTCCTCCTCAACTACAGGCCCTAAGAAAAAAATTAGTTTTGAACAATTATTTTTTTTTGACAATATTAAAAATTTAAATTTTAATATTCCTAAATTGGTTGGTTTTGGTATATCCAATAAAATACATTTTAATATAGCTTGTTCTTCTTTTGAAGGGGCAATAATAGGAAGTGAATTTCTCAGTTATTTAGCTTTAGAAGAAAAAAGATTAGAAGAAAGTATTGAAAATTTTTTCAATTTTTTTTTTGCTTAACTCTAACTTAAATGAATATTTAATACATGTTTCGTTTTTTCAGTTACCTTAAATCTATCGTCTAGTCTTCTTTTTACAATCCATACTATATCATTATAAGCATTTGTCAAAATCCAAATATGATCTTTTTCAAAAAGGGAAAGTTTTTCGTCTTTAAAATACTTACTTAATTTTTTCTTAAAATTTGTTCCTAATGGATAAAAATAATCGCCTTTTTTCCAAGTTCTTAATTGTAAAGGCCATTGTAATTTATACAAATCTAAGGCTGCATCTGCAGATGATTCAATCTTCTGATTGAAGGAAAAATATAAAGAAAAAGGGGTTTTTTTAGGTAGAAGATCTATTATTTTATAGACTTTTTGCTCTATATTTCTTATCCTAGGCAAAAGGATCCAATAATTTCTATCTTTTAGAATTCTGTATTTTCTTGAAAAGATTTGCTTTCCTGATTGAGCGTTTAAAAGCCTAATCATATCAGTAATATTTACAAAACCATAAGGGGAAAACAATTTAAAAAGACAAGTAGTTAGAGTATGGATTTTTTTCAGTTTTTTACAGTGAATTTTCCAAAAAAAAGGATGGAATGTTTTTACTTCAGTAATTTCTGAAGAAATTTTTTGGAAATATTCATTTTCTAAATGAAAGGTCTCGTTTAGAAAATTGATCGTTTTTTGGAAATTTTTGTAAAAATTTATAGAAAGTTTTTTGAAAACTGGGACTAAGTCGTGTCGAACAATGTTTCTAAAATATTCATTTTTACTATTGCTACTATCTTCTCTCCAAGAAATATCATGTTTCTTGGCAAAAGAGATAATTTCTGATTTAGTAAAAGGCAAAAGTGGCCGTATATATTGCTTTCTTTTTTTAGGAATGCCTAAAAACCCTTTAATTCCAGTGCCTCTAATAAGATTAAGAAAAAAATTTTCTATAGAATCATCTAAATGGTGACCTAAAGCAAGAAAATCGTAAGATTTTGTGTTGAGCAATTGTTCAAACCAATCATAACGAAGTACTCTAGCCGAAATTTGCATATTTTTCTTTTCAAGAACATTAAAGCGTTTCTTATATAGAGGTATATTTCTTTTTAGACAAAAATAGGTTACGAAGGTTTCATCTTTATTAGAAAAATCTCCTCTTAACTGAAAATTAGCATGAACAACACCAAATGGTATCCTTAGTTTAAGGAGAATATTTAATAGCGACATGCTGTCGATTCCTCCACTTACAGCAACAAGGATTTTTTTTCCTAATGGAAAGATTTTTTTAATCTCTCTGAAAAGTTTTTCTTCATTTAACATCTTTTAAAAGACTTTTTAGGTAAAAAACTATCTCTTCAATAGATTTACCTTTAATAGATATTTTTTTTTTAGCTCTTTCGTAGATGCCCCTTCTCTCATAGAGTTGATTATTTATGAATCTCAATAAAGATAGATCATCTAAATGGTAAATTATAGGTCTGGTTTCTCTTTGTAAACGCAATCTTTCAAATAAAGAAGAAGCTCCGTATCTTAGGTAAACAATGCACGCTTTTTCATTCATTATATTTATATTTTCATAATGGCAAGGTGTTCCTCCACCTAATGCTAGGATATAGGATTTGTAGTTTTTTAAAAATTCTTTCAGAGTTTTATGTTCTATCTTTCTAAAGAATAATTCCCCATTTTTTTTGAATATTTCATAAATAGACTTTTTTTTATTCTTGCAGATAAGATCATCAAGATCATAAAAATGATGCTTTAAATATGTGGAAAAAGCATGCCCCACGTAACTTTTTCCACATCCCATGTATCCAATTAAAATTAATTTCAAAAAAAAAAAATTATTACGGTTTAATACTATATAATTTTTTTTTTTTTAAAATTATATATACATTTTAATTTTGCAAATTTTTTTAGATACACAAAGACTTGGTAGCTCAGTTGGTAGAGCATTACACTTTTAATGTAAGGGTCCTGGGTTCGATCCCCAGCCAAGTCAATATTAGTCAATATTCTTGTCCCTATCTAAAAATTCTTGTGTAGCAATAACAGTTGGGTGAGGAACTTCCTCAAATAACTTGGAGATACCAACTGTTTCTTTATTTTCCAAAATTTCGTCTAGTGCCTTATCTTTATATTTATAAGAAAAAAATTTTTCCATTTTTTGATATATTTCATCTTTGATAAGTTTATTTATTTCATAAGATCGTTTACTCAATCTTAAAATAACCGCATAAATGCTTTCTCCAGATTTTTCTATTTTTTTTATATCGAAAATTTTAGTTGTTTTTGGTATTTTTTTTAGTTTTCCTAAATCCATATAATTAAATGAAGTTTAACTTTTTCTTTGAAAGAAACATATAAAAAATAGCCTCTTCTCTGAAACTACTGTTTCTAAAATCTCTAAAATCATTGATAAAGTTTTTAAAAGATACGTAAGCTGCTTTATATTGCATCATATTATAATAAGTTTTTGATCTTTCGAAAGATTTTTTTTCGGTTTTTTTTAACAATTTTTCTAATAATTCTTTAGCTTTAGAATAATTTTTCTTATATGGATATTTTTTTAAAAAAAATCTGAGCCTTTCTATTGCTAGATAAGTGTTCTTATGATCAAGATTAAATGAAGATAAATAATAGCAATAAGCGGATTGAAATAACGCTTCTCCGGAAAATTTATCCTTTGGATAAAGATGGTAAAAGTTGTAAAATTGAATTCCTGCTAAAATGTAATTTTTTACATTAAAATTAGACCTTGCTATCTTATAGAGAATAGCTTTTTTCAATTTATATTGATTAATAGAAACTAAACGATTAAATAATTTTAGAGATTTTTCATATTTTTTACTTTCGTAATGTAAACAAGCATGATATAAAATTAGTTTTTGATCGAAACTATTGTTTTTGCTCTCTATAACTAGAAAATTGTTATTTTTAGAGAGAAAAAATACCCCTATTATAGGAATAAAAATTTTAAAAAACTTACAGATCATAATAGTAATTTTTTTCTTATGGATTTAGTCACTAATATATTTCTATATTCTATCTTAATTTTTTCTATCAGAGTTAGAGAAGCTTTAACTAATGGCAATCTAACGTTAGATTCGCAAATTCCAATAATTTTTAACAAAGCTTTAATTCCTGTTGGATTGCCTTCTTCAAAAAGAAGATGAATCATTTCTATAATATTATAGAATAATAGAAAAGCTTTTTCTGGCTTGTTTTTTTTTGCTAAAAAAATAATATCAGAAAATTGTTTAGGAAAACCTTGAGCTATTACAGAAATAGCTCCATCACCTCCACCTAAGATAATAGGTAAAGCCAAAGAATCATCTCCGGAAATTACGCTGAAATTTTCAGGTTTTTTTTTTATTATTTCATAAGCTTGTAAAATATTTCCAGAGGCTTCTTTAACTCCTACTATATTAGAAAACTCGTTAGCTAAATGAACAATAGTTTCTGTTAGTATATTAGAACCTGTTCTAGACGGAACATTATAAATCATTATATCAGAAGTTGTATATTTAGCAATAGACTTAAAATGTATATAAAGACCAATCTGTGTTGGACGGTTATAATAAGGCGAAACAGAAAGTATACATTCAAATACAGTGAGATCCGTCTTATAAATTTGCTCAATCACATTTTCAGGATCGTTTCCCCCAATTCCTAATATTAATGGAAGGTTTTTTCCATTAGCTGATTTAATACAATTGATAATATCTATTTTTTCTTCTTCTTTTAAAGAAAAAGGCTCAGCTGTACTTCCTAGTAAAACTAGATAAGAAACTCCTCTTTTGCTAGTGTAAGAAACAAGTTTTTCAAGATTTTGAAAATCAATTTTTCCCTTTTCGCTAAAAGGTGTTATTAGAGCCGCCCCAGTTCCATATAATATACAGTTGTTATCCATATTCTTAAAAATAAACTTATATCTATAAAAATAAATAAGGGTAATTATTGTTTTAGAAGTTTTCAAAGAAAATGTATAAAAATTTTATAGATAACGTTAAAATTTACTGCAAAAGTGGAAAAGGAGGATATGGATCTGTACATTTTCGTAGAGATAGAGGTGCAGATGGAGGAAATGTAATATTTAGAGGAAATCATCATTGCTGGACTCTTTTACATCTAAAATATAAAAAGCATCACATAGCTGAAAACGGTTTTCCTGTTAGTGGGGCGAAAGGTAAAAACTGCGTTATAGAAATCCCAATAGGTACAGTAGTAAAAAATGAGAAAAATGAAATTCTACTCGAGATTACAAAAAATAATCAAACAAAAATTCTATTCAAAGGAGGAAAAGGGGGATTAGGTAATTGGAATTACCGAAGTTCTAAACCTTGTTATTCCCAATATGGAATGAAAGGTAGAGAAGGATGGATTATTCTTGAACTAAAACTTTTATCAGATGTAGGATTAGTTGGATTTCCGAATTCTGGAAAATCTAGTCTATTAGCTGCAATTACTTCCTCAAAACCTAAAATTGCGGAGTATGCATTTACGACCCTAACTCCTCATTTAGGGATTGTTTTTTGTTCTGATTATAGGGATTTTATTATTGCAGATATTCCAGGTTTTATTGAAGGGGCTTCAAAGGGTAAAGGACTAGGATATAGGTTTTTAAAACATCTTGAAAGAAATTCTGTTCTTCTTTTTCTTATTCCAGCAAACACTAAAGATTTTGAAAAAGAGTATGAAATACTCTTGTCTGAACTACGGGAATATAATCCATGTTTGCTTGAGAAACCTCGTTTAATAGTTATTTCTAAATCTGACTTAATTAATGAAAATATTAAAATAAAGAAAAACTTATCTTTTCAACCCATTTTCATTTCATCAAAAAATAAAGAAGGATTGATAGATCTAAAAGAAAAATTATTGGAGAAAGTACAATCTTCTACTTATTTCTTTAGATGACGTTAATCTAGATTCCCTGTCATTTTTTCTGGTCTTACCCAAGAATCAAACTGTTCCGCCGTTAGAAAACCCAAACGTATAGCTTCTTCCTTTAAAGAACTTCCTTTTTTGTATGCTGATTTAGCAATAATAGCCGATTTTTCATATCCAATTTTTGGATTTAATGCTGTTACAAGCATTAAAGATCGATCAAGTAATTCTTTTATCCTTTCTGAATTAGGAATAATTCCATCGACACAATTTATACTGAAGGAGATACAAGCATCTCCTATCAAACGAGCTGATTGTAAAAAATTATAAATTATAACCGGTTTAAAAACATTTAATTCTAAATTTCCAAAAGAATTTGCTATAGAAATTGTAGCATCGTTACCCATAACCTGAGCACAGACCATGCAAAGTGCTTCACACTGGGTTGGATTTACTTTACCTGGCATAATTGAGGAACCAGGTTCATTTTCTGGAATAAAAATCTCCCCAATTCCAGATCTTGGACCCGAAGCCAACATTCTAATATCATTAGATATCTTCATTAAAGAAACAGAAAGCTGTTTTAAAGAGCTATGAGATCTAATTAAGGCTTCGTGTGAAGCAAGAGCTTCAAATTTATTATCAGCAGGTCTAAACGGAAGTCCAGTAAATTTGGAAAGGTAAATGGAGGATTTTACGTCATACCCTTTAGGTGCATTAAGTCCTGTTCCAACTGCGGTTCCTCCAATAGCGATTTCCGATAAATGATCTAGACTACTTTCTAAGGCTTTGATACCCTGTTTAATTTGAGAAACATAACCAGAAAATTCTTGTCCCAGGGTTAATGGTGTAGCGTCCATTAAGTGAGTTCTTCCTATTTTAACTATCTCTTTAAAAGCCTCAGATTTTTTTTTAAAGGAATTTTGCAGTTTTTTTAGCCCAGGTAAAGTAACATCCACCAATTCTTTATAGGCAGCAATACTCATTGCCGTAGGGTAAGTATCATTGGAGGATTGAGATTTATTTACATCATCATTTGGGTGAATTGTCCTGTTTCCATCTTCTAGATTCCCCCCATTCAAAACATGTGCTCTATTGGAAATTACCTCATTAATATTCATATTAGAATGTGTACCAGATCCAGTCTGCCAAATTACCAGAGGAAATTGGTCATTAAGATATCCTTCAAGGATATCGTCACATACTTGTGATATTAAATTCCTTTTTTTTTCCTCGATTAAGCCTAAATCAAAATTAGCATAAGCAGCAGCTTTTTTCAGATAGGCAAAAGCTCGAACAATCTCAGATGGCATAGATGCTATCTGACCAATCTTAAAATTACTTCTTGAACGTTCTGTCTGTGCACCCCAATATTTTTCATATGGGACCTTAACTTTACCTAAAGTGTCTGTTTCTATGCGAAAATTCATTGCTTTTTAATTTTAAATGATAGATGTTATTCCTTTTCTAGGTTTTTTATTTTTTTTTATTCTGAGCATATCAGGTTTTTGGTGCTTGATTTTTCTAATTGCTATAATCCCATTTTGGATTATTGTACGCCTTTAGTGTTTCTAAAGGTGTGGAAATAGCGTCTATTCCAATTTTAGCACATTCTACAATGTGCATTGGATTACGGATTGAAGCAGCAAGAATTTTAGTTATAAAACCATAATTATTATAAACTAGTCTTATATCCTTTAATATATTATAAGAAATATCTTGAACGTAAGAAGCTCCTGCTTTAGCTGCTAAAATTGCTTGACTAATAGAAAATACATATGTACAGTTTGTTTTAACGTTTCTTTGGTAAAAATACCGAACTGCTTTAAAGCCGTTCGTATTCATAGTAATTTTTACTACAATATGTGTATGTAAATCCACTAAAAACTCCGCTTCTTTAACTATTCCATAAAAATCAGTAGAAATTACTTCCACGCTTACATCTCTCTCAACTAGAGAGCAAATATTTTGATAATGTTTAAAAATATTCCTGTTTACGATTATGTTTTCTTTAGCTATTAAAGATGGATTTGTAGTTACTCCATCAATTATTCCTAAATCTTTTGCTTTACGAATTTTTTCCAGATTTGCTGTATCAATAAAAAAATACATAATATTTACACTTAACCTTACAAATTACAAATATAAATAATTATTTTTGAATATACTTCTCCAATCCAATAAAACGTGAAAAAGCTTAGTCTTCCCCCTGGAACTAGGGATTTTTTTACACAAGAAGTAAGATCTCGGAATCGTCTTATTCAGATAATTAGAAATAATTTTGAGCTTTTCGGATTTTCTCCTATTGAAACTCCTTCATTTGAGAATCTTTCCACTCTTTTTGGAAAATACGGAGGAGAAAGTGATCAATTAATTTTTAAGATAATTAATTCTGGAGATTTTTTAAAGAAACAGAAATATAAATTTGAACACTTGAGTCAACTAGGATTAGAGTCAGGTCAAAAATTTATAGAAGAACAATTAAATTTTCGTTCTTTTATTGTCGAAATTTCTGAAAAGGCTCTTCGTTATGATTTAACGATACCTTTATCACGCTATGTAGCAATGCATAGAGATAAAATCCATTTTCCATTTAAAAGATATCAGATACAAAATGTATGGAGAGGGGATCGTCCACAAAAAGACCGATTTAGAGAATTTTGCCAATGTGATGCGGATATCATTGGATCAAAATCTCTATGGCAAGAGATTGAGTTGATTCAGCTATATGATAAGATTTTTTCCGACATGAACTTGCCAGTTATTATAAAAATAAATCATCGTGAAATAATTTCTGGATTAGCTGATATTGCTAAAATTAAAGATTACTGGAGAGATTTCATCATTTCTTTAGATAAGTGGGATAAAATTGGTTCTCATAATGTTTGGAAAGAAATGATTAGGAGGGGAATCCCTAAAGAAAATCTGAAAAAGATACAAGGAGTTTTTAATATTGATGGAAATTTTGAAGAAAAGCTAAATAAACTTTCTGCAATTATACTTTCTTCTTCTTCTGAAAATGGTAAAAAAGGCATTGAAGAGCTTAGATTTTTTTTAAAAATCATAAAAAAAGTATGTTTGGATTGGGTGGATCTGCAATTCCAGATAAGTTTAGTTCGTGGTTTAAACTATTACACTGGAATTATTTTTGAAGTGAACCCAAAAGGTATTTACCTAAATTCTATAGGAGGTGGAGGGCGATATGATAACCTAACTGGAATTTTTGGATTACCCAATATATCAGGTGTAGGGATTTCTCTAGGATTAGATAGAATTCATATTGCAAAAAAAATGATGAATCCTAAGTCAGAAGATCATACTCCTTTACGTGTACTATTTCTCCATTTTGGAGAAGAGGAATCTCTATATGCTAATAGGTTAATTTCAAAATTAAGAAAAAAAGTAATTCCTGCTGAATTATACCCAAAGGCTGAAAAAGTAAAAAAACAATTTCAGTATGCTATTAAGAAAAAAATATCTTTTGTGATTAGTGTTGGAAAAAAAGAAATAGTTAAAAACAAAATTAGAATTAAAGATATGTCTAAAACTACTGAGGTGGAATATGACTGTATTGAGGATTTTATAAAAGAGATCACTCTCTAGTTAGAATCACTACATCAAATACGTTTTCAAATGATTTTTTTACCTTTTCTTTCAGATCTTTCATTGGTATTTTTTTATGCAATTCTCTAGCTAGAGAGGTTACAGATTTATTTCTAATTCCACACGGAATTATATATTTGAAATATTTCAAATTAGTGTTAACATTAATAGCAAAACCGTGCATACTTACCCATCTACTCATCCTAATTCCTAGGGCACAAATTTTTCTAACTTTGGAAGTTCCAACATCAATCCATACCCCAGTCTCTCCAGATGATCTTTCCCCCTTTAAACCATAACAGTATAAAACCCGTACTGTTACTTCCTCAAGCATTCGTAAATATTGATGAATATCAGGAATAAAGTATTCCATATCTAAAATTGGATAAACAACTAGTTGGCCATTTCCGTGAAAAGTTATATCTCCACCTCTGTCACTTTTGTAAAAACAAGCTCCAAATCTTTTCAAATCTTCTTCAGACAAAAGAAAATGTTGAACATCTCCCCCTATGCCAAGAGTATAAGAATTTGGATGTTCAACAAATAGTAAATAATTAGACGGTACTTTTCTATTTTTTTTCAAAAATTTAAAATGAGCTATTTTCTCAAAAAGTACACGTTGGTATTTCCATGTTTCTTTATAATCTTTTTTTCCTAAATCTTCCAAAAAAACTTTTAGCATTTTAAAAAAAAATATGAAGAAAATAGAAAAAACGAATCATTATAGTTCTAAAATTACCAAATCTCTAGATTTACCAGCTGCACAGGCCATGCTTTATTCTACTGGACTAGAAGAAAAAGATTTTAAAAAGGCTCAAGTGGGAATTGTAAGCAACTGGTATGAGAGCAACCCATGTAACATGCACCTAAATAAGTTGGGAAAGAAAGTAAAAATTTCGATAGAAAATCAATCTATGATTGGCTTTCAGTTTACTACTATAGGTGTAAGTGATGGTATGTCAATGGGGACATCTGGAATGCGGTATTCTCTTCCTTCTAGAGAACTTATTGCGGATAGCATAGAAACCGTTGTATACGCACATCATTATGATGGTTTAATAGCTATACCTGGCTGTGATAAAAATATGCCGGGAGCAGTAATGGCTTTGCTTAGACTTAACAGACCAGCTCTAATTGTATACGGAGGAAGTTCTTCCTCTGTATACTATAAAGGTAAAAAACTTAATATTGTTTCGGCATTTGAAGCTTTAGGTGAAAAAAAAGAGAATAATATTTCAGAAAAGGAATATCGGAACATTATCAAAAATTCTTGTCAAAGTTCCGGATCATGTGGGGGTATGTATACAGCTAACACAATGGCATTAGCATTGGAAGCAATGGGAATGACTCTTCCTGGTTCTTCTTCTTTTACAGCAACTAGTTATGAAAAATACAAAGAATGCCATAAAATAGGTCCAGCAATAAGAAGACTTCTTGAAGAGAATATAAAACCCAAAGACATAGTTACCAAAAAATCTATTGAAAATGCTATTACGTTGACCATTGCTTTAGGTGGGTCAACGAATTTAGTTTTGCATTTGCTAGCAATAGCAAGAACCGCTGAAATTGATATAAGTCTAAAAGATTTTCAAGATAAAAATAAACAGGTTCCTCTAATTGGAAATTTAAAACCGAGTGGTTCATATCTTATGGAGGATTTATCTACTTTTGGAGGTACTCCTGTTATTATGAAATATTTATTACAATTCGGGTTTCTGTATGGAGATTGTCTAACTGTAACAGGTAGAACATTGGAAGAAAATATTCAGGGTTTTACTGATCCTGAAATTGATGAAATGTATTTTACTAAAAAAGTAGTATATCCATTAAATAGTCCCATTAAAAAAAATGGACATCTAGTTATTTTATACGGGAATCTTGCTACCGAAGGAGCAGTAGCTAAAATTACAGGGAAAGAAGGATTTATTTTTTCTGGATTTTCTAGAACTTTTAATTCTGAAGAAGAAGCGAATAGAGCTATCTTAAATAGGGATATTCATGTTGGGGATGTAGTCGTTATTCGATACGTAGGTCCTAAAGGAGGACCAGGAATGCCTGAAATGCTTAAGCCAACTTCTTGTATTATTGGTGTAGGACTGGGAAAAGATGTTGCATTGATTACGGATGGGCGATTTTCTGGAGGTTCTCATGGATTTGTGATTGGACACATTAGTCCAGAAGCACAAATCGGGGGACCAATTTCCTTAGTTGAGGATGGAGATTTAATCAGCATAGATGCTAAAAATAAAAGAATAACTTTAAAAGTTGGAAAAGAAGTTATTCAAAGAAGAAGAAGTAAATGGGCCCCTCCTCCCCTAAAAGAAAATAGGGGATATTTATATAAATACGCTAAATTGGTCTCTTCTGCATCAGAAGGATGCATTACGGATAAATAGCATGTATAGGGGAAAAACATGCTGTGGTTCTGAAATTTTGATAAAGTCTCTTTTAGATGAAAAAGTTAATTATGTATTTGGCTATCCAGGTGGAACTATAATGCCGGTTTATGATGTTATGCATTTTATGAGAGAAAAATATAATGCAATTAATCATATTTTAACTAGGCACGAACAAGGGGCTATTCATGCTGCTCAAGGTTATTCCAAAGTTAGTGGAAAGGTTGGGGTATGTCTTACCTCTTCGGGACCTGGAGCCACTAATTTAATTACTGGATTGTCAGATGCAATGATAGACAGCGCTCCCATTGTATGTATAAGTGGGCAAGTATCCTCTTCTTTAATTGGAACTGATGCTTTTCAGGAAATAAATATCATCGATATATCTTTATCTATTACTAAATGGAATGTTCAAGTTCCATATGCAGAATATATTTATCCAACTATTCGAAAAGCTTTTTATATATCTAAAATTGGAAGACCTGGTCCAGTACTTGTTGATCTAACTAAGAATGCTCAGTTTCAGAGAATCCATTTTTATAAGGGCCCTTATGTATTTGAAAAGTATAAAAAAGAGATTATTTACATAAATAAAATTAAAAAGGCTATTAAACTAATTAATTCTGCAACTAAGCCATTCATAATATTTGGACAAGGAGTTATTTTAGCTAATGCAGAAGAGGAATTAAAAAAATTTGTTGAAAAAACAGGAATACCATATGCATGTACACTCCTAGGATTAGGTGCATTAGATAGTGAACATCCTTTTTTTATGGGAATGCTGGGTATGCACGGAAACTATGCTCCAAATGTTTTAACCAATAAGTGCGATGTTCTTGTTTCTATAGGCATGCGTTTTGATGATAGAGTAACCGGAAATATAAATGGATATACCCAAAAAGCAAGTATTATTCATTTAGATATAGATCCTTGCGAAATTGAGAAAAATATCCCTTGTTTGCTCCAAATTCTTGGAGATTGCAAAATTACAATACCGAAATTTACATCTCTCGTACAGAAAAAGAGTAATGGAGAATGGCTCAAAAATTTTTTAGAATTAAAATCTAAAGAGGAAAAAATTGTTTTAACAAGTGATCTTTATCCGAAAGAAAATAAATTGACAATGGGAGAAGTCATTCATAAAATAAATCAGTATAAAAAAAATAACGCAATATTAGTTACAGATGTAGGACAGCATCAAATGATCGCTTCCAGATATTTTAATTTTTCTCCTAAAAGGAGCCAAGTTACTTCGGGTGGAATTGGGACAATGGGTTTTGCTATTCCAGCATCTTTAGGTGCTAAAATTGGAGTAAAAAAAAATCGCCAGGTAATTTGTATCACAGGAGATGGGAGCATCCAAATGACTATTCAAGAACTAGGAACCATTCTCCAAAGCAATATTCCAGTAAAAATTGTATTGCTCAATAATAATTTTTTAGGAATGGTCCGTCAATGGCAACAACTTTTTTTCGAAAAACGTTATTCGTATACTGAATTAGTCAATCCAAATTTTATGAAGTTGTCTAGAGCTTATGGAATTTATGGAGAAAAAGTTCAGTTTAGGAAAAATATCGTTTTAGCAATAAAAAAAATGTTTTATGAAAATAATGGTCCTTACTTTCTTGAAGTAATTATAGAAAAAGAAAACAACGTTTTTCCAATGATAACTTCAGGTACTTTTGTAGATGAAGTTATGTTAATGTAAATAGAGATAAAGTCTACAAAAGATTCGTATGATCAAATCAATAATTTCATCACTTCCATTACCAAGAAATATTTTTTTATCACAAATATTTTTAATAAATGAGATCTCTTTCTTAAGTTCTACTTGAAAAGGATTAGGATAACGAGGATACT
>DASQPV010000017.1 GCA_035643775.1 Candidatus Angelobacter sp.
GGAATTTCGCTACCTTAGGACCGTTATAGTTACGGCCGCCGTTTACTGGGGCTTCAATTCAAAGCTTCGCTTGCGCTAACCTCTCCTCTTAACCTTCCAGCACCGGGCAGGCGTCAGCCCCTATACTTCGCCTTGCGGCTTCGCAGAGACCTGTGTTTTTGCTAAACAGTCGCCTGGGCCTATTCACTGCGGCTTTTTGGGGCTATTCACCCTAAAAAGCACCCCTTCTCCCGAAGTTACGGGGTCATTTTGCCGAGTTCCTTAACGAGAGTTCTCTCGCTCACCTTAGGATTCTCTCCTCGCCTACCTGTGTCGGTTTGCGGTACGGGCACCATCTTTCTCACTAGAGGCTTTTCTAGACAGTGTGGAATCAGGAACTTCGGTACTTAATTTCCCTCGCCATCACAGCTCCGCCTATTGCCAGTGGGATTTGCCTCACTGACGGCCTAACTGCTTGGACGCGCATATCCAACAGCGCGCTTACCCTATCCTCCTGTGTCCCCCCATTGCTCAAACAAAAGTGTGGTGGTACAGGAATATCAACCTGTTATCCATCGCCTACGCTTTTCAGCCTCGGCTTAGGCCCCGACTAACCCTGAGCGGACGAGCCTTCCTCAGGAAACCTTGGGCATTCGGTGGATGGGATTCTCACCCATCTTTCGCTACTCATACCGGCATTCTCACTTCTAAGCGCTCCACCAGTCCTTACGGTCTAGCTTCAACGCCCTTAGAACGCTCTCCTACCACGGACATCCTAAGATGTCCATCCACAGCTTCGGTGATACGTTTAGCCCCGGTACATTTTCGGCGCGGAGTCACTCGACCAGTGAGCTATTACGCACTCTTTAAATGGTGGCTGCTTCTGAGCCAACATCCTGGTTGTCTAAGCAACTCCACATCCTTTTCCACTTAACGTATACTTTGGGACCTTAGCTGGTGGTCTGGGCTGTTTCCCTTTTGACTACGGATCTTATCACTCGCAGTCTGACTCCCATGGATAAATCTTTGGCATTCGGAGTTTGTCTGAATTCGGTAACCCGATGGGGGCCCCTAGTCCAAACAGTGCTCTACCTCCAAGATTCTTTCTACATGAGGCTAGCCCTAAAGCTATTTCGGAGAGAACCAGCTATCTCCAAGTTCGATTGGAATTTCTCCGCTACCCACACCTCATCCCCGCATTTTTCAACATGCGTGGGTTCGGGCCTCCATCCAGTGTTACCTGGACTTCACCCTGGACATGGGTAGATCACTTGGTTTCGGGTCTACAACCACATACTAAATCGCCCTATTCAGACTCGCTTTCGCTGCGGCTCCGTCTTTTCAACTTAACCTTGCATGTAATCGTAACTCGCCGGTTCATTCTACAAAAGGCACGCCATTACCCATTAACGGGCTTTGACTACTTGTAGGCACACGGTTTCAGGAACTATTTCACTCCCCTTCCGGGGTGCTTTTCACCTTTCCCTCACGGTACTGGTTCACTATCGGTCACTAGGTAGTATTTAGCCTTGGGAGATGGTCCTCCCTGCTTCCGACGGGATTTCTCGTGTCCCGCCGTACTCAGGATCCACTCAGGAGGGAACGAAGTTTCAACTACAGGGTTTTTACCTTCTACGACTGACCTTTCCAGGTCGATTCATTTACCCCGTTCCTTTGTAACTCCATGTTGAGTGTCCTACAACCCCAAGAGGCAAGCCTCTTGGTTTGGGCTAATCCCGTTTCGCTCGCCGCTACTCAGGGAATCGCATTTGCTTTCTCTTCCTCCGGGTACTTAGATGTTTCAGTTCCCCGGGTCTGCCTTCAATACCCTATGTATTCAGGTAAAGATCCTATCCTATTAAAGATAGGGGGTTCCCCCATTCGGAAATCTCCGGATCAAAGCTTACTTACAGCTCCCCGAAGCATATCGGTGTTAGTCCCGTCCTTCATCGGCTCCTAGTGCCTAGGCATTCACCGTGCGCCCTTTCTAACTTAACCATGT
>DASQPV010000018.1 GCA_035643775.1 Candidatus Angelobacter sp.
TTCTTAAGTTCTACTTGAAAAGGATTAGGATAACGAGGATACTCCTCACCTGAGACTATAGTATTTTCGTTAGCATCTAGAAAAATATGAGAAGATCCATAAAATGCATTTCTAGCAGAGGAATATGGTATGAGCTCCTTAATGTTTTTTCTAATCATTATTTTTATTTCTTATTCTAGATTGAACAGAAAAAGCATGGGCATTAAGGACTTCAGAAACTGACATAGTTTTCACTGTTTCTGAAATTTTCTCCAACCCTTCTTTAGAAAGCTTTTGGAAACTTATTTTTTTTAGGAAACTATCCATTGATAGACCCCCGAAAGTTCTTGCATACCCTTTAGTAGGAAGAACATGATTTGGCCCGGAAGCGTAATCCCCAACGCTTTCTGGAGAATAGGCTCCTAAAAAAACAGAACCTGCATTTCTAATTTTTTCAGAATATCTATCTGATTCCAAAAAGTTTAGTATTAAATGTTCTGGAGAGTATTGATTGGCTATATCAAGCCCTTCTTCTAAAGAAGGAACAAGAATAATGCAACTATTTTTAAAGGATTCTTTAACAAGAAACCTCTTTGGTTGATTATATATTTTTCTGTTTAGTTCTTTCTTTACGCTTTCTCCCCAATATTTCTTGGGTGAGATTAACACTATCTGGCTATTAGTTCCATGTTCAGCTTGAGAGATCATATCGTCTGCAACATATTTTATACTAGAAATTTCATCAGCTATTATTCCTACTTCTGTTGGACCAGCTGGCATATCTATGGAAACCAAACATTCTTGAGAAAGAATTTGTTTAGCAATAGTAACATATATGTTACCAGGTCCAAATATTTTATCAACTGAAGGAATACTTTGTGTACCAAAAGTCATTGCGGAAATAGCTTGTGCTCCTCCTGTTTTATAGATTTTTCTTATTCCTACTCTTCTTGAAGCGTAAATAATATTAGTATGAATATTTCCACTAAAATTGGGGGGGGTACATAAAATAATATTTTTGCATTGAGCTAATCTAGCTGGAATTCCTAACATTAGAACAGTTGAAAATAAAGGAGCAGATCCGCCTGGTATATAAAGTCCAACCTTTCCAATTGGAAAGGTTTTATACCAACAAAGTACTCCTGAAATTGATTTTAATCTTATAAATTTATGGTATATTTGATTAAGGTTAAAAAATTCTATGTTTTTATAAGCTTGTTCTATGGATTTTTTAAAAGACTTTGATACTAATTTTATAGAACTTTCTATATCTTCTTCTAGAACCTGGATATCTTTCCAAGAAGAACATCTATCAAATTTTTTTGCATAAAATTTTAGAGCAGAATCCCCATTTATTTTTACCTTTTTTATAATCTCTCGTACTTTTGAGATTAAAATACTCCGATAATTTTTTGTGGGCCTTATTTGAAAAGTGGGATTAGGATAGGTTTTTATTTCCATAATTTTCTTTCCATAATTCTAAAATTTCTTAATAAATAATTTTTTCGATAGGCATAACGAGAATATTAAAAACACCAAAAATTTTTAAATTTTCAGCCACTCTCCAAAACTCCTTTTCGCTAATTACAGCATGTATTACACATAATTGAGAATTGATTAATAATGGAGATATAGTTAGAGTTAGATTTTTAGGTAAGTACGTAGGTAAGTACGACATTATTTTATCTAATTTCTTTATTGGAGCATTCAATAATATGTATTTATTATTTTTAGCATTTCTTACAGCTAGGATACGAAAAAGAAGTTCTTTCATTAGTTTTTTTCCTATTGGATCTTCCTCTATGCTCATAGAGGAAGCTAATATAGCCTCTGATTGCAAAAGAGTCTCTACTTCTTTTAGTCCATTCATGAATAGTGTAGATCCACTACTTACTAAATCGCAAATGCAATAGGATAATCCAATACTAGGAGCTAGTTCTACTGAACCGCTTATTTCTTGAATTTCTGCATCAATACTATGCTTTGTCAGAAATTCTTGAACAAGAATAGGATAACTTGTGGTAATTCTCTTTCCGTTTAGGTCTTTGATTCCTCTATAATTGAGTTGTCTAGGAATAGCTATAGATAAGCGACACTTGCCAAAACCCAATCTTTCTTTAACTTGTATTCTTTTCCTTTTTTCCGAAAAAATATTCTCGCCCACTATTCCAATATCTGCTATACTATCCTCTAGATATTGAGGAATATCATCATCCCTTAGAAAAAAAATTTCTAAAGGAAAATTTAACGCAAAAGCTTTTAATTGATTCTTTCTGAATTGTATATTTATCCCACATTCTTTAAGAAGTTTAAGAGAATCTTCATAAAGCCTTCCTGATTTTTGAATGGCTACTTTTAGTTTATTCATATGTGCTTTATTTTCAAAATTTGTAAAAAGGATCCATACCTATATGGGTATATAGGGATCACCGGATCTAAAAGCGAATCGAATAGGTTACTCCTTCTTCAAGCTATATATACAGATAAAATAAAAATTAAAATAGATAATCTTTCCCACGCTTCTGATACTAATCTCTTAAGAAGAGCTTTAAAAAACTCAAAATCCTTAATTAACATTGAACATGCTGGAACGTCTATGCGTTTTTTAACGTCTTATTTTTCTATTAAAGATTGTAGTGAAATTATTTTAACTGGTTCCAATAGAATGAAACAAAGACCTATTTCAGTTTTGGTGAATGCTTTAAGAATCCTTGGGTCTAGGATTTTTTTTTTAGAAAAAGAGGGATTCCCTCCACTTAAAATATGTGGAAAAAAAATCTCTGGATGGTCTGTCCCTATCGATCCTAAAATTAGCAGTCAATATATAAGCGCACTTATCCTAATAGGATCTAGCCTTTTAAATGGATTAAAACTTTTCTTTTCTCTAGAAAAGATAACTTCATCCCCTTATGTTCAAATGACTTTGAATATTTTGAAGAAAACAGGGATAAAAATCTCTTGGATGAAAAACTTTATTTGTATAAATCCCACTAAAAACCTGAATCGGAAAGTTTTTTCTGTAGAGTCTGATTGGAGTTCAGCATCCTATTACTATGCTTTGTCTGCTATTTCTAAAACAGTAAAAATTAGAATGAGTTACTTTGAAGAAAAAAGCTATCAAGGAGATAGTTTTGTCGCATATATATATAGAAAATATTTCGGAATAAATACCATTTTCACATATGGTAAAATGATATTAAGTAGTCAAAGAAATAACTTTCTCCATACTTTTTTAGAACTAGACCTAAATTCTATGCCTGATATTGCTCAAACTATTGCAGTTACTTGTGCTGCTTTACGTAGAAAATGTTTTTTAATAGGCCTAGAAACACTAAAAATTAAAGAGACGAATAGGCTTAAAGCTTTGCAAAAGGAGCTATTTAAAATAGGCGTCCTATCTATTATTACCGAAAATTCCTTCCAAATTATTGGGTTTGAATACAAGAAAGAAAATCTTTTTTTTATAAAAACTTACGAAGATCATAGAATGGCTATGTCGTTTGCTCCTTTCTCTCTTAGAGAGACTCTTAATATAGGTAAACCTGAAGTAGTTGAAAAATCATATACCCATTTTTGGAATGATTTGCGTTATTTTGGGTTTGGGATAATATAATAAAGGCCCATTCGTCTATTGGTTAGGACATCAGATTTTCATTCTGAAAAGAGGGGTTCGATTCCCCTATGGGCTGCTTAAATTTTTAAATTTAAATACCTTTTTGTAATGGCAAATAATTCTTCAGTTTTAAAAAATAAAAAAATTCGTGTTCGAAACAGATATTATTTTAAATCTATACGAACAGCAATAAAAAAACTTAAAAAAGAGGAAAATAGGAATAAATCGTCCTTGGATTTTTGTTTTCGAAAGACAATTTCTATGATAGATAAACTTTCGAAAAGAAAAGTTATTCATAAAAACAAGGCAGGAAGGATGAAAAAACAATTATTTTACATAAAAAATAATGAAAAAATATGTAACTAAGGAAGGATTTCAAAAACTTAAAGAAGAAATTGAAAAATTAGAGAGTATAGAACGTGTAAATATTTCTAGAAAAATAGCTGAAGCTAGAGATAAAGGAGATATTTCAGAAAACGCTGAATATGATGCAGCTAAAGAAGATCAAGAATTTTTAGAAGCACGTATTGCTTCCCTAAAAAAAAGCTTTGCTAATGCAAAGATTATAGACGTTTCTAAAATGGATTATTCCAAGGTTTCGATCCTCTCTAGAGTAAGAATAAAAAATCTTAATTCTGGGGATCAGGTTATTTACACCTTAGTTCCAGAAGAGGAGTCTAATCTTAAAATGGGTAAAATTTCGGTAAATTCTCCCATTTCTTCTGGCTTATTGGGTAAGAAAGTTGGGGAAATAGCTCATATAAAGTTACCCAATGGTAGAGTAATCGATTATGAAATACTAGAGATTTTCAAATGAGTGGATCTACGTAATTTTAAAAAAAAAATGTCCTTCTCAAAAATGTCTTTTATGTCTCATATCGAAGTTCTTAGAAAACATATTATTCGCAGTCTATTTTCTTTATTTTTAGGCATGACTGCTGTTATGTTAAATAAAGAACTCTTCTTCGATAAGATTATTTTAGCACCAGCTAAATCTAAGTTTGTTACTTATCGTTTTTTTAGGATGATTGATAAAGGAAAAAAAAATTTTATATTGCCTGAGGATTTGCATCTTCAAAACAGAAGGCTTTTTGGTCAATTTAATGCATATATAGGAGTATGTTTAACTGGAGGAATAATTTTATCATTTCCGTATATAATGTATGAATTCTGGAGGTTTATAAAACCGGGTCTTTCTAAGAAAGAAAAAAGTTTTTTTCTCAAAATTTTTATAACAACTTCTTTACTCTTCTTGTTTGGAATACTTTTTGGATATTTCGTTCTCTCTCCAATGACCATTCAATTTGCCTATGTATTCAAAGTAAGTCCTATTTTAAAAAACGTTTTTGATTTATCAGATTATGTAAATACCATTATACAATCTACACTTTCTATGGGATTAACTTTCCTTCTACCAATTTTTGTCTATTTTTTTACTAAAATTGGATTAATTAATCAAAATTTTTTGCGTACATATAGAAAACATGCTTTTTTAGTTATTTTAATTATATCTGCAGCTCTAACACCTGGAGATGCTCTAAACATGTTTCTAGCAGCGATCCCTATTCTTCTTTTATATGAGTTAAGTATTAACGTTTCTTATAATTAATGACAAAATCTAGAACGATCCCGTTTATTTTCTCTTTTCTTGATAACTTCCCGTTTATCAAATATTTTTCTACCTTTGGCCAGAAAAATTTGAAGTTTAGCATATCCTTTTTGATTGATAAATAATTTATTAGGAATAATAGTTAATCCAGACTTTTCTGATTTTTTACTAATTTTTATTAATTCCTTTTTATTCAAAAGAAGTTTTCTACTTCGATTAGGTATATGATTGAAATTAGCTTCCATCCGATACTCTGAAATGTATATATTAATAGCATACAATTCCCCATTTTTCATTAGACAAAAGCTTTCTGAAATACTTGCTTTATTTTGTCTAATGGATTTTATTTCAGTTCCTAATAATTGGATTCCAGCAACATATTCTTCAATGAATTCATATTCAAAAGAAGCTCTTCTATTTTTAATACAGTTTTTCAATGTATTTTTTATTTTATTCATAATTTTTCTCTGTGATGCTGAAAACTTTAATGTCAGAAATTAAACAACTTAATAAATTAAGTACGCAAACAGCATTCAAATTCAGTCTGTATGGGCTTTAGTATCCAAATCTTTTTTTCCTTTTTACCCAGCTATGCTGGATCAGTCCAACAACAAAATAGCTAAAACCTGCAAAGTATGTACACAAAAATGGGTGAATAATCAACTTACTCCATAGCTTATAGTTGCTTTATGTGCTGATCTATAGATTTGGACGTTCTACCTTCGTATACTTGAAAACAGCAGAATAGAAAAAACATCTACTGTTTTCAAGTATATTGTCACTATATTGCGGACATTTAGCTCAGTTTGGTTTAGAGTCTTACTTTGACAGAGTAGGGGCATCGGTTCGAATCCGGTAATGTCCACTTCACTGTTCTTCTTCTTATTATTATGTATGTTATTTTAGATACAGAAACTTCAGGTTTAACTTCAGGTGAAAATTGGCCTTGTATAGTACAAATTGCTTGGCAATGTTATAATACTTTGGGAGAACTAGTTGAGTTTAAGAATTTTTTTGTTAAACCTGAAGGTTTAGACATTCCTTTTAATTCAACAAAAATACATGGGATAACTACTGAAAAAGTTAAGTCTGTCGGAGATGATCTTTTTTTTGTTTTAAATTGTTTAGAGCAATCTCTAGAAAAGAGTAAATTTGTTATCGGGCATAATATAGAATTTGATATAAATGTTCTTTATTGTGAATTTTTTAGAAAAAATATTAAAACTTCCATTTTGAAAAAAATCTTCATTGATACTAAAAAGGCTATTCCTAGTTTGAGAAGGAATAAATGGCCTACTCTTAAGGAACTTTATCAAAAACTTTTCAGAAAGGAACTTTCTTTAACCCATAACGCTATTCATGATGTAACAGCTACCTCAAAATGTTTCTTTGAATTAATTCGCATAGGAGTTCTATCTTTCGGAGTATTTGGAATTAAATTGCTTGAAAAATTTAAAAAAAAGCAAAAAGAATTTATTGATTCTTCCTTCTTCCCTATCTCTTTTAAAAGGGAAATAAAAATAGAATCTGAAACATCTAATGAACTTCTATACGCAAAGAATTTTTCTCACTTGCATAATCATACTTGTTTTTCGATTCTGTGTTCTACTATAGATGTAAGATCCTTAGTTAATAGAGCAGTTGAACAAAATATGCCAGCTGTTGGGATTACAGATTATGGAAATCTAATGGGCGTCGCTTATTTTATGGAATCTATTCGATTAGCTAATACTGAAATAAATAAGTATAATGAAAAATCTAAAAAGTATGGGAAGAGAAACATTAAAGGAGTTCTTGGGTGCGAAGTTTTTATAGATATAAAAAATTCAGAAAAATATTATCCTCAAGTACTTTTAGCTAAAAATAAAAGAGGATTTCAGAACTTATCAAAGATCAGTTCTTATGGATTTACAGATAGGGACTCCTTTGTGATACCAAAGGTTTGCAAAAGCATTATTAAAATTTACAAGGAAGAACTTATAGCTCTTAGTGGAGATATTAATTCTGAAATTCCATCTACAATCTTGAATAGAGGTTGTATAGAGGCAGAAAAAGTTTTTTGTTGGTGGAATGAATGTTTCGGGTCAGATTTTTATGTAGAATTACTTAGACATGGTCTTAAAGAAGAAGATTACGTTAATAAAATTTTACTTAAATTAGCAAAAAAATATAGAGTAAAATATATTGCGCAAAATAATCCTTTTTATCTAGATAAAAAAGATTCTGATGCTCAGGATATTTTACTTTGCGTACGCAAAGGAGAAAAATTGTCTACACCTATAGGTAAGGGTAAAGGGTTTAGATTTGGATTTCCAAATAAGGAATTCTATTTAAAAACATCAAAACAAATAGAAAATATTTTTTCAGATATTCCTGAATCTTTCAATTATTTAGAGGAGCTTCTTGAAAAGGTAGAGGACTATGATCTTATGCAGAATATTTTACTGCCGAAGTTACAAAAATCTTTTAAAGACCCTAACGCTTTTTTGAAACACCTGACTTATAAAGGAGCTAAGTATCGTTACGGTAAAATTACAAGCTCTATAAAAACTCGTATAGAGTTAGAGTTAGATATTATAAAAAAAACTGGTTATCCAGGTTATTTTCTTATAGTACAGGATTTTACATCTCAAGCGAGAAAAATGGACGTTTCAGTTGGACCTGGAAGAGGATCAGTTGCAGGATCTGTAGTAGCTTACTGTATAGGGATTACGGATATAGATCCAATTAAATACGGTTTACTTTTCGAGCGTTTTTTGAATCCAGATAGGGTTTCAATGCCAGATATTGACATAGATTTTGATGATAGAGGCCGGGATAAAATTATCAAATGGGTTGTAGAAAAATATGGAACAACTCAAGTAGCTCATATTATTACATATGGTACTTTGGCTTCAAAATTATCTATACGAGACACAGCTAGAGTTTTAGGGTTACCTTTATCTGATGTAGATAGAATAACCAAAATGATCCCAAATATTTCCTTAAAAAGGCTATTTTCAGAAAATATTTCTTCTCTAAACCTTTTTAAAAGTGAAATAAAAAATGTAATAAAGATTAGAAAAATTTACGAAAATTCTGGATTAGAATCTTTAACACTTCGTCAAGCTAAGATTATTGAAGGATCTATCCGAAGTACAGGAATACATGCTTGTGGTATTATTATTGCACCTTCAGATATAAGAGAACTTATCCCAGTTTCTGGATCTTCTGAATTGCTAGTTACCCAATTTGATAACGAGGTAGTAGAAAGTGTAGGACTTCTTAAAATGGACTTTCTTGGATTAAAAACTTTAACTATTATTAAAGATGCTTTGAACCTAATAAAAAAAAAGAATCCTGAATTAGATTCTTTTCCTTTAGATGATATAGAAACTTACAAACTTTTTCAAAAAGGGGAAACTGTAGCAGTTTTCCAATACGAATCTACTGGAATGCAAAAGTATCTTAGAAAACTAAAGCCGGATACTTTTTATGATCTTATCGCAATGAATGCATTATATCGTCCAGGTCCTATGCAATATATTCCAAATTTTATAGCAAGAAAACACGGATTGGAGCCTATAACTTATGATCTACCTGAAATGGAAGAATTCTTAAGTAATACTTACGGCATTACTATTTATCAAGAACAAGTAATGCTTCTAGCAGAAAAACTAGCCGAGTTTAGAAAAGGTCATGCTGACCTAATACGAAAAGCAATAGGAAAAAAGCAAAAAAACATACTGGACAAAATGAAAGAACGATTTTTTGAGGGAGCAAAAAGAAAAGGTTATTCTCAAAAAATTTTAGAGAAAATTTGGAAAGATTGGGAAGCCTTCTCCTATTATGCCTTCAATAAATCTCATTCCACTTGTTACGCTTATATTGCTTTCGAGACAGCTTATTTAAAAGCACATTTTACAGAAGAATACATGGCTTCTGTATTGAGCAATAATTTGAATAACCTAAAAGAAATAACTCTTTTTATGGAAGAATGTAGAAGGATGGGAATCCCCGTTTTAAGACCTGATATTAATGAAAGTGATTATGCTTTTACAGTAACCAAACATGGAGAAATTCGTTTTGGCTTTGGATCTATTAAAGGTATAGGAAGATCAGTTCTCTCTGAGATACTCTCCGAGAGAGAAAAAAACGGTATATATACTTCAATATTCGATTTTGTTAAGCGAATTGATTTAAGGTTAATTAATAAAAAAGTTTTGGAAAACTTTATTTTAGCAGGAGCTTTTGATTGTTTTGAAACAATTAACCGTGCACAATATTTTAAGGAAGAAAAAACACTAGAGAAAATTATCCTATTTGGGTTAAAAAATAGGAAGAATTCTCTTTCAGAGCCAATTTTGGCATATGCCAAACCCTGGCCTAAAATAATAAAATTAACCAAAGAAAAAGAAGTTTTAGGTATTTATATTACTTCTCATACACTAAAGTACGAAATAAAAAATTATGTCTCTTTGTGTGAGATAAATCAGAATAAAAATAATTTAATTGGTAAAATACTTAATGTATGCGGAATTGTTCTTAAATGCGAAAAGAAAATATCTTATAAAAGCGGTAATAGATATGGTCTATTTTCTTTAGAAGATCATAAAGGATGCATAGAGTTCCGTATTTTTGGAGAAGAATATTTAAAATATATACCTATTCTTCAGAAAAATGCTCTTATTCACCTTAAGACTATTCCAATACAAAAACAAAATGGGGAAATTTATTTTCGAATCCTTCATATACAGCTTTTGCAGTCTGTAAATATGACAAATAGTTTAATTATTCGAATAAATGTGGATAAACTTAATGAAAGTCTGATAAATCAGTTAAAAACCATAATAAAAAACGGAAATAAAAAATTTTACATAAAAATTAATAGTAAAAAAATAAAATTAATGTTCATTTCTAAGTATTTGAAGATAGATATAAAAAAATTAAAAGATGACCTGGGAATTACTCCATTTATTGAATAGTCTTCTCTACACAATTTCAAATTGTGTGCTTTCTTTCCCATCTTTCAAACGAATTCCCAAACGAGACATCTCAAAACGTATATAATCTGATAAATCCCAATTTTTTTCAAATCTTGCCCTATTTCGAACTTGAATGATCAGTTCAATTAAATTTTTGGAATAATCGTAAATTATAGGTTGATTTTCATCTATAAGTTCTAAACCTAGAACTTCAAAAAAAAAGTCATTCATTGTTTTTTTAAAGAGAATTAAGTCCTCTTCTACGAGTTCTGGTTTTTTCTCTATACAGCTTACTGCTTCAAATAGCAGCATAATTAGCATTGGACTATTAAAATCATCATCTATAGCTTCATAACATTTTTCTCTCCAAGATAGAACATCAAAAGTAGATTTTTTACCTATTGGCAAGTTTTTCAAAACTTTAAATGAGTCGCTTAGCCGAGAATAAGACCTTTCTGAAGAAAAAAGTGTTTCATATGAAAAATCTAATTGGGTTCGGTAATGAGTCTTAAGAAGAAAAAAACGGATAATACTAGGATGAATTCTTTTAAATAGAGTTTCAGGAAGGAATATATTCCCAGTTTTCTTGCTCATTTTTTGTCCTTTGATAGTTAGCAAGTTTGTATGCATCCAATATTTTACTGGAGACTTACCATAAAGTCCTTGTATTTGAGCTATTTCGCATTCATGATGCGGAAACTTTAAATCTATTCCTCCCCCATGTATATCAAAACTTTCTCCTAAATATTTTGTACTCATTACAGCACATTCTGTATTCCATCCTGGAAATCCTTGGCCCCAAGGAGAAGGCCAACTCATACTATATTTTGAGTTCGCTTTTTTCCAAAGCGCAAAATCTTCAGTATTGAACTTTTCTTCTTGTTTTTTTAAAGATAAACGACTTTTTGTAATTTCTTTTTTTCTCTTACTTAAAACTCCATAGTGAGACCATCTTTCATAAGCCTTTATTTCGAAATAAACTGAACCGTTTACTTCATATGCCAATTCTTTTTCTAGAAGCTTTTTTATCCATTCAATTTGTTCTATTATATGGCTACTAGCATAGGGTTCTATGCTAGGAGGAAGAACATTAAAAAAACTTAAATTTTTTTGAAAATCCAAACTATATTTTTGAATAATTTCCATTATTTCAAGTTTTTCCATCTTAGACTTTTTAGCAATTTTGTCTTCTCCATAATCTGAGTCATTTTCCAGATGTCCTACATCAGTTATGTTACGTACATAACGTACTTTATATCCCAAATGTTTAAGATATCTGAATACAAGATCAAAGAAAATAAATGTTCTACAATTTCCTAAATGTATATAACCGTAAACAGTTGGACCACAAACATACATTTTGATGTAATCAGAATTTTTTGGTTTAAATGATTCCTTCTTTCCACTAAGCGAATTGTAGATTTTTAAATGATTCTTTTGAATTTTTTCCATCATTTTCAAATTTTGTGTATTTATTGGCTCAGCCAAATTGGCAAATTATTGACTTTTATGATTACCCCCCGTTCTGAAAATTATTCTAAGTGGTATAATGAACTAGTCTATAAATCCGGGTTAGCAGAAAATTCTGGTATACGTGGATGTATGATTATTAAGCCATACGGGTTTAACATATGGGAAAAAATTCAAGATGAACTTGACAAAAGGTTCAAATCCACAGGATATGAAAATGTCTATTTCCCTTTATTTATTCCTAAATCCAATTTTTTAAAGGAAGCTGATCATGCAAAAGGTTTTTCTAAAGAATGTGCTATCGTTACTCATTATAGGTTAAAAAAAAATAAAAGCGAAATAATTATAGATCCGGATTCTAAGCTTGAAGAAGAACTTGTTGTTCGGCCTACCTCAGAATCTATTATTTGGAACACTTACAGACGTTGGATTAAATCATATCGGGATTTACCCATATTGCTCAATCAATGGTCAAATGTTGTTCGTTGGGAAATGAGGCCACGCTTGTTTTTAAGAACTTCTGAATTTCTATGGCAAGAAGGCCACTCTGCTCATTCTTCTCTAGAAGAAGCTAGCAGAGAAGCTCAAAAAATACTCGAAATCTATAAAGATTTTATAGAAAATTTTCTGGCTATTCCAGTAATTAAAGGAATTAAAACCCCGTTAGAACGTTTTTCTGGAGCTGAAGAAACTTATTGTATTGAAACTATTATGCAAGATAATAAAGCTTTACAGCTTGCTACTTCCCATTTTTTAGGACAAAATTTTTCTAGGTCCTTTAATGTAAAATTTATCAATAAATATGGTATAAAAGAATATGCTTGGGCTACATCTTGGGGTATATCTACTCGTTTAATAGGAGCTTTAATAATGACTCATTCGGATGATAAAGGTCTCGTTTTGCCTCCTAGTTTAGCTCCTATTAAAGTAGTTATTGTCCCAGTTTATAAAAACTGTAAACAGTTGAACGAAATCTCTTGCATAGTTGATTCCATAAAGTCTTTACTTAAATATCAAAAGATTAGTGTTATCTATGATAACAGAGATTCTTATAGTCCAGGATGGAAATTTAACGAATATGATATGAAAGGAATTCCTTTACGGATTGTAATTGGTCCCAAAGATTTGGAAAAAGGGACAGTTGAACTTTTCCGACGTGATACCTTCCAAAAAAAAAAATTATCTCTAGAATGTTTAGCCTCACATATTCCTGATGTTCTAAAAAAAATACAAAAAGATCTCTATCATAGAGCATCTTATAGGAGAGATAGATCTATAAGATGTGTGAATAATTATGAAGAATTCAAAAAAATTATCGAGGAAAAAGGAGGGTTCATTTTAGCTCATTGGGATGGAAGTTCTTCAATAGAGAAAAAAATAAAATTGGAAACTAGAGCAACTATTCGTTGTATACCTATAGGTTTTTCTAAAGAATCCGGTAATTGTATTTATTCAGGTAACATTTCGAAACAAAGGGTCCTTTTTGCTAGAGCTTATTGATAAAAAAAGAGATCATTTTAGGCATTGATCCAAGTCACTACGTTATTGGATTTGGATTAATTAAAGTTGATCAAAAAATTGAATTACTTCTTATTGAAGAATTTTTTTTAGGTAGATTAAAAAAACCGAATTCTAGGTTAAAAAAAATTTTCGAAAAGACTCTTTCCCTAATAGATGCTTTTCATCCTAATGAGTTAGCTATTGAAGCTCCATTTTTAGGAAAAAATATTCAATCTATGTTAAAACTCGTACGTGCCCAGACTGGAGCGATTGCTGCTGGTTTATATAGAAATTTGTCAGTTGTTGAATATTCCCCTCGAACAGTAAAAATGGCACTTTCAAGTAAAGGGTACGCTTCCAAAAAACAAGTTTATGAAATGTTAAAGTTTTTTTTTAAATTTAAAGGAGAAAATTTTCCAAAAAAAAATTTTGATGCAAGTGATGGGCTTTCTGTCGCTATATGTCATTTTCTAAATAAAAATTTTCCTATTCGAAGAATTGAAGGATAATGGTATTTGTTACTGGTGCAGAAAGTTATGTAGGAAGTTTTATTTTGTTAAATCTTCTCCAAAAAGGAATAAAAGTTCGCGCTTTAAAAAAAAAAAAGACCTGTAATTTTCTTTTAAATAAATTTTTGGAAAAAGTTGAATGGGTTGAGGGAGATATCATAGATATCCCTACTCTACAAGAGTGTATTAATGGTGTTAGAGAAGTTTTTCACGCTGAAGAGATAATAGCTTTTTCTAAAAAAGACATTGAACTTTTAGAGAAAATAAACATAGAAGGAACGTCTAATATCGTTAACATTTGCCTAAATAATGGGGTAAAAAAATTTTGTTATATAAGTTCCACATCAACTTTAGGTAGACCTAATAATGAAGGATTCATAACAGAAGATTCTTTTTTTGAGGAAGATGAGCATTCTTATTATGGAAAATCTAAATTTTTTTCTGAAATGGAAGTTTGGAGAGGCAGATCTGAAGGCTTAAACGTGGTAATTGTTAACCCTAGTATTATCCTAGATCCATTTTTCTTTGGTTGTGTAATGAAAAAAGATCTTCGTTTAAAGGTAATGAATAGTTTCGTATCTGCTATGGATGTTGCAAAATGTTGTATCCAATTAATGGAAGAAAATCATTTTAATGAACGTTATATTCTCAACTGCGAAAATATTTCCTTAAATAGAATATTTTCATCCAGCAAAGAACGCTGGAAAAAATTTAAAATAGAATATCCAGACATCTTCCCTACTTTATCTAGAAAAGATCTATTGGAGCAAATTCATAAATTTCCATATAAAGGGCTTTATTCAAACGAAAAAATAAAAAAAACCCTTAGGTTTCAGTTTCTTCCTCTAAAAAAAATTTTAGACGAATATTTGGATTTTTTAAAATTAACTACTTTATGAATGTAGAAATAAGAATAGCAATACCTGATGATTCTAAATATATTTCTTTAATTTGCGAGCAAATAAAGGATTCTGCAAGGATAAGAGGTACAGGAATCTCGAAAAGAGATCCTGAATATATTAAAACTAAAATAATAAATGGGGATGCAGTTCTGGCTTTTTATGATAAGCAGATTGCTGGATTCGGTTATATTGAAGTCTTTCAGAAAAAACAATTTGTAGCGAATTCTGGACTTATCGTATTTCCTCCATTCAGACAGAAAGGATTAGCAAAATCCATTAAATCTGAAATTTTTAAACTTTCTAGAAAAAAGTTTCCAAAAGCTAAAATATTTAGCATAACCACGAATTCCTCCGTCTTTAAAATAAATACGGAATTAGGTTTTGTTCCTGTATCATTTAATCAGCTTACACAAGATGAAAATTTTTGGAAAGGATGTAAAAGTTGCGCAAATTATGACATACTCCTGCGAAATCAAAAAAGAATGTGTTTATGTACAGGCTTATTATATGATCCTAAAAATAAGGAAGAAAAGAGAAAGGTAGTCTTAGCTTATAGTGGGGGATTAGATACTTCTTACTGCTTGAAATTTCTGCTTGAAGAAGGATACGAAGTGCATACGGCTCTGGTAAATACTGGAGGCTTTTCTTTCGAAGAACTAAAAAACATTGAAAATAGGGCGTTAAAAATAGGAGCTAAATATCACCAGAACATTGAAGCAACCAAAGAGTATTATTGTAGATGTATAAAATACCTAATATTTGGCAATGTATTAAAAAATAATACCTATCCGCTTTCAGTTAGTTCAGAAAGATTTTTCCAAGCCATAAAAATTGCAGAATACGCTAATTCTATAAAAGCTAAAGCTATTGCACATGGAAGTACTGGAGCTGGAAATGACCAAATTCGCTTCGATTTAGCTTTTCAAATCCTTTGTACTGATAAACTTATTCTAAGTCCCATTAGAGAGAAAAAACTTTCTAGAAAAGAAGAAATAAAATATCTGCAAAAAAAAGGCCTCGAAATAGCCTGTGATAAATCCAAATATTCTATAAATAAGGGGATTTGGGGAACTAGTATTGGGGGAGCAGAAACTCTCAATTCGGATAAAAATATTCCAGAAGAAGCTTATCCTACACCTTTAAGAAAAACTAAAAGTGAGAAAATAGAATTAGAATTTGAAAAAGGAGAGTTTGTCTCTATTAATAAAAGGGAGGGAAATCCTGTGGAAAACATTCTTAGATTAGGAGAAATTTCTTCTCCTTTTGCTATTGGAAGAGAGTTTCATGTAGGAGATACTCTCCTTGGTATTAAAGGTAAAGTAGCCTTCGAAGCCCCTGCTGCTTTAATCATTATTAAAGCACATCAGTTTCTTGAAAAGCATGTTTTGACAAAATGGCAAATATATTGGAAAGATCAACTAGCTAATACCTATGGAACTTTACTGCATGAAGCCCAATATCTAGATCCAGTTATGAGAAACATTGAAGCTTTTCTAGAGAATAGTCAAAAAAGAGTAAGCGGAAAAGTAACTGTACTTTTACATCCATATAGATTTGAATTAGTTGGTATTTGTTCTGAATTTGACATGATGCAATCTAAAGTTGCACAGTATGGAGAAATGAACCATTTATGGTCCGAAAAAGATGTGAAAGGGTTCACCAAAATTTTTGGAAATCAGATGAAAATTTATCACAGCATTAAATGATTAAAACCGGCATTATAGGAGGAGCAGGTTATACTGCTGGTGAATTGATTCGGTTACTATTAACTCATCCTAGAGTGGATCTAACTAGCGTTCTAAGTGTTAGGGAGATAGGAAATCCTCTTTATTCAGTTCACTTTGATTTACTTGGGGAAACTGAAATTAAATTCACCAAAAAATTAGATGAAGATGTTGATGTCGTTTTTCTATGTCTCCATCCTGGAACTTCCAGAGAAGCTCTAAAAAATATATCTGATCGCTCAAATGTAATAGATTTAAGCAATGATTTTAGATTAATTGAACATTCTGCATTTGGAATGCGATCATTTGTATATGGATTACCGGAACAACAAAGATCTATAATTAGAAAGGCTAGATGTGTTGCAAATCCTGGTTGTTTTGCAACCGCTATTCAGATAGCTATTTTACCTCTATCCTATGCTCAATGTTTGAAAAGTGATATTCATATAAGTGCTATTACCGGATCTACAGGCGCAGGAAAGGCTCTAAATGAAAAAATTCATTTTAGCTGGAGAAATAATAACGTTTCCTCTTATAATATTTTTATTCATCATCATTTAAATGAGATTAGAGAAGTAATTCATCGATACCAAAAATCTTTTAATAAAGAAATTTTTCTAGTGCCATATAGAGGAAATTTTTCTAGAGGAATTCTTTCAACGGTTTATACTGAAACGCATCTTTCTCTAGATGAGAATAAAGATCTATATCAGAATTATTATAAAAAACATCCATTTGTTTATCTATCAGAAAGAGAACTAGATTTAAAGCAGGTAATAGGCACTAATAAATGTTTTTTACATTTATCTTTGAAAAATGGAAAAATTATCATCACTTCCATAATTGATAACCTATTAAAAGGTTCTTCAGGTCAAGCTGTACAAAACATGAACATCATGCAAGGATGGGAAGAGAATTGTGGCCTAAAATTAAAACCTTCACTATTTTAGAATATGATCCACCAAAGATTATTCAACGTTTATAATTCTATTCCAATAGAATTAATAAAAGGTTCCGGGTCATACTTATTTGACCAAAATGGACAAAGGTATTTAGATTTTTATGGTGGACATGCTGTGATTTCAATTGGACACTTACATTCACATTATGTAAAAGCTTTAAAGTACCAAATAAATAAAATTACTTTCTATTCAAATTATGTTCACATACCTAATCAGGAAAGATTATCAGAATTACTATGTCAGGTATCTGAATATGAAGATTATAAACTTTTTTTATGCAATTCTGGGACTGAATCTATAGAAAATGCTCTTAAAATTGCTTCTTTTCATAACAGAAAAAAAAAGATCTTAGCTTTTAAGGGTTCTTTTCATGGCAGAACTTGCGGCTCTGCATCTATTACGGATAATACCAAAATTTTAGCCCCATTCAATTCTAAGCATGAAGTCCTTTTTTTAAACTATAAAGATTTGTTATCTGTGGAAAAAGAATTAAGAAAAAGGAACGTTTGTGCTCTTATTACTGAAGGAATACAAGGAATCTCCGGAATAATTGATCCGGGCGATTTTTTTTTACGAGAAGTGCAAAATATGTGCAGCCACTATGAAACCGTTTTCATACTGGATGAAATCCAAAGTGGATATGGCAGAACTGGAGATTTTTTTGCACATCAGCGTTCAGGTGTTAAACCTGATCTTATATCTTTAGCTAAAGGTATGGGAAATGGGTTTCCGATTGGTGGAGTGCTAATTCACCCAAAATTTGAAGAATTTAATGGAATGTTGGGAAGTACTTTTGGAGGTAATTATTTGGCTTGTGTTGCTGGTATTTCTGTTTTGGAAGTTATTAAAAACGAAAACCTTTTAAAAAACGTTAAAATAATAGGAGAAGAATTATTGAAACACTTGCAAGATATTCCTCATATTGAGGAAATAAGAGGACGTGGTTTAATGATAGGATTGCGTTTTAATTTTCCTGTTAAAAAATTAATAGAAGTTCTGATAAATCAGGAAAAAGTATTTGTTGGATTTTCTTCTGATCCTTACGTTTTAAGATTATTCCCTCCCCTAAATATAACAAAAGATCATGTAAAATTATTCATAAAAAAACTGGTCCGTTCTTTGGAATCCTAAAATGAAAAAAAAAATTGCTTTTCTTCATCTAGAAAATGGAGAAAAATATGAAGCATATCATTTTGGTGCACCTATATCATCTTCAGGTGAAGTAGTTTTTAATACTACAATGACTGGATATGTGGAAAGCTTAACAGATCCTTCCTATTTTGGTCAAATCTTACTTTTTACCTATCCCGGGATAGGAAACTATGGGGTTCCTATTTCTCCCTTATCCAAAAAATTGATCTCTAGATTTTATGAATCAAATAAAGTTCATGTTTCAGGTTTGCTTGTTTCAGATTATTACCATTTTAAGGGTAAAATGTTTCAAAATCTATCCAATTGGTTAAAAGAATATAAAGTTCCAGGTCTTTATGGATTGGATACGAGATGCTTAACGAAAATACTTAGAAAACGAGGGACTATGCTAGGAAAAATCCTCTGTTTGGAGAAAAACATTCCCTTTTTCGATTCCAGCAAAGAAAATGAGAAGATATCCATTAAAGAAAAAATTATTTATGGAAATGGTCGATACAAAATATTACTGATTGATTGTGGAGTAAAAAACAACATTCTACGATGTTTGCTTCGACGAAATTGTTCAATTATTCGTGTACCTTGTAATTATGATTTTACTAAGGAAAAAGATTTTGACGGAATCTTTCTTTCCAATGGACCAGGAAATCCTAAGGTATACAAAGAAACTATTCTACATCTTAGAAAAGCATTAAAATGGAATAAGCCTATTTTTGGCCTTTGTCTAGGTAATCAACTACTTGGCGTAGCCGCCGGCTCTGTAACGAGAAAACTTAAATATGGTCATAGAAGCTACAATCAACCAGTAATAATGAGTTCTACCAATAAAGCATACATTACATCACAAAACCATAGTTATGTGATTGATTCCAAAATTATTCCTGATCAATGGAAAATATTCTTCAAAAATCTAAATGATCAAAGTTGCGAGGGTATAATACATAAAAAAAAACCATTTTTTTCTGTGCAATTCCATCCAGAAGCTTTTGGAGGTACAAATGATACTGAATTTTTGTTTGATTATTTTTTTGATCTAATTAAAAGATCCAATGAAAATTAAGAAAGTTCTTCTAATAGGTTCAGGTGCATTGAAAATTGGAGAAGCTGGTGAATTTGATTACTCTGGAACTCAAGCATTAAAAGCCATTAGAGAGGAAGGTATTTTTACCGTCCTAATTAATCCTAATGTAGCAACAGTCCAAACTTCTGAAGGAATAGCTGATAAAGTTTATCTTTTGCCTCTAAATGCTTATTTTGTAGAACAGGTTATACAAAAAGAAACCCTTGATGGTTTAATATTGTCGTTTGGTGGTCAAACTGCCCTGAGTTGTGGAATAGAACTCTATAAAAAAGGAATTATTGAAAAATATAAACTAAAAGTATTAGGAACTCCAATTAAGTCTATTGTTAGAAGTGAAGATCGTGCACTCTTTCGTAAAGAGCTCCAAACTCTTGGAATAAAAAATGCAAGAAGTGTTTCAGCTGATTCTATTGAAAAAGCTTTGAAAAAAGCTGAAGAAGTTGGATTTCCAGTGATAGTTCGTTCTTCTTATGTTTTGGGCGGCTTAGGAAGTGGATTTGCGTATGATATGGATGAACTAAAATTTATAGCTGGAAAAGCTTTTTCGTATACGAATAAAATTATTATTGAAGAATCTCTTAAAGGATGGAAAGAAATAGAATATGAAGTTATTCGTGATCGTTTCGATAATTGTATTGCTGTTTGCAATATGGAAAATATTGATCCAATTGGTATTCACACTGGAGAAAGCATTGTTGTAGCGCCTTCTCAAACTTTGAGTAATTCCGAATATTATCATCTAAGAGAGATTTCTATTCGAATTATTCGTCATTTTGGTATCATTGGAGAGTGTAATGTCCAGTTTGCTTTATCTCCAAATTCTGGAGATTACCGCGTCATTGAAATTAATGCACGTCTTTCTCGCTCGAGTGCACTTGCCTCTAAAGCAACTGCTTATCCATTAGCTTTTATAGCTGCTAAACTTGCATTAGGTTATGGATTACATCAGCTTAATAACGTAGTTACTGGAATTACTTCCGCTTTTTTTGAACCAGCTTTAGATTATATAGTTTGTAAATTTCCACGTTGGGACCTTAAAAAATTTGATGGTGTTGACCAAAAAATTGGGAGCAGCATGAAAAGTGTTGGAGAGGTAATGTCTCTAGGTGGATCTTTTGAAGAGGCTTTCCAAAAAGGACTTCGGATGCTTGATCTAGGCCTCCTAGGTTTTATAAATACGAAAAAGCTTTTTTTAACCACCCATGAAATGATTGAGGAAATGCTGAAAAACCCAACAGATAAACGTATTCAAGTAATAGAATCAGCTTTTTATGCTGGATTTACTATTGAGGAAATTCATCATATTACAAGGATAAATCCTTGGTTCTTGAAAAAAATAGAAAGTTTGTTTCAAACAAAAAATAATTTGATTTATTATGGAAATTGGTCTAAAATTCCATATAAATCTTTAATAGAATCTAAAAAGCAAGGATTTTCAGATGAACAGATTGCAAGTTTTTTTGTTTCGGAAGAAGAAATCCAGAGAGTATCAAAATATATCAGAAAAAATAGAAAATCTCTATCAATTATTCCTTTTATACGCAGAGTTGATACATTGGCTGCAGAGTATCCTGCAAATACGAATTACCTTTATCTAAGCTATCACGCATCAGAACATGATGTAGATTTCAATAGAAAATCCATACTCATTTTAGGATCAGGTGTATATCGCATTGGGAGCAGCGTGGAATTTGATTGGTGTAGTGTAAAAACCCTAGAAACTATTAAAGAAATAGGATTTCAATCTTTGATGATTAACTATAATCCAGAAACAGTTAGTACGGATTTTGATAAATGTGATAGGCTTTATTTTGAAGAGCTTAGTATTGAACGTATTTTAGATATTCTAGAACTAGAAAAACCTTTAGGAATAATAGTATCTATGGGAGGACAAATTCCCAATAATTTAGCTTTAAAACTCTATAAAAGCGGTATTCCTGTATTAGGTACTTCTCCTATTTCTATTGATAAGGTGGAAAACAGACATATTTTTTCTAAGTCTTTAGATAATCTAGGAATTAGTCAACCTCTTTGGCAAGAATTCTCTGATTTTTCTTATGCTAAAGATTTTACTAAAAAAGTTGGATTTCCAGTGATAGTTCGTCCTTCTTATGTTCTATCTGGTGCATCAATGCAAGTAGTTTACAATTCTGATTATTTTAATTTTTATCTTAAAAAATCTGGAAAAATAACTCCAGAACAAACTATCGTTTTAAGCAAATTTATTGAGAATGCTAAAGAAATTGAATTTGACGCAGTTGCTGCTTTTGGAAAAATTTTTTTTTATGCAATTTCTGAACATGTGGAATTTGCTGGAATCCATTCAGGTGATGCTACTTTAATTTATCCACCAAAAAATATTGGGTTCTCTTCTATAAAAAAAATAGAAAGACTATCTAAAAAAATTGCTAAACATTTTAATATTTCTGGTCCTTTTAATATCCAATTTTTACTTAAAGATGATCATATTCAAGTAATAGAGTGTAATTTAAGGGCATCGAGAAGCTTCCCTTTCGTTTCAAAAGTTTCGAATATTAACATTATCGATTTCGCAACAAAGGCTATTTTTGGTAAAAAACTTTTTTGGAAAAATAAAAATTTAAATATGAGTTTTTTTGGGGTGAAAGCTTCTCAATTTTCTTTTTCTCGCCTACATGGATCTGATCCCATTCTCGGAGTTGAGATGACTTCTACTGGAGAAGTAGCAAGTCTTGGTATAAGCTTAGAAGAAGCTTTAATGAAAGCGATGTTATCAATCGGATACCGAATTACTGAAAAAAACATTTTCATTTCAGAAAATGCCTTATTTTTCGAAATTGAAGCATTAAAAAACTATGTTCTATTTGCTACATGGAAGTCTTGGAATTTTTTGTATAATCAAGGTATAAAATCCATTTTTTTACATGGGTCGAAAGAGATTATGAAAGTAGAAAAACTGGATATTGTTATTAACGTTTCTAAAAAATTAAGAAATTTAGATGATGATTATGTCATTCGTAGGGCTGCAATAGACTTAAACATTCCCTTAATTACTGATTGCTGTTTAGCAAAAACTTTTATAAATGCTTTTTGCAAACTATCGATAGAGGATCTTTATCCAGTATCTTTAGATACTTACAATGAACCAATTTCTAAGTCTAGAAGATGTAGAGGATTTATGGATACTCATTGAAAAGGTTAAGTATTTCAAAAAAAATCCTTATTCTTTCCAAAAAATGGGAGAAAATAAAGCTATTGGTTTAGTTTTTTTTAATCCAAGCTTACGTACTCGTTTAAGTAGTCAAAAGGCCGCTTTTAATTTAGGAGCCAATATTTGGATCTTAAATGCAGATAATGATTCTTGGAAAATTGAAATTAATGATGGAACTGTTATGGAAACAAGTCAAGAACACATTAAAGAAGCTATCTATGTAATGAGTCTTTATTGTGATATTTTAGCAGTACGCACTTTTCCAAAATTTTTAGATAGATATTATGATTCCCAAGAACTTTTTTTCAAAAAAATAAAAAATTATTCTAGAGTGCCTGTAGTTAGTCTAGAGAGTGCAACTTTACATCCTCTGCAATCCTTAGCTGATGTAATTACCATTGAAGAATTCCGTCCACCGAAAAAAAAAAGGATTAAGGTTGTATTAAGTTGGGCTCCACATGTAAGAGTTTTACCTCATTCTGTCCCTAATTCTTTTTTGCAATGGGTTTCGCAACTTTCGGAAGTTGATTTAGTTATTACTCATCCAAAAGAGTATGAACTAGATAAACGTTTTAGTCAAATGGCAAAAATAACTTATGACCAAAAGGAAGCTTTTGAAGGAGCTGATTTTATTTATGCAAAAAATTGGAGCAGCTATTTATCATACGGAAAAATACTTTCTCAAGATCCTAATTGGAGAATTACAAAAGAAAAAATGAGTTTAACAAATAACGGTAAGTTTATGCATTGTCTTCCAGTCCGAAGAGGAATAGTAGTGGAAGATTCTGTACTAGATGGAAAAAATTCTCTTGTTTTTCAACAAGCTGAAAACAGAATGTTTTCTACACAAACAGTTTTCATTGAAATTTTAAAAAAAATATTAAGTGATTCATTTAATAAAAATAGGAGGAAATATTATCGATAATGTAGATATGTTAAAGGATTCTTTAACAGCTTTTCATCATCTTGAAGGAGGAAAAATATTAATTCATGGAGGTGGAAAAATTTCCGGAAAAGTTTCTGAAATATTAGGCGTTTCTTCTTATTTCTTTAATGGAAGACGAATTACGGACGATATTACACTTGACATAGTAACTATGACATATGCTGGACTTATTAATAAAAAAATAGTGTGTTTTTTACAATCTTTAGGTTGTCCTGCGTTAGGCCTTTCTGGAGCAGATGGAAATTTTATTAAAACTTTTAGACCTTCTTTCAAGGAAAGAAATTATGGTAATGTAGGAAATTTAAGGAAAAAAAGTTTAAACCTTCCTTTTCTAAATTTTCTTCTTGAAAAGGGATTTATTCCTGTAATGTGTTCAATTACCCATGATGGGAATGGTGGTTTGCTTAATACTAACGCGGACAATATTGCAGCAAATGTGGCTGAATCTCTAATTCAGCATCATAAGGTTAGTTTACACTATGTATTTGAAAAAAAAGGTGTTTTACTTGATCTAAAAAATGATAATTCATTTATCCATAAAATGGATGAAAAGACCTTCCAAGAATTGAAAAAAAAGAAAGTAATTGCAGATGGAATGATCACTAAATTAGAAAGTGCTTTTTTAGCTTTAAAAGCTGGAGTTACTCTAGTAAAAATAGGTCTTTTTATAGAGAAAAAAAAATATGGAACAATTTTAACACTAACAAAAAGAAAAATATGGCAAAAGAAATAAATTTAAAAAAAGTTGTTTTACAATCTAAAACTCCTGTTTTAGTAGATTTTTGGGCACCTTGGTGTGGACCTTGTCTGGCTCTCTCTGCCGATATAGACGAATTAGCAGAAAAATATAAAGGAAAAGCTTTTATTGTAAAAGTTAATGTGGAGAAACATCCTGAAATTGCTTCCGAATATAATATACGAAGTATCCCTACTCTAGTTTTTTTTAAAGGGGGAAAAGAAAAATATAGACATATTGGATATGCAAAAAAAAGTATTCTGGAATCTAAATTAGAAAATGTTTTTGAAGAAGATTTTTTTTAAAGATTATTTTAGGTCTGATAGTTCAGTTGGTTAGAATACGCGCTTGTCACGCGTGAGGTCACGGGTTCGACCCCCGTTCAGACCGCTACGCAAAGCTTTCCAGGGTACCTATGGCGGGAATCGAACCCGCATAACCAATAAAGGTTTCCAGATTTTGAGTCTAGCGTGTCTGCCAATTCCACCACACAGGCATTAAATAAAATATAATAAAAGATAAATCATAAATCAAATGAGTATGAAAAAAGTAAGGGTACGCTTCGCCCCTAGTCCAACTGGACCTTTACACTTAGGTAGTATTAGAACAGCTCTGTATAACTACCTGTTTGCTAGAAAAAACCAAGGAAGTTTCGTTTTGCGAATAGAGGATACAGATACGGAAAGATTAGTTTCAGAATCTGAATCATACATATCTCAGGTTCTTGAATGGTGTGGAATAATACCTGATGAAAGTCCATTTTTTGGAGGAAACTATGGTCCGTATAGACAATCAGAGAGGAAATATATTTACATTTCTCATGTAACCCAACTTCTAAAAAAAGGTTTTGCTTACTATGCTTTTGATACCAATCAATCTCTTGATAGAATTAGAAATGAATTTCAAAATAATGGAGAAAAATTTATTTACAATTCTAGAATTAGAGAAAAAATGGAAAATTCCCTTTCACTACCATCCAAGGAAGTGCATCGTAGATTAGAAAAGCCTTATGTAGTAAGGTTTAAAAACCCTTTCAAAAACGAATGTTTGGAAATATATGATGAAGTACGAGGAAAGATTCATATAAACACATCTACCCTAGATGATAAAATTCTTCTTAAATCAGATGGAATGCCTACCTATCATTTGGCTAATATTATTGATGATCATTTAATGCATATATCCCATGTTATCAGGGGAGAAGAATGGTTGCCCTCAATAGGATTTCATTGTCTTTTATATAGATCATTTGGATGGGAAATTCCAAAATTTGTTCATTTACCATTGATTTTAAATCCAAGAGGAAAAGGAAAGCTAAGTAAACGAGATAAAGGAAAATTAGAACTTCCGATATTTCCTATTCAATGGAAAGACCCTGAAACTGGTATAGTTATACGTGGATATAGAGAATATGGTTATTTTCCAGAAGCTGTCATAAATATGCTTGCTTTTTTAGGATGGAATCCTGGAGGAGTGGAAGAATTTTTTCTAATGAATGACTTAGTCAGAAAATTTTCACTGGAAAAAGTTGGAAAATCCAGTGTCTATCTCAGTATAGAAAAAGCTAGATGGTTCAATCACCAACATCTGCAAAAAAAAACACTTGACGAAATAAGTGCTCTTTTTCGAAAAGATCTTGAAAAACATCATATAAAATATGATGAAAATTATATACGAAAGGTTATAGAATCTGTAAGAAAAAGAGTTTGTTTTATTCATGAACTTTGGGAACAATCATCGTATTTTTTCATATACCCTAAAAACTATGATAAATGTTATCTCCAAAAAATTAGATCAAGCAGATTCTGCTTTATCTTAAAAGATTTAAAAAAACTCTTGGAATCTGTAGAAGATTTTAAAGAATCTTCTTTAAAGATAAAAATAAAGGATTTTTCTAAAAAACATAACATAAGTTCTGTTTTTTTTCAAAAAAATTTGAGACTTGCTTTAGTCGGAAGTTTGCAAGGAGTGGGCATTTTTTTCCTAATGGAAATTATAGGAAAGAGAGAAACACTAAGTAGAGTAGAGTGTTTTTATAGAGCATTACATGATAGTGTTTAATTTAATTTTTTTCTGTTCATCTAGAGATAAAATTTCTCCAAAATTATGAGTCTATACAAACTTCTTCATTCTTCTATTGGGGTAAAAATTTTAATGGCGTTAACTGGTTTTTTTTTGATGATTTTTTTGTTTGTGCATTTATGCGTGAATCTTTCACTATTTTTCGGAGAGAAAGCATTTAATAGGGCTGCACTATTTATGGAAAGTAATCCTTTTGTTCAAATTTCTCAGTATATGTTAGCATTTTTTTTTATTCTCCACATTTTATTAGGAATTCTTCTTCATTTAAAAAATAGAAAAGCAAGGGGAAATGTAAATTATACCAAATGGGAAGCTAATACTCCATTTAATGCTCGGACAATGATTTTTTCTGGAATCCTAATTCTTCTTTTTTTAATCCTACATTTAAAAAATTTTACTATTCCTTTGAAAAACGATAAATATGGAAAAATAAACAACTATCAATTTGTCATAAGTTTATTTAAGAATCCAGTTTATACGTTTATTTACATTTTATCTTTCGTTATTTTATCTCTCCATTTAAGTCATGGATTTCAATCATCATTTAGATCGGTCGGAATTTTTCAAAAAAGTTATATTTCTACCATTAAAAAAATAGGTTTTATCTATTTTTGGCTTATATCTCTCGGTTTTTCGAGCATCGCTCTTTGGTTTTTCTTTAGAACCTAGGTTCTATCATTTTTAATACTATGAACAATAATGTCTTAGATCCAAGAATTCCTTCTGGATCTTTAGAAGAAAAATGGAAGAATCATAAATCTTCCTTAAGGCTTGTTTCTCCAAATAACAGGAAAAAAATGGAAATAATTATTGTAGGTACAGGATTATCTGGAGGATCTGCAGCAGCAACTTTAGCTGAGTTAGGGTATAAAGTCAAATCTTTTTGTTATCAAGATTCTCCACGTAGAGCACACTCTATAGCAGCACAAGGAGGAATTAATGCAGCAAAAAATTATCAAGGTGATAATGATTCCGTTTTCCGTCTTTTTTATGACACTATAAAAGGAGGTGATTTTCGTTCAAGAGAAGCAAATGTTTATCGTTTAGCAGAGATATCTGCTAATATAATTGATCAATGTGTTGCACAAGGAGTCCCTTTTGCTAGAGATTATGGCGGGTTTCTTGAAAATAGATCTTTCGGAGGCGTTCAGGTTTCAAGAACTTTTTATGCAAAAGGACAAACTGGACAACAGTTACTTTTGGGTAGCTATTCAGCTTTGTCTAGACAAATTGGCAAAGGTAGCATAAAAATATACAACCGACATGAAATGCTGGATTTGGTTATTATTGATGGAAAAGCCAGAGGTATTATAGTGAGAAATTTGATAACAGGAGAGATTGAAAGACATGCTGCTCATGCTGTTGTAATTGCATCTGGGGGATATGGAAATGTATTTTTTCTTTCAACTAACGCTTTGGGCGCAAATACAACGGCTATTTGGAAAGCTTACAGAAAAGGGGCTTTTTTCGCTAATCCTTGTTATACGCAGATTCATCCAACTTGCATTCCTGTACATGGAACTTTTCAATCCAAACTTACTCTTATGTCTGAATCTTTGCGTAATGATGGAAGGATATGGGTTCCTAAAAACATAGAAGATGCTAGAGATATAAGAAATGGTAGAAAGAATCCGGAAGAAGTATCTGAGGATCAGAGAGATTACTATTTGGAACGTAGGTACCCGTCTTTTGGAAATCTTGTTCCTAGAGATGTAGCTTCTAGAGCAGCTAAGGAACGATGTGATGCTGGTTTAGGAATTGAAAATAACGAAACTAATGAAGGAGTTTTTTTAGATTTTTCATCAGCCATTCAAAAATATGGAATAGAGAAGGCTGTCGAGCTTGGCTGTCAAAGTCCTTCTGAAAAAGAAATTTCTATTTTAGGGGGTAAGGTTCTAGAAGATAAATACGGAAATCTCTTTCAGATGTATGAAAAGATTACTATGGATTCTCCATACAATAATCCAATGAAAATTTATCCGGCCATCCATTATACTATGGGAGGTCTTTGGGTTGACTATCATCTTATGAGTACTATCCCAGGTTGTTATGTAATTGGAGAAGCTAATTTTTCTGATCATGGTGCTAATAGACTAGGTGCCTCTGCTTTAATGCAGGGATTAGCTGACGGATATTTTATTCTACCATATACTATAGCTGATTATTTAGCTTCTGAAATAAGAACCGGTCCCATATCAGTAAATAATCCTGAATTTAAGAAATCTGAGGCAGCAATACGGAATCGTTTAGATTATTTTTTAAAGAGAAAAGGGAGTTATACTGTAGATTATTTTCACAAAGCATTAGGTAAGGTAATGTGGAATAAAGTTGGGATGTCTCGGAATGAAAAAGGTTTGAAAGAGGCTATTTCCGATATTAGGATTATTCGTGAATCTTTTTGGAATAAAGTTAGGGTAACTGGAGAGATGAATAATTTAAATCCTGAACTAGAAAAAGCATGTCGCCTAGCTGATTTTCTTGAACTAGGAGAGCTTATTGCTATGGATGCTTTAGCCCGGAAAGAATCTTGCGGCTGCCATTTACGGGAAGAGTATCGTACTGAAGAAGGAGAAGCACTTAGAGATGATGCTAATTATGCTAATGTTTCAGCCTGGGAATCGAACAACACGGTTCTGTATAAAGAACCTCTTAATTTTGAATTTGTACAATTAACCACACGTTCATATAAATAATACATTTCTATGAAAAAATATTTAAGCTTTATTCTAAAAATTTGGAGGCAAAATGGTACTGAAGAATCTGGGAGATTTGAAACCTATTCAGTAGAGAAAATTTCCTCTGAAAGTTCATTTTTAGAAATGCTCGATTATCTAAATGAACGGCTAATTTTGGAAGGTTTAGATCCAATAGCTTTTGATTATGATTGTAGGGAAGGAATATGCGGAATGTGTTCTCTTTATATAAATGGACAAGCACATGGCTCAGATAGTCATATGACTACTTGTCAATTACAGATACGATCTTTTAAAGATGGGGAAACAATTTACATCGAACCTTGGAGAGCCAAGTCTTTTACAGTTATCAAAGATCTTGTAGTTGACCGTTCTGCTTTTGATCGAATTATGGCAAGTGGAGGATTCATTTCCGTTCGAACATCTGGGAAGACTATTGATGGAAATTCTATTCTTATTTCTAAGATAAATGCCGAGAAGGCTTTCGATGCGTCTTCTTGCATTGGGTGCGGAGCTTGCGTCGCTACTTGTAAAAATTCCTCAGCAATGCTTTTCGTTTCTGCCAAAGTATCCCATCTGGCGTTATTACCTCAAGGTAAAATTGAATCTAAACGTCGTGTTCTTAATATGACGGAACAAATGGACAAAGAAGGTTTTGGAAATTGCACAAATACAGGAGCATGCGAAGTTCAATGTCCAAAGGGTATCTCTATAGAACACATCGCTAGAATGAATAGAGAATTTTTAAATGCTTTATTTGCAGAAGATTAAGGAATTGCTATAGTTTTTTGGCTATTCTCAATCGAGCACTTCTTGCGCGTTTATTCCTTTTTATTTCCTCATTATTTGGAGTAATAGCTTTGGAATAAATAGATTGCAAATGATTATTTTTTTTTTACCGAAAAAATCTTTTTCTAAAAAACCTTCAAACGAACCTGTTTTGAAAAAACGTTTTACTAAGCGGTCTTCAAGTGAGTGATAGGAAATTACAGAGATCCTTCCTTCTTTCCTCAAAAAAGAACTAGATTGAGTCAATAGTTCTTTTAATGCGTTGATTTCATCGTTTACTTCGATTCTAAGTGCTTGGAAAAGTCTAGAAAAAAATTTTTGCTTTTTAATTTCTTTAAATAACTCCATTAAATCAAATGAAGTTTCTATATTTTTTTTTGTACGTTTTTTTACGATACTTTCAGCAAGAAACTTGCTGTTTTTAAATTCTCCATATTTTTGGAAAACTTCACTCAATTTTTTCTCTGAATAATATTTCAGTATTTCTTTAGCTGAATATTTAGAACGCAAGTTCATTCGCATATCAAGAGGGTAATTAAAACGAGTAGAAAAACCTCGATAGGTGGAGTCAATGTGGGAACTCGAAACTCCTAAATCAATGATAATACCTGATACATTATTTATTTTTTTAAGGTTCAAAACCTCTTTTATCGATCTAAAATTTTTATTAAAAATTTTTAATCTTTTGTCTTTAATTGGGTTTTTTTTTATCGCTTCTTCATCTTGATCAAAGGCAAAAAGCCTACCCTTTTTGGTTAGTTTTTCCAAAATTGCCCTAGAATGTCCACCTCCCCCATATGTCGCATCAACATATGTCCCTTCTGGATCAAAAACCAAATTTTCTGTGCTTGAATTTATTAGTACAGGTTTGTGATATATATTTTTTTTCATTTTGTTTTCAATTAAAGTATGAAAATTACGCTTGCTATAATTAAACCTGATGCTGTTAAAAACGGATATGGAGGTCTTATTTTAGAGAAAATAATATCTTCTGGATTTAAGATTCGTGCTCTAAAAATGATCATCTTTTCCAAAAAAGATGCCCAAGAATTTTATTCTGTTCATAAATATAGGTCTTTTTTTGAATCATTGGTTGATTTTATGAGTTCACATCCAATAATTCCAGCTGTTTTGGAAAAAACAGATGCTGTTTCAGATTTTAGATTGCTTATTGGAGATACAAATTTCAAAAAAGCAAAAGAAGGAACCATTCGAAAATCTTATGCTAAATCTTTAAAGCGTAATTCTATTCATGGATCTGATAGCGATGTAAGCGCTTTTAGGGAAATTAATTTTTGTTTTTCTGAACTAAATTGCTTTTAATCATATGAAGATTATTCTCTATACAACGAATTTTTTCAATAGTGTCAAATTCTTTTTTTCTTTCTCTTTCTATAATTTCTTTTGGAGCAAACAGAATAAATTTTTTGTTTGAAATATTTTTTCTAATTCTTTCTAAGAAGTTTCTATAATGATGAAGGTCTTTTTCTAATTTTTCTTTTTCATCTATACGTTTAAAAAAGATCTTTTTTAGATGGTATTCATCTGGGCCCAAAAAGAACGAAATAGTTTCATAGATAGGTTTTTTATTAACGTATTCTATTTGAGAGATTCCTCCTAATTTTTTAATAATGGATAGATTACACCTTGGTTTTTTAGTTAAAATAAACATATATAATTGCTCTTTTTGAGATATTTTATTATTTTTTCTCAAAAATCTAATTTTCTTGATAATTTTAGCATAATTTTCGAAATCTTCTAATATCTTTGTTTGATAATTTTTTTTTTTAGGCCAATCAGAAACCATTAAATATTCCTTAGCTGATCTAATCTTGATATTTTGCCAAATTTCCTCTGTGATAAAAGGCATAAAGGGATGTAAAAGCTTCAGCAAATTTTCAAAAAATTCAACGGTTTTTTCAAAAACTTCACTAGGAATATTTTTACCTTTATCTGGTTTTACGAGTTCTAGATAACAAGAACAAAAGTCCTCTCTAATCAGTTTGTATAAAATCATTAATGCTTCAGAAATCTTATAATCTTCAAAAGATTTCTCTATCTCTTCAAGAGCTTGATAGAAGCGATGATTGAACCAGGCAAAAGCTAGTCTGGACGGCTCAGACGAATAGATATGATTATCCCCTAAAGATTCCTCCCATTGTTTAATTAATCTAAATGCATTCCATATCTTGTTAGAAAAATTCCTACCTTGGATACAGAGAATTTTATCGAAACGCAAATCATTCCCTGCTTTCGTACTCAATAGCAATCCTGCACGAACTCCATCTGCCCCATATTGATTTATTAAATCAACAGACTCAGGTGAGTTTCCTAGTGATTTAGACATTTTTTTACGTTGATTATCTCTAACAATTCCTGTAAAATAAACCTTATTAAAAGGCTTTTCTCCTAAAAAAGAATACCCAGCCAGAATCATTCTGGCTACCCAAAAAAATAAAATATCTGGAGCTGTTACTAAATCTTGTGTTGGATAATAATATAAAATGTCTGACCTATCAAAAATAGATATTGGCCAAAGCCAAGAAGAAAACCAAGTATCTAGTACATCCGGATCCTGTTCTATACTCTGGTTGTTCGTTTTTATACGAGCTGCTTCTGCATTCCTTGCTACACCAAAAGCATTATCATAATAGTAAACTGGAATTCTGTGACCCCACCATAACTGCCTAGAAATATTCCAATCTTTTAAGTTTTCCATCCAATATCTGTATACATTTTTTAATTCTTCTGGATAAAATTTAATTTCTCCTTTTTTCACTGCTTTAAAAGCATTTTTAGCTAATGGTTTTACTTGAAGAAACCATTGCCTAGACAGTCTAGGTTCAATAATAGAATGACTACGTTCTGAAATTCCTATTTTATGAAAATGTTCTTCCATTCTTACTAGAGCTCCCATTTTCTCTAGATCTTTTATGATTGCCCTTCGTTTGTATTTACCCCCTTTTATAAATTCTAAACCATGTTTTTCAGCTAATGCTTTATCTGCAAAAGCATGAGATGGAGTAACCTTTAAACATCCCGTACCAAAACTCATTTTTACATATTCATCTTCAATAATAGGGATTAATCTTCCTAAGATAGGAATAATCGCTCTACGATTTTTCAAATGAAAAAAACGTTGATCGTTAGGATTAACGCAAATAGCAGAATCTCCAGTAATGGATTCTGGACGTGTAGTTGATACTACAATAAATTCTTCTGTGTTTTCAATAAAATATTTTATGTAATAAAGTTTACCAGAACGTTCTGCATAAAAGATTTCTTCATCTGAGAGAGTAGTTTTTACTTCAGTGTCCCAATGTATCATTCTATATGCTCTATATATTAATCCTTTTTTATAAAGAGCTATGAAAGCCTTTGTAACTGATTCAGAAAACCTTGAATCTAGTGTAAATCTACTTCTTCTCCAATCACAGGAGCATCCTAGTCTTTTTAATTGGTCGAAAATGATATTTCGATGTTTATTTGTCCAATTCCAAACTCTGGCTAGAAAAGCTTTTCTTCCTAAATATTCTTTAGAAATACCTTCTTTTTTTAGTTGATTTACCACTTTATTCTCTGTTGCAATAGATGCATGATCAGTTCCTGGAACCCAACAAACATTGTTATTACGCATTCTGGCTCTTCTGGCTAATACATCTTGTATGGTATTGTTTAGCATATGTCCCATGTGAAGTCTTCCTGTAACATTTGGAGGAGGAAGCACCAATGTATAAGGCTTTCTTTTATCCGGCTTTGAATAAAAAAAACCTGATTGTATCCATTCCTTAGAATGTTTTTCTTCCACAGACTTTGAATTGTATTTTGCAGTAATTTTCATTTAAACTCTTAGTAACATGCCATTAAAAAACCTAATAAAAAAAGCTTAGCATTTAATCAAATAGAGAACATACGTATTATTTCTTATCTTATAAAAAATAATGGACGCTTTATCGCATTTAGTTAAAATGAGGAAAGTCTGGACACAAAAATGCGTAAGCACCGGATAATTCCCGGACGCAAAAAGCGAGGACTAGTGCAACAGAAAGAAAATACAGTTAGGCTGTAGTGAAATCAGGTAAACTCTGCGTTGTGTAATGCCATGTATACTGACATTGTAGGTAGCCTAGCCGTTTTTGTCAAGGGGTAGGCTGCTGTAGGTAAGAAGTAATTCTTATCAAAGAGAAATGATAAAGCTAGAGGACAGAATCCGGCTTATTGTCCAATAGGTCCTATAGCTCAGACGGTTAGAGCATCTGACTCATAATCAGAAGGTCGCTAGTTCGAATCTAGCTGGGACCACTTACTCTAATAGAGATTTTTCAATAAACTTGTTATTCCGGTTTCTCTATTCAAAAAATAGGTTAGTTCTTTAATAAAAAGTCTCTTTTGTTTCATATTATCTCTAAATCTTACGGTTATACTTTCATCTTGAAAACTATCATAGTCAATAGTGATACAAATAGGAGTGCCAATTGCATCTTGTCGACGATAACGTTTTCCTATAGATTCATTTTCATCGTAAGTAATTTGGTGATCAGTTTTAAGTGTATGGAAAATTTTTTTAGCCATTTCAGCCAGTCCATCTTTTTTTACTAAAGGCAAAACTGCAGCTTTAACAGGAGCTAGACTAGGGTGTAGTTTAAGGAAAAGACGTTGACTATTTTTAGTATTCTCTTCTTTAAGAGAAGAAGAAAAAACAGATAAGAACATCCTATCTAGGCCTAGAGAAGTTTCTATTACAGAAGGTAGATAATTTTTATTTTTAATGTAATCAAAATATTTTAAATTTTTTCTAGAATGTTTTTCGTGATTTTTCAAATCAAAATCCGTTCTGGAATGAATTCCTTCTAGCTCTCTAAATCCAAACGGGAAACTAAATTCGATATCACTTGCAGCATTAGCATAATGCGCTAGTTTTTTATGATCATAAAAACGATATTTATCTTTTCCTAATCCTAAAGTTAGATGCCATTTCATTCTAGCGTTTTTCCAATATTCATACCATTTAATTTCATCTCCTGGAGATACGAAAAACTGCATTTCCATCTGTTCAAATTCACGCATTCTAAAAATAAATGTTCTTGCCATTATTTCATTTCTAAAGGATTTTCCAATTTGAGCTATACCAAAAGGTATTTTCATTCTTGCGCTTTTTTGCACCTTAGAAAAATTAACAAAAATACCTTGCGCAGTTTCAGGCCTCAAGTAAATTCCTTCTTTAGTTCCTCCAATTTGAAACATCAAATTAAACTTACGAACCTCCTCCCAATTTCTAGATCCTGTTTCTGGATCCCTTATATCTAGTTCTTCAATCAAGAATTGAAGATCCTTCAAGTCATTCTTCTCAAATGACCTAGCCATTCGCATAATAATTTTTTTTTCCTTATCTCTATAATATTTTACTTTAGGATCTGTGTTTAGAAATTTTTTTTCATTAAAATATAATCCTGAACATTTTTTCGCTTTATATAATTCTTTCTTTATTTTATTTTGTATTTTTTCTATGTAGTTTTCTATCAAAACATCCACGCGGTAGCGTCTATTACTATCTTTATTGAAAATCATCAAGTCGTTAAAAGCATCCAAGTGTCCAGATGACTTCCAGATATGCGGATGCATAAGAATAGCTGAATCAATTCCCACAATATTTTCTCGCAATTGAACCATAGACTTCCACCAGAATTCCTTTATGTTATTCTTTAATCCTATACCATATGGACCATAATCATATACTGCATTCATACCATCATAAATTTCGCTTGACTTGAACACAAATCCATAAGATTTTGCATGAGCAATAACATTTTTTAAATGATCGTTATTGATTTTTTTCATAAACGTTAAATGATATTTTAACTTCCACTTTACGATGTAATCTTACAATGGCTTTATATTTTCCTGCAGTTTTTATCTTATTATTACCCATGATTTTAATCGATTCGTTTTCGATTGGAAAACCTCTTTTTTGAAAAAATTTTGCTAAATCTCTATTTTCTAGAGCCTTTTTAACTAGCAAACTAACATATATACGTTTAATTTTATATGCTATTTCCTTTGCTTTTTTAAGGAGAAATTCTTCTTTTTTAGACCTTTGTTTTAAAATTTCTCTATGCTCTTTAATAATTCCAGTAGTAGCTATCAAAGCTAGACCCTTTGGTATTAGGTAATTTCTAGCGAATCCAGGCTTTACGTTAAACAAATCATTTTTAAATCCAAGGATTTTTACGTCCTTTTTAAGGATAATTTTCATAAGCAAAGTTTTTTATATCAACGAAGATCATCCGTTATGTATGGAAGAAAACCAAGATATCTGGCTCTTTTTATGGAGATGCTGAGTTTTCGTTGATTTTTCTTAGAGGTCCCTGTAATCCTTCGAGGTAGAATTTTTCCTTGTGCATTTAGAAATTTTATCAAAAAATTTGGATCTTTATAGTCTATATATTTAATACCAAACTTTTTGAAAAAGCAGTATTTTTTTTTAGTTTTTACCTCCAAATTTAAGGGAGTGAGAAATTTTATCTCACTTTCTTCAGTCTTTTGATTGTTTTTTTCTAACATGACCAATACAGTTTAATTTTTATATTGTTTTTTATTTCTTCGTATTTCTGCATAGTTTCTCGCATCTTTGTTCATCTTAACCATTAAGAACCTGATAATTCGGTAATCACGTCTAAGTCTAAGGTGGATATTGGCTATCTCTTTTGGATTTATAGAATACTCATATAAATGGTAATTAGCCATTTTTTTTCTTTTTATCGTAAAAGCAAGTTTTTTCATTCCCCAATGTTCTTGATGTATAATTCTCCCTCTACTCTTGAGTATAAGTTCTTCGTACTCTTTTACGAGATCTTTTACTTGTTTTTCTGATAATACAGGAGTAACTATTATAATAGTTTCATAGAAGCTAAACATTCGAATACATTTTTTTTTTTTGAGATAAAGTCTCTTTACCTCAAATTTTGACCCAAAAAGTCTTCCCTATATTTTTTTTTATTTCTATCAAAGCCTCTATAAAAGCATCAATATCTTTCATTTTATTAAAGATTCCAAATGAGATTCTAAGATAACTAGAGGGATCTTTACCTGAAACAGCTTCAATAACATGCGATCTTCTTACATAACTAGATGCGCATGCACTACCTAGCGAAACAGCTATACCTTTCAGGTCTAAAAAAAAACTTAGAATATTATTTTTAATTGGAATTGAAATGTTCAATATTGTATATAAGCTTTTATCCAAAAAATCTGAGAAACCATTGAATTTTATTTCAGGAATTTCTCTTTTAAGTTCTGAAATGCAATATTTTTTTAATGTTTCTATCTTTCCTTTTTCTTCATTTAGAGAAGAATAAGCTAATTCTAGCGCCTTAGTCATACCAACAATACCGCAAATGTTTTCAGTTCCAGCTCGGAGATTTTTTTCTTGTCCACCCCCCGTTAAAAATGGATTAACCAAGAGGCCTTTACGAATAAAAACAAATCCAATTCCCAATGGACCGTAAAATTTGTGAGCGCTTGCTACTGCAAAATCTAAGGGTATATTTTTTACATTAATAGGGAAATGTCCCACTGTTTGTACTATGTCGGAATGAAAATAAGATCCATATTTTTTGCAAATAAACCCTATTTCTTCTAGATCTGATATATTCCCAATTTCATTGTTCGCATGCATTAAGCTTACTATTGTCGTTATAGAATTATTTTTTAATTTTCTCTCTAGATCTTCTCTGTCAATTGATCCTTTTTCTTCTAATTTAATTAATTCTATAACAATTTTTGAACATCGAGCTATATCTAAAATAGTGTCTAAAACTGATTTATGTTCAATTGGCGAACTTAAAATACGTTTTACTTTTAAATCTCTAATTGCAGATCGCAAAACTAGATTATTAGCTTCTGTTCCTCCAGAAGTAAAAATAATTTCTGAAGGAAGTGCATGGATCGAACTCGCAATAGATATTCTTGATCTTTCAATAAGAGCCTTATTTCTTCGTCCGAATTGATGTGAAGAAGAAGGATTCCCGATATAGTTTTTTAAAACATCATTCATAACTTGAATGACCTCTTGCCTTATTGGAGTGCTTGCCGCGTTATCTAGATATATTTTACTCATTGATATTAAGTATAAAAGTAGACACGTAGGGATTCGAACCCTAGCTAACAGAACCAAAATCTGCTGTGCTCCCCTTACACCACGTGTCTAATCTAGATAATAATGAATCTAAAAAAATATAAAAATGATCGTAAATTTTAAAAAAATTTTTTTTTTTAATTTTTTTTTTCTTAATTTGTTTCTCTAAACTATAAAATCGTTTATGTCAGTAAAAATTCGTTTACAAAGACGAGGAAGAAAGGGAAGAGCTTTCTATACTGTTGTCGTTTCTGATTCTCGTTCTCCTAGAAATGGGAGATTTATTAAAAAATTAGGTATATACAATCCGCATTCTGATCCTCCTTCTATCACCTTGGATACAGATGCAACTCTTTCTTGGCTCCAAAAAGGAGCTAAACCAACGAAGGCAACTCGTTCTATTCTTTCCAATAAAGGAGTTTTGTTAAGAAAACACTTATTAGTCTGGGTAAAGAAAGGTATGAAAATGAGGCAGAACGTTATACCAAGCGTGGCTTAAAAATATGGATTAAAGAGAAAAGGTAAATTTTTATACTGATAAAACTCTTCTAGTATATAGGAATCATATACTGATAATTCACCGATTCTTTTTCTTCTTAAGTAACAAAGATAGCCTTTGTTATTAAGTGATCTTCCAAAGTCTTTAGCTAATTTTCGTATATATACCCCTTTTCCGCAACATATTCTGAATTTAAGAAAAGGTAAATTTATATCGGTAATTTCAAAATTATGTATTTTTACTTTCCTGTGTAGGATTTTTACAAATTTTCCTTTTCTAGCTATATTATAAAGCTTTTCTCCATTTTTTTTAAGAGCGGAAAATATAGGGGGGATTTGATAGATGTCCCCTATAAATTTTTTTTGGTTTTTTTGAATATTTTCTGAAGTAATGTGCTTTAAAATTTCAGAAGTCTCTAAAATTTCATCTTCAGAAGTCTCAGAATCTAGAGAAGGAGTTGTTGCTCCCAATTTCATCATTCCAGTATATATTTTTTCTTTATATTGAGAGAGATTTATTTTTTTAGTAGCTAAACCAATACATATAATAAGAATACCTGAAGCTAGAGGATCTAGTGTTCCTGTATGTCCAACTTTTACTTTTTCTATTTGAAAAAAATGTTTAATCTTCCATCTAATTTTGTTTAAGACATAAAAAGATGTCCAACCTAAGGGTTTATCAATTAAAATAATCAAATAAATGTAAATATTAGGTGTCAATTGTAGCATTAAGTGCGTTCATTTCTATAAATTTTTTTCTTGATGTAACATCATCTCCCATTAACAATGAAAAAATACGATCTGTGTCTACCAAGTTTTCTATATTTACTTTACGTAAGGTTCTATTTTCTGGATTCATTGTAGTATCCCATAATTGCTCGGCTGTCATTTCTCCCAATCCTTTATATCGTTGAACGATTATCCCTTTTTTTACTTCGGATATAAGTTTTTCTCTCTCTCTATCACTCCAAGCATAGACTTTTCTATTTCCTTTTTTGATCATGTATAGAGGGGGAGTTGCAATATAAATGTAACCTTTCTCAATCAAAGTTCTCATATATCGGAAAAAAAATGTTAAAATAAGTGTAGAAATGTGACTCCCGTCTGTATCCGCATCAGTCATAATTATAATTTTATGATAACGTAGTCTTTCTAAATTCAGTTCTTTATTATCTGTTTTTATTCCTAATCCTAAGGATGAAAAAATATTTCTGATTTCTTCATTCTCAAATGCTCTGTACTGTAGAGACTTCTCCACATTTAATATTTTACCCTTTAAAGGCAAAATTGCTTGAAAATTTCTATCTCTTCCTTGTTTTGCAGTACCTCCAGCAGAATCCCCTTCAACCAGATAGATTTCACATTTTTCTGGATTATTTAAAGAACAATCCGCTAATTTTACCGGAAAACTAATAGAATTGTTTGAATTATTTTTTTGCATAAAATCTCTAACCTTTTTAGCGGCTAGTCGAGCTTTAGACGCTAAAAGTACTTTTTCCAGTATTTTACTAGAAAATCTAGGATTTTCTTCAATAAATTTCCTTAGGTAATTTACTACGATTTTTTCGACAGCACCACTTACTTCAGGGTTTCCAAGTTTAGTTTTCGTTTGCCCTTCAAATTGAGGATGGGAAATTTTTACTGAAACAATAGCCGTAATCCCTTCTCTAAAATCATCCCCAGTAAATTCCACTTTTTCTTTATTCAATAAACTATATTTTTTAAAAGTTTTAGTGAGTGCTCGTCTAAATCCAGTTAAATGTGTTCCTCCTTCATTGGTCTTAATGTTATTAACATAAGAATGGATGTTTTCTTCGAAAGAATGGTTATATCGCATAGCCACTTCAATAGATACCTTTTCCTTTTTACCAGATATATAGATAACTTCAGGTATAATAGGAACTCTATTTTTGTCTAAAAATAAAATAAAATCTTTCAATCCTCCTTCAGAAAAAAATTTTTCCATTCTAGGAATTCCTACTTCAGAAATTTCTCTTTCGTCAATAAGATTTATGTAAATTCCCCGCTCTAAGAAAGATAACTCACGCAATCGTATGGCAATTGTTTCATAACTGTATGAAACATTTTTAAATTTAAAAATGTTTTCATCTGCCTGAAAAGTTATTTCAGTCCCACTTTTTTTAGGTTTATTGCTTTGACTTATCTGTTCTACCTTGCTCACTGATTTACCTCTTGAATATTCTTGGAAAAAAACTTTCCCTTCTCGAAATACTTTTACAAAAAGTAGACTGGATAGAGCATTAACACAAGAAATTCCTATACCGTGAAGTCCTCCAGAAATTTTATAAGAGTTTTTATCAAATTTTCCCCCAGCTCCAATCTTAGTAAGCACAACCTCTAATGCGGAGCACCCTTCTTTTTTGTGAAAATCTACTGGAATTCCTCTTCCATTATCTATTACAGTGATAGATTTATCTGAATTGATAATGACATTAATTTCGTTACAAAAACCTGTTAAAGCCTCGTCCATAGAATTATCCACAACTTCGTAAACTAGATGATGAAATCCTTTTAGTCCAGTATCTCCAATGTACATTGAAGGTCTAGTCCGAATATGTTCAATGCTATCAAGGTAGAGAATGTTATCCGCTGTATATGTATTCATAGAAATTTAGGATTAAAAGAAAACCTTAAAAACTCTTTTTTGCGCACGGTAAATATACGACCTTTTTTCCAAAAAAAAAAGCTATTTTAAAGTAGTTCATTAAAGGAAATTCAATAGCATTAGGGAATAGGCTAAGTTCTTCAGATAGATTCCCTCCTTTTATAGAAAAAATGCCATTAGGGAAAGCATGCTTGGATTTATAGATAAATTTTCCTTTAACCCAAGCATATAAACGAGGAATTTTTGTTACTGCTCTATTTAAAATAAAGTCAAATTTTCCTTTTGTTTTTTCAGCTCTTATACAAATAGTCCGAACATTATTTATAAATAACTCTTTAGATATGCTTTTTGTCGCTTTTATTTTCTTCTCTCTGTAATCTACCAGAAGAAAATCACTATCTGGAAATAAAATAGCGAGTGGGATTCCTGGAAAACCACCTCCAGTTCCAACGTCTATAATGTTAGAACCAGGCATAATAGAAACAATTTTAGCTATTCCTAGCGAATGCAAAACATGATTCTGATAAAAAGAATCGAAGGATTTTTTTGAAATTAAATTAATTTTCTTATTCCAGAAATAGTATATCTCTTTCATTTTAGAAAACTGTTCAAGTTGCCTTGAATTAAGTTTTGGAAAATATTTCTGAATTAATTTCATTGTATATTTTTTTCAATATGAAAAATATTTCCTATCGTTTAAAAAATATGAGTTTTTCAAAAACTCTTTATATGGCCAACATAGCTAGAAACAAAGGATACAAAAACATTATCAATCTAGGCATAGGAGAACCTGACTTTAATCCACCAGGATTTATTCTTCATGCAGCTAAAAAAGCTATAGATGATGGATATCATAAATATTCCCCAATATCAGGATATTACGATTTACGTGAAACCATATGCAAAAAATTTAAACGTGATAATGGATTAAATTATAATCCTTCTCAAATTGTCGTCTCAACCGGAGTTAAACAGTCCATTATAAATGTTTTTCTATCCATTCTTAATTCAGATGACGAAGTAATCATTCCAGCTCCGTATTGGGTAAGTTATTACGAAATGGTAAAACTTTGCGAAGCAAAACCTGTAATAATTCATACAGATAGAAAAACAAATTTCAAAGTAACAGCCATACAATTAGAAAAATCTATAACCTCTAAAACAAGAGCTTTTATTTTTAGTTCTCCATCTAATCCATCTGGAGGTGTTTATTCTAAAAGCGAATTAAAATCTTTAGCTAAGATATTAAGCAAACATAAAAATATAGTGATCGTCTCAGACGAGATTTATGAACACATTTGTTATAGATCCCATGCAAGTATTGCCTCTATTCCAGAGGTTTACGGACAAACTATTACCATTAATGGGATATCTAAAGCCTTCTCTATGACTGGCTGGAGGATAGGATATATTGGAGCCCCAGAATGGATAGCCAAAGCTTGCGAAAAAGTACAAGGGCAAATGACTTCTGGAGCTAATTCTATTTCGCAGAGAGCTACTATTGCAGCTTTAGCTTCAAGTATGAAATCTATGATTGTATCATTAAAAAAACGTAGAAATTTAGTCTTGGAATTTCTAGATAAAATTCCTGGATTTCAATCCAATATTCCAAATGGAACTTTTTATGTTTTTCCTGATGTTTCGAATCTTCTACACAAAAATATTTCTGGAACTTTCATAAAAAATTCTGATGATTTAGCTATGATTTTACTAGAAAAAATTAAAGTTTTGACTATTGGAGGATCCTCTTTCGGAAAAGAAAAGCATTTGCGCATTTCTTACGCTATGTCAGAAAGCAAGCTGCTTGAAGCATTTAGAAGAATTAAAAATCTTTTAAATAAATTAAAAAAATGAAAAACAAAACTTTCTTTTTTCTAGTTTTTTTTATAGTTTTTTATGCATTAAATGCTCAACAAAAACAAAAAATTGACGGTGTTGCCGCTATTATTGGGGATAAAATTATTTCAGAATCTGATGTTAGAGAAAACATCCTCAATACGGATAAAAAACTAACTTCATGTGAAGTTTTAAAAGAAATGATCAAAAGTAATGTTTTACTATATCATGCAAAAAAAGATAAAAATATTTCTAATAGAATTTCTGTTGATCAAATACGTTTACGAGTTAAAAAAATTTTAAAAGAGCTTGCTATTCAAGTAGGGGGAATGAAAAATCTTTTAAAAAAATACGAGAAAAATTCTGTTAAAGAACTTTCTGAAGAGTATACTGAGAATGTAAGAAATAACGAACTAATAAAACAGTTTTTTAAAGAAAAAATTACTTCTAATGTTAATGTAAGCCCATTTGAAGTACAAGAATTTTGCAAAAAACATAAAGAAAAACTCCCTATTTTTCCAGAAAAATTATATTTCTATCGAATAGTTTTTTATCCTAAGCTAAAAAATTCACATAGGAAAGAAATTATAAATAAGCTTGAAAAAATAAAAAAATACATAGAAAAAGGTTCTACTTTTGAAGTAGAAGCAATTGCTTATTCCCAAGATAATTCTACAGCTTTTAAAGGTGGATTGATAAAAAATATGAATACGAGTAATATGAGCTCAACACTATATCGAGTGCTCTCTTCTTTAAAAGAAGGGGAAATATCCGAACCTTTTGAATCTGAATTTGGATTTCAAATTGTAAAATTGGAAAAACTAAGAAAAAATAGGATTGATTATAGGAATATATTGATGAAAAAAAATTCTTCAAAAGAAGAAATGGATAAAACAAAAAAATACGCTGACTCAATTAGAGAGTTTCTTTATAAAAAGAAAATAAGCTTTGAAGAAGCTTTAGAGAAATATTCAATAGAAGATGACTTTAAATTCTCTCTGGATAAAAATCAATTATCGAAAAATTCCTATTCAGCATTGATTCATGTAAAAAATGGAGGTATTTCATACACTTATGAAGATGAAATCAAAGGAAAAAAAGCTTATTTTCTTTTAAAAATTTTAAAAAGGATTCCTGCACATAAACCTACTCTTGAAAATGAATATCAGTTTTTAAAAAACTTTGTTAGTATGGAAAAATCTTCAAACGAACTTACAAAATGGGTTAATTTTCATATTCCTGATATTTTTATTGGAATAGGGGAGAACTTTCAAAAATGTTTTCCGGGAAAAGCATTTAAGGCTATAAAAAGATAGTTATATGCGAGGAAAAGGTTTTGTGGCATTTGTATCTATTACTCTTTTGTTAATTTCTTTGTATTACGTAAGTTTAACTTACAAAGCTTCCAAACAGGATAGAAGGTATCTAGGGTTAGATCTAAAAGGAGGAATTAATGTAATTTTGCTCATTTCTGAACGAGATCTTTTGGTGAATATTTCTGAGAATTCTCAAAATAATATTTTCTTAGCTTCTTTAAGAGAAGCTGATAAAAAAGGCCCATCATTGGATTATCTTTCTTTGTTTTTTCAGGCTTTTAAAAAAAATAAAAAGCTGAAAAAATCCTGTATCCAACTCTCCGAAATTTTCGAAAAAAAAAAATTGCTTAATGAAATTAATTCTGATTGTACAGACAAAGAAGTTGAAAAGGTAATAAGGAAAAAAGTAGATGAGTATATAGACGTTGCGTCTAAGGTTCTTCAATATAGAATGGATCGGTTTGGGATTCAGGCTAAAATTCAACGCATAGAAAACTCAGTTTGTATTTTGGTCGAGTTTCCTTTTTTAAGGGAATCAGAACGTATAAAAAAATTATTGCAGATCCCCGCAAAACTCCAATTTTTTGAAGTTTGCAGTAAAAAACGGATTATACCATATATTCGAAGTTTAGACCATATTTTTAAAAAAAACTCTTCTCTATTAGGTTATCATATAAAGAGTTCTCATATAGATGGGAACTTAATCGGTTTGGTTGACATAAAAGATACGATTCGTGTCAGTAAAATTTTAAACAGTTCTAAGGCAAGATTTTTTTTACCTCCAGATTTAAAAAATGTTAAATTTTTGTGGTCTGCTAAAGGTTTAAAATCAAGAAAAGGAAATTTTTTGGGATTATACGCAATTCAAACAGAATTTGACGGAACTTCTCCATTAGATGGAGGAGTAATAACTAATGCAAATATATCTTTAGGGTTATTTAATGAAATAATCGTAAAGATTACGATGAATAAAAAAGGTACTTTTCTCTGGAAAAACTTAACTAGAAAAGCTCTAGGAAATAACATCGCTCTCGTTTTAGATGATTTAGTTTATGCAGCACCAAAGGTGAACTACGTAATTTCGAATGGACATTCGCAAATTTCAGTAAATTTCAATATACAAATGGCCTCTGATCTAGTGAATGTTTTAAATTCAGGTCGGTTACCTGCAAAAATGCAAATTATTATATCAGAAATGATAGGCCCAACTCATAGAGCTATTATAAACGCTTCTTTAGTAGCTTTAGTATTCGTTTTCTTCTGTATGATATTTTTTTACAGAACAGCTGGATTCTATGCAAATATTGCATTAATTTTTAATATACTATTTATTTTCGGTATTCTAATTTCTATTGGAGAGGTTCTCTCATTGCCTGGTTTAACTGGGATAATTCTAACCATAGTTAGGTATGTGGATGAAAATATTTTACGTTACGAACACATAAAGGAGTATATTAAAAAAGGAAAAACTTTCCGTAAATCCATAAATAATAGTTATACCCTTAAAGGTGCTTTATCTTCTATCATCGATGGACAAATTACCACACTTTTTACTGGAATTATTTTATTTTTTTTGGTAAAAGGGCCTATAAAAGTATTTGCGATAACGTTAATTATTGGAATTTTTACTTCTATATTTTCCTCTCTATGTATTTCTAGATGGTTTATCGAAAATCACTTGACCATAAAAAAATATATTTCTTTTTCTAGTCTAGAAACTGAATATTTTCTTCAATGGGATTTTCTCTCTAAGCGTATTTTCGCTTACCTATTTTCGCTAATTTTACTAGGGATCAGTTTTTACTCTTTAGCTATTCGAGGATTAAATTTAGGAGTGGATTTTATTGGGGGAAGAACTTATATCGTTAGGCTTAATCAATCAGTAAATTTGGAAAAAATTTCTTCTAAATTATCGAGTTTTTTTTCTGAATCTGAAAATGGGTTTTATTCTATTCCGGAGATTCTCCCTTTTGGTAGAAAAAACAAATTAAAAATAACGACAAAATATAAAGTAAATAAAGAAGGCCCTAAAGTTGAGGAAGAAATTTCGAAAAAACTTTATACCGTATTTAGGCCATATTTACCAATAGATTTTAGTTTCGAAAACTTTAAAAACACTAAAAAATCTTTTGGTATTTTATATTCTATAAAAGTTGGAATAGCAAAGTATCTTAGTAAAAAAGCTTTTTTGTCCGTTTTATTTTCTTTACTTGTAATTTTTTCGTACCTATTCATACGATTTGAAAGATGGGAATTCAGTCTAGCTGCCGTTATTTCTCTTTTTCACGATTCTATTGTAGTTTTAGGATTTTTTTCAGTTTTTTATGGATTTTTACCTTTATCTTTAGAGATGGATCAATCTTTTATTGCCTCAATATTCACTATCATTGTTTATTCAATAAATGATAAAGTAATTGTCTATGATAGGATTAGAAGAGAAATTAGAAGAGTGAAAAATATATCTTTTCATGATGTAGTCAATCAAGCAATTTGCAGAACTTTAAGTAGAACCATTAAAACCTACTTAATTAGAGTCTTTGTCCTATTTATTATTTTCCTATTTGGAGGAAAGCCTAACTTTATGTTTGCTATTTTTTTTGGAATTATCGTTGCTCCGTATTCTTCAATATTTATATCTCCCACACTAATGTATGAGTTACGTAAATAAATAAGAAAATGGAAATATTATTTATTAGTTCTGAGGATACTTTCATTATTATATTTTTTGCTGTTTTAATCTTTGGTCCCAAAAAAATACCAGAAATTGCCCGAAGCCTAGGGTTGGGCGTAAAATATATTCAAAAAGCTATTCAAGAAATCAAAGAAGAGATTTACAAAGAATAGATAAACTGTTAAGTGGATCTAAATTCTGCGCCTAATTTTTTTATAAATTTATCTTGTAATTTTTCCATTGTCTCATTAATTACACTGTTTATCAAAGTTTTCCTTTCATCGCCCATGTAAAATCTGAAAGCATAAGATTTTTTACCTTTTGGTACTTGTTCTCCTTTATAAACATCAAAAACCTCTATTTTCTTAATAAAGTTTTTTTCCTCTGATCTAACAACTTGAATAAGTTGTTCAAAAGAAATTCTATGGTCGATAAAGAAAGACAAATCTCTTTTTGCTAATGGATATTTTGTAGCTTCTATGAAAAAAACTCTTCTTTTCTTCATAAGTAGCATAAAATTTTTCCAAAAAAATTCTGAATAAAAAACTTTTAGATGTAATTTTTTCACTAAGTGCTTATTTACTTTACCGATTTCCACTATCGGAAGTTCTTTTTTTTTTATTAAAATACTTTTCTCAAAAAATAAATGATCTGAAATAATAATCTGGGTTAAGTTCTTATACAGCCCCCCCATCTTAAGTATTTGTTCTACAATTCCTTTCATTATAGAAAAAGAATAATCAATATTTCTTCCTGAAAAAATAAGCCCAAGTCTAGGGTCTTCTAAATATTTATTTTTCTCTTTATAGTAAATTTTACCCCATTCAAAAAATTTTAAGTTCATGTTTTTTCGGCGAAAGTTATTAGCAACATTTTCAAGAAGACCAAATAATAGGGAGAAGCGCATTATCGAAATATCTTTATTCAAAGGGTTCGCAATTTTTATCACTGATTTTCCTTTCTTTTCCATGTACTTTGAAGTTTCATTTTTTGTAAAAGACAGGTTTATACTTTCGTAAAAACCATTAGAAATTAATAATTTCGAAACATTACCTTCAATATTAAGAGAAATATCTTTTATTGATGAAATATCTTTTATTGATATTGAAAAATTTTTTTTTCCATAATTTGGAATACGATTATATCCATAAATACGAAGGATTTCTTCTATAATATCTTCTTCCCATCTAAGATTGAAACGATAAGGTGGAATTGAAAGTTTCCATAAATTTCCACATTCTGAAAGAATTTGTATCTCTAGAAGTTTTAAAATTTTTTTTGTTTCTTTTTCAGAAATTTTACCCCCAAAAAAAGTATTTATTTTTTGAGGTCGAAAAATAACTTCAAAGTTAGGGATAATATAAGGATATATATCAATGATTTCTGACGAAATTTTTCCTTTTCCAAATTCCTGTATCATTAAAGCTGCTCGTTTAATCCCGTTAACGGTATTATCTGGATCTACTCCTCGTTCAAAGCGAAAAGAATATTCAGTATTTAATCCGTGTTTTTTAGCACTTTTACGGATGCTAATTGGATCAAAATAAGCACTCTCAATAAATATATTTTTACTTCTAGGTCCCACTGTATAATGTGCACTTTCAAGTATTCCAGCAATACATATAGGAGTTTGTCCATCAAAAATGACTAAGTCATCAGTATCCAATTTTTTTATAGATCCATTAAACGTTTCGAATAAGACATTTTTTTTGGGGGATTTAATCCTAATCTTTCTACTTTTTATTAGGTCAGCATCAAAGGCTTGGAGTGGTTGTCCTATTTCATGCATTACAAAATTTGTAATATCAATAATATTGTTTATTGGAATTGATCCAATAGATTTCAAATAATTCTGCATCCATTTTGGAGAGGAAGTTACTTTTACTCCAGAAAATACCATACAAGAATATCGTAAACATTTTCTTCCTTCTTCCAAGTAAACGCTGAAATCATATTTTTTATCCATTTTACAATCAATTATTGGAGGTTTTATTAATTTAACTTTAAATCCTCTAAATGTTAAAGCAACATAAAGATCTCTAGCGATTCCGTAATGGCTCATTGAGTAAAAGCAATTAGGGGGAAATTCAATTTCTATATTTTCATTTTCTTCGATTCTTTCCACATTTAATCCTATGTCAGTTAAAACTTCTGATATTTTTTGAATATCTAAACTACTTTTTAGATAATTTTTTAGCCATTTATAAGATATTTTCATCATAAATTATTTAAATTAAAGGATTTAGGTAAATAAGCATAACGAGCATAAGTTAAAAACCCTGCTATATTTGGTTCAGTCATTTCAATACTTATCTTTTTAGATCAGAAATTTGTATAAACAGGCTTTATATCTAAGACATTTTTAGAATAGGCGTTTAATTGAGTTAATTAATAATCTGGATATGTAACTTCAATAAGTTTATTATTAAAGAATAATTTTGATTAATGTTTAAATTGAGATTTCTGATTAGATTTAGTACCTTATACTAGAAGGTGAGCATATGTGGAGAGTAAGCATTTTAGAGCTGGGCTTTTGTAGCGTGAGGTGGAATCGAACCACCGCCCTTCGGTTTATGAATCCGAAGCTCTTCCATCTGAGCTATCACGCCATTAAAAATAATTTAAAAATTATTATATATTTTTTAAAATATATTATATTTATTAAAAATATAAAATTATATGATTATATTCAATCATCAAAAATTCTTTATTTTTTTTATTCATTTTTCAGTAATTTTTTTACTACATGTTTTTATCCAAAATTGCTATATTAGTAAAAAAGATGATAGCCGATGTAGCTCAGTTGGTTAGAGCACGTGATTTGTAATCTCGGGGCGAGGGTTCGATTCCTTCCTTCGGCTCTTTAGGGGAGATACTCAAGTGGCTTAAGAGGGCAGACTGTAAATCTGTTGACAAATGTCTACGCAGGTTCGAATCCTGCTCTCCCTATACCCTATATGCGGGAGTAGCTCATATGGTAGAGCGTCATCCTTCCAAGTTGAAAGTAGCGGGTTCGAATCCCGCCTCCCGCTCCATAGCCGATGTAGCTCAGATGGAAGAGCGCTTTCTTGGTAAGAAAGAGGGCACGGGTTCAATTCCCGTCATTCGGCTTAATAAAAATTCTATTTATGGCAAAGGAAATTTTTAAACGAAATAAGCCAAATTTTACGACAGGTGGGATAGGACATGTAGATCATGGAAAATCCACAACGGCAACTGCTATTACTGTGGTTTTAGCTGAAGAAGGATTAGCGCAAGCAAAGAGTTTTGAAGAAATCGATAATGCTCCAGAAGAAAAAGCTCGAGGAATTACGATAAATACTACTCATATAGAATTCGAAACAAAAAAACGTCATTATACTCATGTAGATTGTCCGGGACATGCAGATTATATAAAGAATATGGTTACAGGTGCGGCTCAAATGGATGGCGCAATACTTGTTGTATCAGCAACTGAAGGCCCAATGCCTCAAACAAGAGAGCATATATTGCTTGCACGTCAAGTTGGAGTTCCTGCAATTATTCCTTTTATCAATAAAACAGACATGGTAAATGATCCAGAAATTCTGGAATTGGTCGAAATGGAAATACGAGAATTGTTATCCAGATATGACTATGATGGAGATAATGTACCCATAATTAAAGGATCTGCTTTAGGTGCTCTTAATGGAGACCCTAAATGGAAAGAAAAAATTTGGGAACTTGTTCAGTCAGTTGATGATTACATGCCTGAACCCGTTAGAAATATAGATAAACCTTTCTTGTTACCTGTAGAAGATGTATTTACTATAACAGGAAGGGGGACGGTTTGTACAGGGAGAGTTGAAACTGGTATCTGTAAAATAGGGGATACCGTCGAGCTTATAGGTTTGAATGCAGAAAAATTATCTACAACAGTAACAGGAATAGAAATGCATAGAAAAATTCTAGAAAATGCTCAAGCTGGAGATAATGTAGGGCTTCTATTACGTGGAGTAAATAAAGAACAAGTATGTCGTGGAATGGTAATTGCTGTACCTGGATCTATAACACCTCATTGCCTATTCATCGCAGAAGTTTATATTCTTACCAAAGAAGAAGGAGGTAGGCATACTCCATTTCATAACAATTATAGACCTCAATTTTATTTCAGAACAACAGATGTTACTGGAGAAGTTACCCTACCCAAAGGAGTAGAAATGGTTATTCCTGGGGATAATCTCTCAATTGAGGTCAGATTACACCATACTGTTGCACTAAATGAAGGACTTAGATTTGCTATCCGTGAAGGTGGTAGGACAGTAGGGGCAGGACAAGTAACAAAAATTTTGAAATAGTAATAACGGGTGTAGCTTAGTTGGTAAAGCACCGGTCTCCAAAACCGGGTTACGTAAGTTCGAATCTTACCACCTGTGCATTTATTCCATCTTTTATGAAAAAAATAAAAAACTTCATATTAGGAATATATGAAGAATTCATCGAAAATGTAACTTTGCCAAAATGGAATAAATTATATTATTTTGTTTTAAAAATATCTATTTCTACAATTTTTTTCTCTTTTATCTTACATTTTATAGATGAAATATTTATCTGGATTCTCCAAAAACTTTTTTAACATATTTTCAGAATGACTTTTAAATTTAAAAAAGTAATAAAAAGGCTTAGGATAGAAAAAATAATTGGAGGATCTGCGAATCCTTCTCCTCCAATTGGGCCTATTTTGGGAAGTTCTGGTGTGAATATTATGGAATTTTGTAAACAATTCAATTCTCGTACTAAAGAGAGAAAAGGACAAATTTGTCCTGTCGTAATTTTTGTTTTTGAGGATAAAACTTTTGATTTTGTAATAAAAAAACCTCCAATATCACTTCTTCTTTTAGAAGCAGTAAAACTGAAGAAAGGCTCTAAAGAGCCTAATAGATATAAAATAGGGGAAATTGACTGGAATCAGGTAAAAAAAATTGCTGAAATAAAAATGTCTGATTTAAATTGTTTTACGCTTAAATCAGCTATGTCTATGATAAAGGGTACAGCAAGATCCATGGGGATTGAAATAAACTAAAACGTGAAAAAGATATCTAAAAAGCAAAAGGAAATACGGAAAAAGATAGATTTTTATAAGCAATATAATCTTGAAGAAGCATCTAAATTAGTTAAAAAAACGTCTTTTGTTAGATTTAATGCTTCAGTAGATATATCCGTTCGTTTAAGTATTGATACCAAAAAAACTAATCATATGATTAGTGGAGTCGTTTTTCTACCACATGGTAGAGGTAAGAGAATAGATGTATTAGCCTTGGTTCCACCGGAAAAAAACAAGGAAGCTAAAGAATCTGGAGCTGATTATGTAGGTTTAGAAGAATACCTCTCTAAAATTAGAGAAGGATGGGTAGATTTCGATATAATTGTCACTATGCCATCCCTTTTGCCTAAGTTAGGGATATTGGGACGTATTCTTGGACCTAGAGGGTTAATGCCAAATCCTAAATCAGGAACTGTTACTCTATCGCCTGGAAAGGCTATTCGTGAAATAAAATCTGGAAAAATAAATTTCCTATCAGATAGATATGGAATAGTTAATGCAAGCATTGGAAAAGTTTCTTTTTCTACTAAAAAAATTAAAGAGAATGCGCAAGTATTAATTCAGACTTTAAATCGTTTTAAACCCATAAAGAGTATTTATTTATCAAATACAATGGGGCCTGGAATCTCGATAGATCCAAAAAAGATATAAATGACAAGAAAGAAAAAAAAAGAGTTTATAGAATCGTTGGAAACTATTTTATCTGAAAAAAAATCTATTTATATTGTAGATATTTCTGGATTAAATGCTAAAGAAGTTTTTCATTTAAGAAAAAGCCTACTTGAGGCTCAAGTAAAGATACAGTTAGTAAAAAATACCTTACTAAAAAAAGCTCTGAAAAAAAATTTTAATCCGTTTTATAATTTACTTAAGGGAGGAACAGCTTTGATTTCGGCAGAACCTGGGAATAAAACAATAAGAATAATGAAAAATTTTCGTACCCAACTTCTTTTAAAAGGGGCTTATGTGGAGGAATCCTTTTACATAGGGGATGAAAATTTTGAAGTATTGGCTAACATTAAATCCAGGGAGGAATTACTCAAAGAAGCCCTAAATCTTTTACAAACCCCTTTAAAAAGCTTACTTTCTATAATCCAATCTGGAGTATCTAGTATTCTTCATTTTCTAGCACATTTAGTTTAAAAAATTAAATAATGGAAGAAATAGAGAAATTAGCAGAAAAATTCGTAAATTTAACCGTAAAAGAGGTAAATGAATTGATCAATTTTTTAAAAAAAAAATATGGGATTGAACCTGCAAACTTAGCTTTTTCAGGAACTTCCTCTGAACAAAAAGTTGACCAAAAAGTGGAAAAATCTGTTTTCGATATAGTAATTAAATCAATTGGGGTTTCCAAGCTAAAATTGATCAAATTAGTTAAAGAAATTACTGGAAAAACACTTACAGAATCTAAGGATTTAGTGGAATCTGCTCCAAATGGAGTTGTCAAAAATGACGTAGGCAAAGAAGAAGCTGAAAAAATAAAAAAGAAGCTTGAAGAAGCCGGAGCTGAAGTAGAATTACTATAATTATAATTATGAAAAACATTTTTATTCTATATTTAGTTTTAAAATAAAAAATTAAAAAATAATATGTCCTATGGAAAGGAGTAGTTTCTCTTCAGTAAAAAAAAATGTAGAATATCCTAACTTTCTTAGTATTCAGCTGGAATCATACCATAAATTGTTCCAATTAAATTCCACACCCTTAATTAGGAAAAATGAAGTTTTGTATAAAGTATTTACGGAAATTTTTCCTATTTCAGATGGAAAAAATAATTACGTTTTGGAATTTTTAGATTATTCTATAGATCCTCCTATATTTTCTATAAAAGAGTGTATTGAAAGAGGGATTACATACAGTGTCTCATTAAAAGCTCAGCTTAAATTATACCGTACGGATATTGAAAAATATTTCGAAACAATTTGTCAAGAAGTTTATGTAGGAACCTTTCCCTACATAACACCAACTGGATCTTTTATTTTTAACGGATCTGAAAGAATTATAGTTTCACAACTACATCGTTCTCCGGGAATTTTTTTTGGAAAATCTTATCATTCAAATGGAAAACAGTTGTATTCTGCAAGGGTTATTCCATTAAAGGGATTATGGATAGAATTTTCTACTGATATTAATAACGTTCTATATGCTTATATTGATAGAAAGAAAAAACTCCCTATTACAACACTTTTACGTTCATTTGGATATGAAAAAGATAAAGACATATTGGAGTTATTTCATTTAGCTGAAAATTTACAAATTACGAATACGAATATTCATAAAATTCTAAATAGAGTTCTTGCTTCTCGTCTATTGAAAACCTGGTATGAGTCTTTTGTTTACGAAGATACTGGAGAGTTTTTTTATGTGGAACGCAATGAAATCATTTTGGATAGAAATATTATAATAGAACAAGAACATATTGATAAAATTCTAGAAATGGGGTTAAGTAGCGTTCTTCTCTATAGAGTAGATAGAAAGGATTATTCTATAATTTATAATACTCTTCAAAGAGATCAGACTAATTCTAAAAAAGAAGCTTTGAAATACATATATAAGCAGTTAAAGAACTCTGAACCTACGTATAAAGAAACTGCTCTTAGCGTTATAGAAAAGCTTTTCTTTTCAAGATATTCTTTAGGAGCTGTTGGCAGAGATAGGCTAAATAGACGTTTAAAGGTAAATATTGATCTAAATTGCCATATTCTAACAAAAGAGGATATTATCGCAATAATCCATTATTTAAATGATTTATTTAACTCTAAAAGAGAAATAGATGATATAGATCATCTATCTAATCGGAGAGTAAGAACTACAGGAGAACAACTTGATCATTTATTTAGGATTGTGCTTACTAGAATTACAAGAGGAATTAGAGAAAAAATGAATCTTCTAGAGAAGGAGGGGTTTACTCCTGTAGATCTAATCAATCCTAAAATTTTTTCGTCCAAAATTAACACTTTTTTTGGAACTAATCCGCTTTCTCAGTTAATGGATCAAACTAATATTCTATCTGAGATGACTCATAAAAGAAGATTATCCTCACTTGGACCTGGAGGTTTATCTAGGGAACGAGCTGGGTTTGAAGTACGGGACGTTAACTACTCTCATTATGCTCGTTTATGTCCAATAGAGAGTCCAGAAGGACCAAACATTGGACTAATATCCTCCCTTTCTACTTTCGCTAAAGTCAATGAAATGGGATTTATAGAAACTCTATATTGGAGGGTATTAGATGGAAAAGTAAATTTTTTGGAAAAACCGGTTTTTTTAGGAGCTGAAGAAGAATACGGAAAAGTAATTGCTCAAGTAATGACTCCGATAAATTCTTATGGTTGTATAACTTCTGATATAGTTTATTCTAGAAAAAATGGGGATTTTATTAAAGTAAAACCAGAAGAGGTAAATTACATGGACATTGCTTCAAATCAAATTGCTTCAATATCAGCTTCACTTATTCCATTTCTTGAACACAATGATGCTAATAGAGCTTTAATGGGATCTAATATGATGAGACAAGCCGTTCCTTTGTTAGAACCTAAAGCCCCTATTGTTGGAACTGGAATAGAAAAAGATGTGGTCAAAGATTCTCGAATGTTTATTAGGGCTGAAAAAGATGGAATTATTGAATACGTTGACGCAAATAAAATTAACATTCGTTATGAAAGAAGTGAAGAAGAAAAATTCGTACTTTTTGATCCAGATCCAGAAGTAAAAATATATAACCTCATTAAATTTAGAAAAACTAATCAAAATACTTGTATAACGATAAAACCTTTAGTTAGGAGTGGAATGAAAGTAAAAAAAGGAGAAATACTTTGTAATGGATATTCCACTGATAAGAAAGAATTAGCTTTAGGCCGTAATTTAAAAGTGGCTTTCATGCCTTTAAAAGGATATAATTTTGAAGATGCTATCGTAATTTCTGAAAAGGTAGTTAGGGAAGATTGGTTTACGTCTATTCATATTGAGGAATATTCCTTAGAATTAAGAGATACTAGATCCGGAATGGAAGAATTCACTAGTTTCATTCCTCATGTAAACGAATATATGATAAAAAATCTAGATGAAAATGGAATTATACGAATAGGTTCTGAAGTAAAACCAGGTTATATTCTGGTTGGAAAGATAACCCCTAAAATAGGATCTGATTCTTCACCTGAAAAAAAACTTCTTAGGATAATTTTCGGAGAAAAGTCCGTATCTGTTAAAGATACTTCTTTAAGAGCTGACCCATCTCTAGATGGAGTAGTAATTGATACCAAACTTTTTTATAGTAAAAATCCGGATAATAAATCTATAGATTGGGAAAAAAAAGAAGTAAAAAATATTGAAATAAAATATAAAAATTCTTTCTCTAAATTGAGAGAAAAACTCATTCAAAAACTTTTAGTTTTAGTGAAGAATGAAATTTCTCAAGGAGTTTACGATTTCTTTGAAAGTGAAATACTTCCAAAGGGAAAAAAATTTTCCCTAGATCTATTAAATAGTATACAGGAATATTCGTCCCTAAATGGAAATTGGACTTATAATGAAAAGAAAAATTCATTAATAGAAGAAATTTTGCATAATTACAGAATAAAAATGATAGATTTGCAAAAAAATTTGAAAAAGGAAAAAATTTCTATTATTTTAGGGGATGAATTACCTTCTGGAATTAGAAAAGTTGCTAAAATTTCTATTGCTAAAAAGAGAAAATTGAAAGTAGGGGATAAAATGTCTGGACGGCATGGGAATAAAGGTGTGGTCGCTTATATTGTTCGAGATGAAGACATGCCTTTCTTAGAAGATGGAAGCAGGGTTGATATGGTTTTAAATCCCTTAGGAGTTCCATCTAGAATGAATATAGGGCAAATATATGAAACTATTTTAGGATGGGCCGGAGATAAACTAGGAATAAAGTTTTCTTCTCCTATTTTCGAAGGACCTAACCTGGAGAAAATTAATAAATGTACAGATCAAGCAGGAATTCCCCGTTTGGGAAAAGTTTATCTTTTTGATGGAGAAACTGGAGAGAGATTTGACCAAACTATTACTGTTGGGGTTATTTACATGCTTAAACTTGGTCATATGGTGGATGATAAAATACACGCAAGGTCAATTGGACCTTATTCCCTTATTACCCAGCAACCTTTGGGTGGAAAAGCTCAATTCGGAGGACAGAGATTTGGTGAAATGGAAGTTTGGGCTCTAGAAGCTTTTGGAGTAAGCAATATTTTACAAGAAATGCTTACAGTTAAATCGGATGATATTCCTGGTCGTTCAAAGACTTATGAATCTATTGTTAAAGGTGAAGAAATTCCAGAACCAGGTGTTCCTGAATCTTTTAAAGTTGTATGTAATGAGCTTAAAGGATTAGGTTTTAATGTTTCTTTTGACGATGAAAATAAATAAAAAATTCAGAAGTATTACTCTTGGGATTGCATCTACAGAATCTATTTTACAAGAATCCAATGGTGAAGTTCTTAAACCTGAAACGATAAATTATCGTACGCATAAACCTGAAATTGGAGGGTTATTTTGCGAGAAAATTTTCGGACCAATTAAGAATTATGAATGTTCATGCGGAAAGTATAAAAGGATTAGATATAAAGGAATTACATGTGAGAGATGTGGAGTAGAAGTTTCTGAAAAAAAGGTTCGTAGAGAACGAATTGGACACATTAATTTAGTTGTTCCAGTTGTTCATATCTGGTTTTTCAGATCTTCTCCCAATAAAATTGGAAATTTACTTGGGTTGCCTTCAAAAAAGGTAGATATGATCATATATTATGAACGTTTTTTGGTAATAAATCCTGGAATTGCGAAAAGACTTGATGGCTCCCCTGTAAAATATTTAGATCTTCTAACTGAAGAAGAATATTTATCTATTTTAGAAAATTTACCCCTAGAAAATAAATATTTAGAAGATAGCAATACTGAAAAGTTTATAGCTAAAATGGGAGCTGAATCTTTAAAAGATCTGCTAATTCGTTTAGATATTGACTCTATATACCAAAAACTACGTAGTAAAATATTTCAGGAACCTGAAAGTAGTCGGAAAGAAATCTTAAAACGCTTACAGCTTATGGAAGCTTTTATTGAAGGAAAAAAGAAAGGATCAGATCCATCTTGGATGGTTATTGAAAAATTGGTAGTTATTCCACCGGATTTACGTCCTATTGTTCCTTTAGAAGGAGGACGTTATGCAACATCTGATTTAATTGACCTTTATAGACGTTTAATACTTAGAAACAACCGGTTAAAACGTCTTATAGAAATAGAGGCACCAGAAGTTATTATTAGAAACGAAAAAAGAATGTTACAGGAAGCTGCAGATGCTCTTTTCGATAATTCTAAGAAAGTTTATTCTATGAAATCTGAAGCAAATAGACCTCTTAAATCTATTTCGGACTCTTTGAAAGGAAAACAAGGAAGATTTAGACAAAATCTTTTAGGAAAGCGTGTAGATTATTCAGCTCGTTCTGTTATTGTCGTTGGTCCCAAACTTAAGTTGCATGAATGTGGACTTCCCAAAGAAATTGCAGCTGAGATTTATAAACCTTTTCTAATTAGGAAAATTCTAGAAAGAGGAATCGTTAAAACAGTAAAATCAGCAAAAAAAGTTATAGATCAAAGATTACTATTTATCTGGGAAATTTTAGAAAATGTTATAAAAGGACACCCTGTTTTGCTAAACCGGGCTCCTACTTTGCACAGATTAGGGATTCAGGCGTTTCAGCCCATTCTTTTAGAAGGAAGGGCGATATTACTGCATCCTTTAGTTTGCGCAGCTTTTAATGCTGATTTTGATGGAGATCAAATGGCTGTACATTTACCATTATCACCAGGTGCTATATTAGAAGCTCAATTAATCATGCTATCTTCTCAGAATATTTTGAATCCATCGAATGGAGACCCAATTACTGTTCCTTCTCAAGATATGATTTTGGGTTTGTATTATATGACTAAAATAGCTCCATCTGACCGAAAACTGAAAGGAAATGGTTGGACATTTTCGTCTCCAGAAGAAGTTCAAATTGCTTACTATAATAAAATAATCGATTTACATGCTTCTATCAGAGTTAAGGTTCGTAATGTAGAAAAATTGGTAGAAACTACTACTGGAAGAGTATTATTTAATAAAGTCGTACCCAATAACGTCGGATTCGTTAATGAATTGTTGACAAAGAAATCTTTACGATATATCATAGGAAAAATTCTAAAGATAACTGATGTTTCAACCACATCTAAATTTTTAGATGAAATTAAAGAACTTGGTTTTTATCATTCTTTTAAGGGAGGATTATCTTTTAGTTTAGGAGATATCATTATTCCAGAAGATAAAGAGAAAATAATGAAAAAAGCTTTTTCTAAGGTAGATGAAATTCAAAAAAACTATAACATGGGATTGATTTCAAACAATGAACGTTATCATAAGGTGATAGATGTTTGGAGTAATGCAAACACTTTTCTGACTGAGAAGGTCATAAAAAAAATGAAAGAGGATCAACATGGATTTAATAACGTTTATATGATGCTTGATTCTGGGGCTAGAGGTTCTACTGAACAGATTAGACAAATTTCCGGTATGCGAGGATTAATGACTAAACCTAAAAAAAGCGGATCTAAAAATAGAGAAATTATAGAAAATCCCATTCTATCAAATTTTTTAGGAGGTTTGTCAATTTGGGAATACTTTATCTCAACACATGGAGCTAGAAAAGGATTAGCTGATACCGCTTTAAAAACAGCAGAAGCAGGATATATGACCCGTAAATTAGTAGATGTAGCTCAAGATGTTATCATTAAAGAAAAAGATTGCTCTACTCTAATAGGTCTAAAAATTTACGCTTTTAAAAAAAACGAGGAAATTATTGAACCATTGTCTTCTAGAATTTTAGGTAGAATTTCACTAAATGATGTTTCTGATCCTAAAACTAATATTTTATTAGTTACATCTGGAGAAATGATTAGCGAAGAATCTGCTATAAAAATAGAAAAATCTGGAATTGACTCTGTTAATGTCAGATCCCCTTTAACTTGTGATTCTAAAGAAGGAATATGCGCTAAATGTTATGGGTGCGATCTTTCTAATGGAGATATTGTAAAAGTTGGTGAATCTGTAGGTGTTATTGCTGCTCAGTCTATCGGAGAACCTGGAACGCAACTAACATTGCGAACCTTTCATGTTGGAGGTTCGGCCTTAAATATTTCTGAAGCCTCTAAAATTTATGCAAGAGGTGAAGGTGTAGTGGAATTTTTAGAGATTCAAACTGTCGAATCGAAAAAGGAATCGGGGGCTAAAAAATTAGTAGTAATATCTCGTTCCTCTGAGTTAAGGATTCTTGATAAAAATGGAGAAGTGATTATGTCTAATAATATTCCATACGGATCTAATTTATACGTTAATAATGGAGACCAAATCAAGAAAGGAACAAAAATATGCAGTTGGGATCCATATAACGAAGTTATTATTTCGGAAATATCTGGAACGGTCGTTTATGATTGCATAGAACCTGGATTGACTTACAATGTAGAATGTGATGAACAGACTGGGTTTCAAGAAAAAGTAATTTCTGAATTCAGCCAAAAAAACATCATTCCATCTTTGAAAATTGTAGGCTCTGAAGAATTAAAAGTTTATAACCTACCTATAGGTGCACATTTACAGGTAAACAATGGAGATAAAATTAAACAAGGTAAAATATTAGTTAAAGTTCCCAATACTTACTCTAAATTTAGTGACATAACGGGAGGATTCCCTCGTTTATCAGAAATGTTTGAAGCTCGAAATCCTTCTAATTCAGCTGTAATCTCTGAGATAGATGGCTTGGTAAGGATTGGGGAAATCAATAAAGGATATAGAGAAATTATGATTCTATCTAATACTGGAGTTGTAAAAAAATATCTCATTAAACTATCCAAACAAATTTTGGTTCAGAATAATGATTCTGTAAAAGCTGGAGCTCCTTTATCAGATGGAGATATTTCTGTAAATGATATTCTAAAGATTTTGGGATCTAGAGCAGTTCAAAAATATTTAGTACAAGAAATTAAAGAGGTATATCGATTACAAGGGGTTAAAATTAATGACAAACATTTTGAAATCATTGTACGACAAATGATGCGAAAAGTAGAAATTCTAAATTCCGGAGATACAAAATTTATAGAGGGAAGTATAGAATATAAGGATGATTTCATTGAAGAAAATGAAAAAATTTTAAAAATGAAAATTGTCGTAGATTCCGGAGATTCAGAATTATTTAAAGTTGGTCAGTTGATTTCCTATTATGAATTGCAAGAAGAAAATAAGTATTTAATCCTCCAAAAGAAAAAGGTTCTTAAAACTAGAATTGCAATTCCTGCAATTGCAAAACCAATATTGCAAGGAATTACGAGGGCTTCTTTACAAAAAAAATCGTTTATTTCTGCTGCTTCTTTTCAAGAAACAACAAAAGTTTTATGTGAAGCAGCTGTACGTTGCAAAACTGATCATTTGAAGGGGCTTAAGGAGAATGTTATTGTTGGGCATAAACCTCCTACTGGAACTGGTATTTATGATCTAGACTTTTAATATGGTCTAAGACGTAATAAAGAAGATCCGGTTTTCCATAATTCGCTTTCACTTAGTTCTTTTAATTCTTTCTTTAAAAGATTCCTATAATTAGGTATACTATTGGCTTTTATAACCCTTTGTGCTTCGTTTCCATTTAGAACTGATTGGTATAACTCTTTAAAAATTGGCAAAGTTACATCTCTAAATTTTTTCCACCAATCAAGAGCTCCTCTTTGTGCAGTAGTAGAGCAATTTGCATACATCCCATCCATTCCATTCTCTCCAATTAATGGTACTAGACTCTGTGTAAACTCTTCCACAGTTTCATTAAATGCTTCTGAAGGAGAATGGCCATTTTCACGCAAGACTTGATATTGTGCAGCAAAAATTCCTTGAATGGCTCCCATTAATGTTCCTCTTTCCCCTGTTAAATCTGAATACACTTCCTTCTTAAAACTTGTCTCAAATAAGTATCCAGAACCTATGGAAATACCTATTGCTAGAGTTTTCTCTAAAGCTCTTCCACTATAATCCTGATAAATAGCATAACTAGCATTGATTCCTTTTCCATCAAGAAAAAGATTTCTTACACTCGTTCCAGATCCTTTTGGAGCTACCATAAAAATATCAATATCTTTAGGTGGGAGAATGTTAGTTTGATCTTGAAAGGTTAAACCAAATCCATGAGAGAAATACAGGGATTTGCCTTTTTTTAAATATTTTTTAATTTTTGGCCATGTAGAAATTTGGCCAGCATCTGACAATAAAAACATTAATATAGTCCCTTTTTCTGCTGCTTCTTCTAAAGTAAATAAGGTTTCTCCATCTACCCATCCATCTTGGATAGCTCTTTCCCAAGAAACGGAGTTGCATCGTTGTCCAATAATAACAGATATACCATTATCTCTTAAATTAAGTGCTTGTCCGGGGCCTTGTACCCCATATCCTAAAACAGATATGGTTTCATTTTTCAATATTTCTTTGGCTTTAGTCAAGGAAAATTCTTTTCTAGTAATGATATTTTCTTCTATAGAGCCAAATTTTATTTTCATTTTTATCATAATTATGATCTCTGATCCTTTTTAAGGAGTTAAGGATAAGGAGCTCATACCATATTCCTCTGCTAGAAATGCATTTTATGGATCTTCTCATATTTTTCTAGATGCTAACGAAAATACTATAGTCTCAGGTGAGGAGTATCCTCGTTATCCTAATCCTTTTCAAGTAGAACTTAAGAA
>DASQPV010000019.1 GCA_035643775.1 Candidatus Angelobacter sp.
CCTGGGTCCCTGTGTCTGGGAGGTCTGTCATGATGGGGTGGGCGGGAAGCCGTTGGGTCCTTGGCGCTTGACGCCGTGAGCCGGCTCGGTCTCCCGCCCGTTCCATCTATCAACCTGAACAGTTGCACGAGGCTGCACCAACAGACCTCGCATCACAGGGACAGGCACCGTGATCATAACTCTTCGTTGCGTCGGAATCGACGTCTCCAAACGTCGTCTTGATATTTTCGATGAAGGCATCGGCGTGTCAGAACGCGTCGCCAATGCGCCACATGCCATCGCAGAGCTGGTGGCGCGTTGGCGATGCGATGCGCTGGTCGTCTTTGAGGCCACCGGCGTTTACGACCTCGAGCTTCGTGAGGCGCTGCGTGCGGCCGGCATCCGCTTCGCCCGGATCAATCCTGCCCGGGCTCGCGACTTTGCCCGTGCCAGCGGCCAACTCGCCAAGACCGACCCGATCGATGCGCGGATGCTCGCCGCCTTCGCGCGCGCCATGCGCCCGGCCCCCGAGCAGGTCTCTACGCCGGCCCGCAACGCCTTGGCGCGACTGGCAAAACGGCGGGATCAACTGGTCCTCATGCGAGCCCAGGAGAAGAACCGTCGCAGTGAAGCCGGGGACCGCGCCATGGTCGAACGCATCTGCCGCCTCATCGAAGTCCTCGATCGTGAGGTCACCGAGATCGAGGCTGACATCAGCGCGCTCATCAAGGCCGAACCGGAAATCTCGCGCGATGCACAACTGATGCGCTCGCTGCCCGGTGTCGGCCCCGTGGCCTGCATGCAACTCATCGCACAGATGCCGGAACTCGGACAGATCGGGCCGAAGCAGGCGGCCGCGCTTGCGGGCCTGGCTCCCTTCAACGTCGACAGCGGTGCCTATCGCGGCAAGCGTAAGATCGGCGGCGGCCGTAAGCGGGTCCGTGATGCCCTCTACATGGCCGCCCTCAACGCTGTCCGCCGCGACGATCGCTTCAAGGCCTTCTACGCAAAGCTGCGACAGGCCGGCAAACCGGCAAAGCTCGCCCTCATTGCCGCCGCCAGAAAGCTCTTGACCATCCTCAACGCCATCATGCGCGACAGGAAAGCCTACATGCCAGCTCAACAAACATAACAGTTGCCGGGTCTTCGCTCGCTTGACGCTCGCTCGCC
>DASQPV010000020.1 GCA_035643775.1 Candidatus Angelobacter sp.
TTTTTGACATACGTGTTTTGTATAGTTACAATATTACCGCTCAAGTTAGGCGACCACGGAGCACCCCAGGTACACAGCGTTGGGGAGTAAGGGGCACGCTTACCCCCAAGGGCTAGCGCGGATTTCTCACACTACTGATGGATTGGGCAAGGGGTAAGCCGATTTTGTCGGCTGCTGGTCCGGCGCGGCGGATGTTCGTGGCGCCGAAGGGCGCTGTCTATGTCGGCAATTTTCTGGGTCTCCGTGGGTCTATGAGTTGTGCCGCGCAATGATCGCGCCGGGGCAGCGCGTGTCATGCCGGGGAGGCGCGGGCGATGGCGGCGATTGCGAGCCGGATTGCGGCGCGTCCCCAGTCTTGCGCGGCCGGACAGGCCGATGCCATGGCGATCCTGATGCGGCGGACGCTGACGCGCACGAGCGCTCCGATCTTGAGCAGCTTGAGACGGATGGTGCCGCAGGTGGCGTTGGCGAAGTCGCTATCGCGCAGCCCGATGCGGCGCAGGGCGCAGAGCAGCACATAGGCCATTGAGTAGAACCACAGGCGCAGCTGGTTGGCCCGCATTGTGGCGGCCGAGGTGCGATCCGCATAGAGGTCGAGCTGGCACTCCTTGATCCGGTTCTCCATCTCGCCGCGGGCGCAGTAGACCTTCTCGTAAAGATACTTGGCCTTGCACTCGTCCCGCCGCAGCGAGGTGACCACGAAGCGCGGATTGGCTTCCCCCTTCGTCCACTCGGCCTTGGCGACGACCCGGCGCCGGCGGCTCCAGGTCCGGCGCGTCGTCCACATGAAGGTCTTGAAGCGGCGCTCCGGCCGGCCGCTGCGCCGGCTCTTGGCGGCGACGAGATCAAGCTCGGTCGCAATCTCGGCGACCAGCCGCTCGTTGCGCGCCAGCCCGAACAGGAAGTCGACGCCGTTGCCCTCGCACCAGGCCATCAGGTCCTCCCGCGCGAAGCCGCTGTCCGCGCGCAACAGAATGCGTGTCCGCGGCCAGCGGGCGCGGATGCGCGCGATCACGCGCGCCACCTCCTCGACCGCGCCGGCCGCCGCATCCATGTCGGCGCTCCGCAGCTTGGCGACCAGCAGGTGACGGCCGCAGAACACGTAGAGCGGCAGATAGCAGTAGCAGTCGTAGTAGCCGTGGAAGAACCGCCCCTCCTGCTCGCCGTGCAACGGATCATCCGTTGCATCGAGATCGAGGATGATCTGCTTGGGAGGCCGCGCGTGCGCCTCCACGAACAGGTCGACCAGCAGGTTCTTGATCGCCACCGGATTGTGGCTGATCTTGTGATAGCGCGTCGGTTCAAGCTTGCTCAGCTCCAGCCGGTTGAGCGTCGACTTGCCGGCCACCGGCGCGCAATCCTCGCGCCGCGCCGCAAGCTTGCCCGCCAACACCGCCATCAGCGGATCGTGGCGCAGTTCGTCGTGGTCGTTGAGATCCTCGTAACCCAGCGCGATCCCGAACACCCGCTGACCGACCAGCGTCGCAACCTCGTGCTCGATCAAGTCCTCGCGCCGCTCGTCGTGAAAGCACGCCGCAAACCGATCGATCAGTCCGATCGCCCGATCCGTCGCGCCCAGAAGCAAAGCACCCGCATCCGAGCTCACCAACCCGCCATCAAACGCCGCTTCCACAGCCCGGCCTTCAACGGTTCCAAAATCAAAGTGTTCTGCGCTACACTCTGTCGGCATCGGGGCTCCTTCCTTCAATCGCCAAAGTCGCTGCAGCACAACGACTTTCGCTGATTCGGAGCCCCGATGCGCCTAATTGGTGTGAGAAATGCAGGCTAGCGATGCGTGGTCCTTGGCCCTCTCAAGATCCCTGCGGCGCTCATCCAATGAAAGCTGTCGGAACTTGTCCCGGACGCTCCCCGCAATCGAATAATTGCCACACGTTGGACAGTTGATCTTCACACCACCGTAACCGGGCGGGCTACGGTCAACAGCAGGGCGTCCACATACCTCACAGAGCACGACTGTGGATTCCCGACAAAGTCGCTCGGCGTTCCGGCAAAACGTGATCCGGCATCCAGCGCCTGGCTGGCGGATAATTT
>DASQPV010000021.1 GCA_035643775.1 Candidatus Angelobacter sp.
GAGTAGGGAAAGCCATAGGTAGCCACCTGGTCGCCAACCCGTGGCCTAGTTTCGAAGGCGGCTGTCGAAAGATTGTCCATATCGGTATGCAGCAGAACCAGATCATTTTTGGGGTCTTGACCGGATATTGTTGCTGTATACGGCCTCCCGTCTGGATACCGCACTTGAATGTCTTTTGTGCACCCACTCACGACGTGATTGTTCGTTAGCACCCGCTTTGGTGCAACGAAGAATGAAGTGACCCCGGTTGTCTGAACAGAATTTCCGCCTCGATAAGTGGAGTGCCTGCCGAAGTTAGGCTGCCAAGCGGAGTGGCAGCGGGGTGAAGTAGGCTTGATCCGGTGTCGTGCCGTCAAGGCTCGAATGTGGGCGCCGGCCATTATAGAAGTCGAGGTAACGGCCGATCGAAGCACGGGCCTCGCTGACGCTGTCGTAGGCCTGCAGATACACCTCCTCATATTTGACGGTGCGCCACAGCCGTTCGACGAAGACGTTGTCGCGCCAAGCGCCCTTGCCGTCCATGCTGATCGCAATGCCGTTGTCGGCGAGCACGCCGGTGAAGGCCTCGCCCGTGAACTGCGAGCCCTGGTCCGTATTGAAGATCTCCGGCTTGCCGTGACGAGCCAAAGCATCCTCCAGCGTCTCGACGCAGAATGCCGCCTCCATCGTGATCGATACCCGCCACGACAGCACGCGACGGCTGAACCAATCGAGCACGACGGCCAGATACACGAAGCCACGTGCCATCGGAATGTAGGTGATGTCCATCGCCCACACCTGGTTCGGCCGCGTGATCTCCATCCCGCGCAGCAGATACGGGTAGATCTTGTGGCCGGGCTCCGGCTTCGTGGTGCGCGGACGGCGGTAGAGCGCTTCTATCCCCATCCGCCGCATCAGCGTTTTGACATGCCGACGGCCGATCTTGCACCCCTCGGCAACCAGCAGGCCTCGCAACATCCGCGAGCCGGCGAAGGGAAACTCCAGATGCAGCCGGTCGAGACGTCGCATAACTTCCAGATCGGTCGCCGACACCGGCCGCGGCAGGTAGTAGACACTGCCACGGCTGATGCGCAGGACCTTCGCCTGCTTTGTGATCGGCAGATCGTGCGCACGGTCAATCATCGCTTTGCGCTCAGCAATCCCGCCTTGGTGAGCGCTCCCCCTAAAAAATCGTTTTCCAGCGTCAGCTCGCCGATCTTCGCGTGCAAGGACTTCACGTCCACGGTCGGTTGCGCCGCTCCCTTGCCGCCACCGGGACCAAAAACATCGGCAGCTCCGCCTTCGAGCTGGGCTTTCCACGATGTGATCTGATTGGGATGGATGTCGAACTGCTCCGCAAGCTGAGCCAGTGTTCGATCGCCCTTGATGGCGGCCAGCGCCACCTTCGCCT